>DDBP01000403.1:3418-3802 GCA_002332795.1 Anaerolineales bacterium UBA2029 | reverse complement strand
GCACCAATCGCACCGCCCCATAGATGCGCTCCCAACCCTTGCGGGCACTGTCGAGCGCTTCCTCGCTGAAGACAATGGGGTTGCGGTAGTGACTGGTCAGGATGAAGGTGCGCAACACTTCGGGCCGGTGCAGTTTGAGCGCATCCTTGATGGTGTAGAAATTGCCCAGGCTCTTAGACATCTTGACCGGGATACCGAACTCGTCCGGCACCGTCAGGCTGCCTACCAGCATCCAGTAGCGGGCAAAGGGGACGCCGTTGGCTGCCTCACTCTGCGCGATCTCGCATTCGTTATGCGGGAAGATGTTGTCCACGCCCCCGCCGTGAATATCGAAGGTGGGGCCAAGATACTTTGTGGCCATCGCGGAGCACTCGATGTGCCAGC
>DDBP01000403.1:0-3327 GCA_002332795.1 Anaerolineales bacterium UBA2029 | reverse complement strand
CGGAGCACTCGATGTGCCAGCCCGGATAGCCCTCGCCCCAGGGACTATCCCAGCGCAGGATGTGCTCCGGCTCGGCAGCTTTCCACAGGGCGAAGTCCTCGGCATGGCGCTTGTCGTCGCGCACGTCCACGCGCGCGCCCGCTTCCTGGTCGTCCAGGCGACGGTTGGAAAGCTTGCCGTACTCCGGCCAGCTATACACGTCGAAGTAGACGTTGCCCTGCTCGGTGACGTAGGCATATCCCTTCTCGATCAGCGTCTGGATCATCTTGATCTGATCGGGGATATGGCAACTGGCCCGCGGGCTGATGTCAGGGCGCACCACGCCCAGCGCATCCATGTCCTCGAAATAGCTGCGGGCGTAGGTTTCCACGATCTGCATCGGCAGGGCCTGCGCCTGACGGGCCTTTTTCAGGACGCGATCCTCGCCCGTATCCAGCAGATGCCCCACGTCGGTCAGGTTCTGCACATAGAGCACGTCATAGCCGCGCCAGCGCAGATAGCGTACCACCACATCGAACGAAACATACGTCTTGGCGTGGCCTACGTGCGCGTGATCGTAGACCGTCGGGCCGCAGACGTACATGTTCACCTTGCCTTCGTGCAGCGGTTCAAAGGGCTGTTTCTCACGATGCAAGACGTTGTAGATTTGCAAGGCCATGGTACGTATTCCCTTGAGCTAGCCGGAGAAAAGAGCACATCAGATTGTAGCGCAAAGCGGCCTCGCCCGAAAAGACAGTTTTCCGCCGTATTGTCCTCTGCCCCGCCGCCCTGTACAATTCGCGCAGTACTTGCCAGCAACCGCGCTGTTACCGCGTAGCTATTCATGAGGAGAACGGCCATCATGAAGCGCATTCTGATCAAAGGGGCCGATGTCGTTACCCTGGACGAAGCCGGTACCGTTCTGCGCAATACCGATCTGCTGATCGAGGACAAACGGATCGCGCAGATCGGTCAGTTGCCCCCAGACACGCAGGCGGACGAAATCATTGACGCTGCCGGAAAGGTGGTCTTGCCCGGCTTCTTCAACGCGCATTGTCACGCGCCCATGACCTTTGAGCGCGGCTGGGCCGAAGATCTGCCCTTCCCGCGCTGGCTCAACGAAAAAATCTGGGTGGCAGAAAGCGCCCTGATGCCCGACGATGTCTATTGGGGCGCGGCGCTGGCCGCCTGCGAGATGATCCGCAGCGGCACGGTTGCCTTCAACGACCACTATTTCTACATGGATCGCGTGGCGCAGGTAGTGCTGGAAAGCGGCATGAAGGCTTTGCTCACCTGGTGCACTTTCGGCATCGGCGACGACAAGGAAATCGGCCCCGGAGCTGCGACGCAACTGGCCTTCAGCCGCGACTGGCAGGGGGCAGGTGACGGGCGCATCCACACCTGCCTGGGGCCGCACTCCCCCTATATTTGCCCACCGGAGTTCCTGCGTCAGGTGGTCGAACTGGCGGAGCAGTATCAGCTACCGATCCATCTGCACGTGGCCGAATCCCAGGAGCAGGTCGTCAACGCCCAGGCCCGTTATGGGCAGACGCCGGTCGAACAACTGGCCGCGCTGGGAGTCTTTGACCACCCCACTGTCGCCGCGCATTGCCTGGCCCTGACCCCCGACGACCGCGCGCTGCTGGCCGAGAAGCCAGTGACCATCGCGCGCACGCCCATCACCTACATGAAGCTGGCCATGCCCATTCACGTCTCGTTGACCGACCTGCAGGCAGCGGGCATCACCCGCGTGGCGCTCGGCTCCGACGGCCCAGCCTCGAACGCGGTGATGGATATGTGGGATATCGTCCGCCAGACAGTCTGGCTGGAGAAGTATCAGACGCAGAATCCGGAAGCTGTGCCTGGCGACACTGCTTTGCGCATGGCGACGCGCAACGGCGCGCTGGCGATGGGTTTCGCCGAGAGCGGAGTCCTGGCCGCAGGCATGACCGCCGACCTGATGCTGGTAGATATGGACCGCCCGCACTTGCGCCCGCGCCACGATCTGATCGCCAACCTGGTGCACGCGGCGCGCGGAGCCGATGTCACCCATGTGCTGGTAGATGGGCAATGGTTGATGCGCGACCGGCAACTGCTCACCCTGGACGAAGAGCGCATCCTTTACGAAGCGGAACACCGCGCCCTGCGCATGGTGCGCCAGAACATGAATCAGGTGCGCGAGTACCGCGGCTGAAACGAAAAAGGCCAGGGGATACAGTCCCTGGCCCTCTATTCGGTCCCTGCGTCGCTCGCTCAGTTCAAGGCGAGCGCGAACCAGTCGGCGGTGGTCTCGATCACGCTCTCCGCCATTGTCTGATCATCGGTCAACACGGCGTAGATGTGATCCCCGCCCTCGACCAGGTAGGCAGCGCGCAGTTCTCCCTGAGCATTGTCCAAGTACCATTGCAAATACTGAGCCGGATCGGGGTCTTCGGAACCGGCCACAATGAAGACCGAGCCGCTGAATTTGGGATACTCGGTTTCCATGTCATAGAGCGTCAGACTGTCGAAGAAGCCAACGCCGAGTGTCACCTGACGCCAGCCCAGGTCAACCGTGACCTGCCCATTGGCGCGGGCCGCGTCAAGATTCTCCTGGCCCAGGAAGTCCGGCGAAATGTTACCGCCCGTTGACCACAACACCATCGTCTGGTACCAATCCGGATGTTGGGCGGCGGAGACGATAGCGATCCTGCCCCCCAGGCTGAAACCGATGACTCCGATGCGGCTATCGTCCACGAAGTCAAGGGAGGTCAGGTAGGTGTAGCCGACTTCGGCGTCCTCCACCATCCCCTGCACTGTGCTGTTTTCCATGCCGCCCGCACTCTCGCCCCAGCCGCGAAAGTCGAGCCTCAGCGAGGCAATACCCTGCTCCGCCAGAGCTGCGGCCAGGCGCTTGTACATATCTCCCACTTCGTCTTTGTGACTGGCAAACCCGTGCAACATCAAGACGGCGGGCAGCGGCCCTTCCCCAGCCGGTTGATTGACAATGGCGGCGATCCCGTTGTCCAGGGTGACCGCGTATTCCTGATAGGCTTGCCCTTCCTGCGCCAAGACTGGCTGCCAGACCGCACCCAGAACAAGGCTGCCAACCAACACCGCCAACACGAACAGCTTGCGCATGGCATTCATAGATGGCTTCTCCTGCCCCTGAGGGGCACATGATCCTGCTCTACTCCTATGATAGTCCAACTGGGGACCTCAGGGGCATTCCTCTTGTGACTATTGACGAATGCCAGCAGCCTAGAGGCTGTTATGAACTTTCATACAGCATCTGCCCCTCACCCCTCAATCCCCTCTCCCTCGCGACTGCGTCGCGGGGCGAGGGGAAGCCGCCCCTTCGCCCGCCGC
>DDBP01000101.1 GCA_002332795.1 Anaerolineales bacterium UBA2029 | reverse complement strand
AAGTTAAGTGTTCGAGAGGCGTTCAATAGTTGTCCGCCCTTGAACCTGAGACCTTCGTCGCAGACGGACTGCTCAGTCTGCCCCAAAAGTGCGCAGTGTCTCCAGGTAGTATTCAGGAATGCCGATGTCGAAACGCCGCCCCTGCACGATCACTCCCAGAAAACCATCCTCTCGCCGCAGCCGATCCAGCGCCGAGGTGAGCTGAAACTCGCCGCGCTCGCGCACATTGTGCTCGATGTGCTCTTCCAGGTAGTCGAATATCTGCGGCTTGATCACGTACTGCCCGAAGACGGTCAGGTATTCGCCCTCCGGCAGGCCGGGCACGCGCAGACACTCGCGGGCGTAGTCCACCGTAGGCTTTTCGGAGAACTCGGTGATGCTGAGCACCGACCCTTCCTCGACCCAGATGCCGGTCGCCGTGCCAAAGTTGGCGATCTGATCTTCCGGCGTCCGGCGCAGGCCGAGCACGCTGACGCCGCGCTGATTGAACACGTCAATGATCTGCTGCGCGCAGGAGCGATCGGTCTCGGAGCGGTAGAGATGGTCACCCAGCATGAGCAGGAACGGCTCGTCGCCCACGGCTTCGCGGGCCGTGTAGACAGCATGACCAAATCCCTGTTGTGTATGCTGCACGACGAACCTGACCCGCTGCCCGATCTCCAGCAGGTAGCGCGAGTAGTCCTGGAAATGGCGGGGGAGCTTGTTGTAATTTTCGATGGAGACCTGATGCTTGAAGAAGAACTCGAACTCGCGCAGGTCATCGGGCTGCACGATGATGATGATTTCCTCGATGCCCGCGTTGAGCGCCTCCTCGACGATCAGCAGGATGGCCGGTTTGGCGACGCCGTCGCGATCCACGATGGGAAACAGTTCCTTCTTCGCCGCCTTGGACGCCGGGAACAGGCGCGTGCCGAAGCCCGCCGCCGGGATCACCGCCTTGCGCACCTGCGGGCCAGGGGTGAGCGTCAGCTTGAGACAGGGCATGCCCAGGTCGCGCTCGATGATCTCGATGATCGCCTGCTGATCGGCCTCGCTGCGGGCGATGAACTGCGCCGTGCCGTCGCCCTGCGAGCCGACTCCCTTGCCGCCCCAGATGTGCGGCTGAAGCGGCTCGTAGTTCAACACGCGGTGCAACACGGGCGCGGTCAGTTCCTCCGGACAGGCAGGGGCGGCGTAGCGGTCGAAGAATTGCTGCGCTTCCACCATCAGCGCGCCCAGTTTTTCGGCGTCGCCCGCCTTCAGCGCCTCGACCGCCTGATGCACGATGCGTTTGTTGATCGGGCCGAGCAGCTTTTGCACGCCCTCTTCGATCTCGTTGTCGGCGAAGGGATAGGAACGGTTGAGGCGCGCCAGGATTTCCATGGTGTCCTTCTGCGCCTGCAGGTCTACCAGCACGAAATAAAGATCGCTGCCCGCCCGCAACTCCTCGGTGTCCAGCCGTTCGCCGTCGAAGGTCATCAGCACGGGGCGGTTGCCGAAGGCACAGCCCTGATCCATACGCCCGCAGCGCGACGGCGTGGTGATCTCGCCCTGATAGGCGATCTCCATCTCGCCGCGCGTGGTCAGCTTGAGATCGTAAACACGGTTGAAAGCGCGCGCGGTCAACACACAGATCGCCGCGCTGGACGACAGACCCTTCTTGACCGGTAGATCGGTCTTGTAGTTGTCAATGATCAGGCCGCGCACGTGATAGTTGGTGAGCATCTGATAGGCGACGCCCGCAATGTAGCTCCAGAAGCCGCCGCGCTGCGCTTCTTCGAGCAACGCTTTGGGTTCCATGGGGATTTCATAGGGGCCGTGACGGGTTCCATCGGGGGTGGTGCTGGTGAGGATCAGGGCGGTGGGGTGTGGCTCCACGTTGGCGTAGATGCCCTGGTTGGTGCCCGCGATCAGGGCGTAGCCTTTCTCGATCTCGGCGTTGATGCGCCGGTAGCCGCCCGCCCAGTCTGAATGCTCCCCGAACAGACACACGCGGCCAGGGACAAAGATTTTCACTGCTCAGGCTCCTTGCTTCAGCCAGGCCATTAATCCAGAATGCGCCGCGATTGTACTCAATCGCGCGGCGAACTTCCAGAACGTCGCGCCGGTCGCCGGAGAGTCTCGCACACCCTGCCAGCGCCAACCCCCAACAGGTCACCGCCACTCTTCCATGAAGATTTCATTAATTCCCTGTCCGGCCCGCCGCCCCAGATTCCGCGAGAAACGCCAGACATCACAGGGAAACAGGGGGGTCAGCGGCGAAACAAGGGGCCAAATCTTGACAAAACGCTAACAATTCATCAAGTCGATCTTAATCTCCTGGCGGTTGAATAAGGGTAGAGGTTTCATAAAAGTTCATCCGGCATCATCTCTCAGCGGAGGGGGTAGCCATGAAGCACAGAAGACTCACACGACGGTGGCTGCGCTGGCAACGGGGCCAGGCAATGGCCGAGTACTGGGTGACCATCCCCGCGGGCATCATCATCATGCTCGCCGCCGCGGGAGTGGTGCAGTTCATCACCAATGGTCTGACGCAGACTGTCGAAGGGCTGGAGTACACAGGCAGCGTCGAGTGCACCGTGACCCAGGCTGACGAGGTGACCGGCCCCGTCTATGCCAACCTGTCCGGCCATACCGTCGAGCTGGTCATGAATGTCTACGACGAAGAGACCGACACCACGCAGATCGCCTACAGGGTTACGTCGGGCGGCGCGCACGACATCAGTCACTGGATGCTGGGCCTGCCGCCGGGAGTCGCCAAGCACATCATCTGGACGAGCGAACCCTGGGTAGATCACACCACCAAAGCCGACCCGACCACCGGCATGTTCGGCATCAAGTTCGATACCGGCTACACCAGCACCGACAGTGGCGGCGACGGTGGCGGTAGCGGTGGTGGTGGCGGCAGTGACAAAGACAAGCCCGGCAAGAAGAAGTCGGAGGCGGGCATCGTGTTGACCGGCTACAGCGCCCGCGAAGCCGACTCGCGGCTGGTCGTCATTCACCTGGCCGGGTATTTCGAATGGGACATCACCGACCTGGGCGTGAAAGCCAGCACCGAAGTCTTCATGGGCACCATCACCGCGCCAGCGCGGCAGGTTGACCCACCATCGGCGGACGGGTGCTAGCGCGGTCCGTTCAGCGGAAGCAGGCCAGATACCTCTTGGGAGACAACGCAGGGACAGGAACAACCTGTCCCTGCGCTTTCGTCGTCCGGCCCAACCAGGAATGCGCACGGCCTAATCGGCTGCCGAGTTGTGAGTTTTCTACGAGCTTCCGCTGACCCGTGCGCAGGGCTGCCAGAGATGACCCACAATAATGAAGATAGCGACGCAACGTCACAGAAAATTGATGTAACATTGAGAGTTCTTTTGCGGTTTAACTTTCAAACAACCAGTGGATCGGGTGAGAAGATGACACCATCCTCGGCAATGATCTATCTATAGGGAGGAAACGGCAATGAAAATCAGCAACAGGAAAGGGCGATGGCTCCGCTGGCAACGCGGCCAAGCCCTGGCCGAATACTGGGTGACCATTCCTGCGGGCATCATCCTGATGCTCGCTGCAGCAGGCATCGTGCAGTTCATCACCAACGGCCTGACACAAACCGTCGAAGGGCTGGAGTACACCGGGGACGTCGAATGCGCGATGCAGGGCACTGCCGATGAGAAAGCCGGCCCGCTCTTTACCGACCTGAACGGCCACACCTTTGAAGTGGTGATGGATGTCTACGACGAGGAAACAAACACCACGCAGGTTGCCTATAAGGTCACATCAGGCGGGGAGCACGACATCAGCAACTGGGTGCTGGGCCTGCCGCCGGGAGTCGCCAAGCATATCGTCTGGACCAGCGAACCCTATCTCGACCATACCACCACCCCTGATCCCAACTCCGGTCTATACGGCATCAAGTTCGAGACAGGTTTCGGTGGTGGAGGCGAAGACGATGCCGTCCAGCCAGAGGAAAAACCTGGCAAGAAGAAATCGGCTGCGCCGCTCGCCCTGACCGGCTACAGCTTCCGCCAGGACATGGACTCGCGCTTGATCATCATTCACCTGGCCGGTTACTTCGAATGGGATATCACCGACCTGGGTGTCAAGGCTGGCACGGATGTCTTCTTAGGCACCATCACCGCGCCAGCGCGCCAGGTCGATCCACCCAAGAAGGGCGATTGCTGAGCCGGAGTGACTGCACAGGCTGGCGGTGAAACTCCAGGGGCGTTGTCACACACGCCCCTGGGGCCGTTTCTGAGACCGGCCTGCCCGCAGTCTTTGTGAATATCTCATTAATTTCTTCGGCCATGGCCGGGGCGTTCGCCTGTAAGACGGTGGACGCGGTGCCTCAGCGTGGTAATATTCACAAGAGGCCAGCGGTTTAGCGTTCGAGGCATGGCACGATCACGGGTCTCTGGAACGCAACCGCCGATACAGGTAGACAAATGGCCGAGCTATCGCGTGAGTCACCGTCACCATGGGGGGCATGGGTTGTCCCTCCACCTGCGCATTTCGTTACTCTAATGTCCAAGACAGGGATCATGACCGAACAACTTTCTCCGGAGGAGCTGGAACGGCTGTCGCGCGAGATCAGCCGGGCCGACTTGCAAAAACTGGCGGAACGAGGCCTGCTAGGGACGCCTGCCTCCCCAGCCGCTGAGCCGAAAAAACCTCGACCGGAATCGAAGCCAGCCGAAGCCAGCAGTGCTCCGCAGCAGAACAGGCGTATCGAGACGGTACATACCGCCTTCGGCGAGATACAGGAACTGCGCCTGGAACTGGACCTGGAAGAAGAAGCCGAAGAGGAAGAAGCGCCCAAGCGCCGTTTCCGCGTGCGCGACATCCCTACCTACCTCACCATTGGCGGGCTGTCACTGGCGCTGATCGTCGAACGCTCCTATCTGTACCTGCGGCGCGCCAAGCGCGATTTCGACCGGCTGCCTGTGTTCGTGCGCGTGGTCTACTATCTGGCAGCCACGGCAGTCGTGCTGTTGCTGGCCGGGTTCATCCTTGGCACGCAGATCACGCACCTGCTCGGCGGCGGCTACAACCCGCCCACCCTGCAGGAGTCGGCAGCCGCGCCGTACGGAGTCAGTCAGCGCGTACTGCCGCTCAGCGATGCTCAGCCAGGGCAACTCCTGCCAGAGACGTTGGGCGAGTTCCCGCGCTCCGATGAGACCATCTCCGCCAACAACGCCTCCAGCCCCACCAATCACTGCCTGCTGGGGCTGGGCTATGCCAGGGACGTGGTCAACCCGCCGACCTGCACGCGCAGCTACGGCATGCTCGGCACCGCGTCAGCCCGCTACTACAACGGGCGCATGAAAGTGGATGTGGCCGTCGCCCGCTTCTCCAATGAGCAGCAGGCGCACGGCACGATGGTCGAGCTGCTCATTCACGCCCGCAAGTATGGGCGCGTGGGAGATTTCGCCGTTTCCGGCCTGACGCCCAACGACTACTTCTACAGCAACGTGCGCGGCTGGCTTTCGTTCACCTGGTCGCACGGACCGTGGATTTTCTCCATCTCGACGGTGAAGATGGAGACGCTGGAGGAAGCGATCAAGGCGTTCCCCTATTGATCGCGGATGGCGAATTGCGGATTGCGGATTGCGAATTGCGTGAACAATTCGCATTTCGAAATCCGCAATCCGCAATGATTCCGTTTTTATCCCGCCGCCTGGGTGGTGCACGTTTTATCGCACCGCGAAGCCTGGGCGGCGGTATTATTTCAGTCGGAAGGGGCTTCGGGCAGCAGGGCCGGTCTGCCCCGCCGCAAAACCATCGCCGGCAGGGTGCGAATCTCGCTCAGGCCGAGCAGCACACCGGCGATCACGAACGTCACCGCGCCGATGCCTGCCAGCCCCAGCACACGCAGCGCCGTAATCAGGGCACCGGCGTCGTGCCAGCCCAGCGCGCCGAGCGCCGCGTCGCTGATCAGCACTGCCGCGCCCATCACCGCCGCCGCTGCCAGCGTCCGCCCCGCCGTGCTCAGCAGGCGTTGTTCGTCTACACTCCCCCAGCGCCGCCGCAGGATGATCAGCAGCAGGATCAGCTCGATCAGGAATGTGGCGGAATAGCCCAGCGCCAGCCCGCCCACGCCAGTCAGCCCGGCGACTTGCTCGTTGAGACGGGCTGCGCCGTCGCTCAACGTCGCCAGCGCCCCGCCGTAGTCTCCGGAGACGTAGCGCGCGCCCCAGTCGCCGAAGACCTGCCGCGCCGTGCCGTCAAATTCGTTCACATAGCCCAGATACAGCCCGCCGACGATCAACACGTTGGCCACCGCCGCCACGATAGCCGTCCACAGCGGGGTGAGCGTGTCGCGGTCGGCGTAGAAACTGCGCGCTACCACCTCGTGCAGGCTCTGGAAGATGATCCCGAACGCGAAGAATTGCAGCGCCCCATAGACCAGCGCGCTGTCTTCGGCGTCGAACGCGCCGCGTTCCAGCAGGCTGATCAGCGGACGCCCGATCAACACCAACCCCACCGCCGCCGGGATGGTGGCAATGAGGATGAAGCGCAACGCGCCGGACATGGCCCCGCGCTTGCGGTCGTCGTCGCCCAGAGCGCTGAAAGTCGCCAGCGTGGGAAACACGACGAAGCCCATCGCGCTGCCGATCAGCGTCTCCGGAATGTTCATCAGGCGGTAGCCCCAGTCGAAGGCGCTCACCGCACCGCTGCCCATGCGCGAGGCAACGTTGTTGAAAACCAGGGTGTTGAAAGTCACCACGCCCAGCCCGGCCACGCGGGGGATCATCAGCGCGATCACCTGGCGCAGCGCCGGATCGCGCCAGCCCAGCCGGGGCCACCAGCGCATACGGTAGTGCAGCAGCCCCGGCACCTGCACGCTGAAATGCAGCGCCGCGCCGAGCACCGCCCCCCAGGCAATGCCGTACACCCCAAAGGGGCCGATCAGGAAGGCGACGCCGAACAGGATGCCAATATCGAACAAGATGGGCGCGAGCGCGGGCAGCAGAAAATGGTTGTGACTGTGCAGAATGCCCTGGAACATCCCGCTGACGCTGAAGATCAGTGTGCTGATCAACAGGATGCGCATCAGCGTGACCGTCTGCGCTACCTTCTCCGCGCTGAAGCCGGGCGCGACCACATGCTCCACCAGCCACGGCGCGAACAGAAAGCCCAGAGCGCTCAGCGCCAGCGTCACGGTGAAGACAGTGTTGATCACCGCGCTGGCCAGTCGCCAGGCCCCGCTGCGATCCTCATGCGCCAGAAAGCCGCTGAAGACGGGGATGAAAGCGTAAGAAAGCGCCCCACCGCCAATGAGCAGCACGATCTGTTCGGGGATGCGGTTGGCGGTGACGAAAGCGTCCCACTCGTCACCCACGCCGAACACGCTGGCAATGATGAACGTCTGCGCCAGGCTGATCGCCTTGGCCGTGCCGAAGGCCACCATCAGCAAAAGCGTGTTGCGGGCCATGCGGCGGGTGTCGGCCTGGGACGGCGCAGATAGAGAGTGAGTCATCTCGGTCTCAATCGCTCACAGACTTAGCTGGCAAACCAGATAAAACCCACAGAGACGCAGGGAATGCCGAGCCGAAAACAAGTCCCCGCCCTGTGTTCTTCTCTGCGTCCTCTGCGTTCTCTGCGATGCCTCTCTCTCAGCGCGGCAGGCTGGCGACGGTGAACGTGCCCGCCTCGACCTGCTTCTTGGCCTCTTCCGCCGGGAAGAAGTTGCGGTTGAAGCGCAACGCCTGGTTGAATTTCTCCACCGCCTTGTTGTAGTCGCCCTGCGCCGCGTAGACCAGTCCCTGATAGTAGTAGGGTTCCTCGATGTAGTTGCCGCTGTTCTTCAGCGCTACATCGGCATAGAACAACACGTCGTAATAGCGCCCGGTGTAGAAATACGCCTCCAGCGGCCCGAACTGATACCACAACATGCGCGGCGGCAGGTTGAATTGAAAGGCCTGATCGTAAGCGATGGCGGCGTTCTCGTAATCCTTCAGCAGCACGTAGGCCGTGCCCATGTTGAACCAGGCCCACTTGTCCGTGCGATCGCGCACGGCCTCGCTGCGCGCCTGCTCCAGCGCCGTGCGATAGCCGTAGACCGGGTCTACGTAGTCGCCCAGCGCCTGACGCAGGTCCATCTCCCGCGCCGGATCGTAGACGACCAGGAAGACGCGGTTGAAGTGCCGCCACTTCTCGTCGAAGACGCTATAGGGGCTGGGGCGGCCCTGCTCCTTGTTGCTGCCCAGGAAGCTGTCGAACGTGAGGAAGTGCTGCTGATAGTCATCGTAGCCCATCAGCAACACGTAGTGCCCCATCCAGCCTTCGCCTTCCGGCTGAATGCTCTCCTCGATCACCACCGGAAAGCCGGCGGCCAGCAGGCGTTTGAGCACGGTCATCGTGCCGCCGTAGCGATAGAGCGCCTTGACGTTGGTGTTCTCGTTGACGAAGCGCACCATCTGCCACGGGCTGACGTTCTTGTCCTCCGCGTTGGGCTTCATCCAGCTTGCCGCGGCATATTGATCTTTGGTCCAGCCATAATAGCTGAGGGCCATGGTCATGGTGGTAGGGCCACAGTTGTTCCAGCCCTGCAATTCGTAGCGGATGTTGCTCAGTTTGACGGTCGGCGGCAAAGGCGCTTCGGTCGGTGCGACCATCGGCGTGAAAGTGGGCAACGCCGCCACCTGTTGCGGCGCGGCATAGGTCGGCAGCAGGGTAGGTTCCTCGGTAGGCACCGCCCCCACCGGAATGCCGCCGACGCTCTCGGTTGGGGTGGGCGTGAAGGGGGGTGTCGGCGAGACCGCCGGCCCAGCAGCAGGCGTACTGCTTTCCTGACTGCCCCCATGCCCCGCGCCCAGTTCGCCCGTCTGCGGTGTGCTCGCCACTGCCTGACTGTCCTGCGTGAGCAGCAATTGCTCGGCGGCTTCGCTATCTACCGCCCCGCTGAGCGTTGGAATCACCTGGAAGGGCGCGGTTGGGCGCAGCGCTTCGAAGGGCGGGAACATATCAATCAGGCGTTGCTGGTAGCGCGGCTCCAGGCTACGGAAGAACGGCGGGAAAGCGATGGCGAAGATGACCAGCGCAATCACGCCGAAAGCCACCGTAGCCCCGCCCAGAGCCAGTAATGCCTTCATCCAGGTGGACATGCCGCGCCGTCTGCGGGCATGCGGTCGCCGGCTGCGCGGATGATTCAGGGAGAAGTTGACCGATCCCGGCACTCCCAGATGATCATAGTCTGTGGGGATATTAGAAGGCAGACGTGACCGTTCGCCGGTCCCCGTCTTGCCGGATTTGCGCGATCCCATGCTCGACGTCACTCCTCTGCCTGCCGGTCCTCTTCAACCACCAAGACCAGCGGGCCTTCTGGCCGCTGCGCCCGGCCAGCGCTTCCAGCTACAGAAACAGAAAAGCGCAGTCAACTGCTACTGCTTCCACTCTGCGATCGGCCCGCGCAGCACTGCGCGGAGCACGCAGGGCACTATAGCGCATTCGGAGCCAGTTTGCCAGGGTGCGTAGTTCCAGAGTATCGCACACGTCGCGATGTCGCGCACCCCTGCTCAGCCTACGGTTGGCGAACGACTGCCGGTCGGCGCACCTTGAGAGACCGTTTGAAAACCTCACCCCCACTCGGCGCTGACGCGCTTCGCTGCCCCCTCTCCAGTCTAGGCTGGAGAGGGGTCAAGCCGAGCGCAGCGAGGCTGGGGGTGAGGTAAACCAGGCGAGCCAACCTTAACGCTTGTTCTAGCCCTGTCCGCTCCTGAACCATCGGGGGCGGAGAGCGCGTATGTTGCCCTCCGTCCCCTCTGCCGTTTGGCATCCC
>DDBP01000161.1 GCA_002332795.1 Anaerolineales bacterium UBA2029 | reverse complement strand
ACGCTGGCGACGCATACAATGAGCGCGTCCATATACTGGCCACCCGCGCCCGCGAGCGTCTGCTCGCCGCGAGCGAGCGCCCCGTCACCAAGCCGACCGACTACGAAGTGACGCTGCGCATCTCGCTGCCCAAAGGCTCCGCAACCGGCGGCTGGGCCGCGCGTATTGCAGAGAGAGACGCAGCGACGCCAGCACTGATCACTGGACGGGTGCACGCCGACTCCAGCAATCAGCTCTGGCTGATGGCGGCACAAGCGGTGCTGGAACATCTGCCGGCGGGTGCCACCGTGCGCTTTCACGCGCCGGACAACTATCTCATCCAGGGCATCACCCGCTGGGTGAAAGGCTGGCAGGCGAATGGCTGGCAGACGAAGGACGGCTCTCCCGTCCGGCACCGCGCCGCCTGGGAAGCGCTGGCTGCCGCGGCCTCGCAGCGCACCGTGCACTGGTCACAGGACGAAGGGCCAGCCGACCTGGCTGACGGCCTGGCAACTCTGGCAGCACAGGCAGCGCGCGGCGACGGCTGAAGCCGTCATATTGTGAAGTTATTCATTAACATCGTCCTGTTTCGTGGTAGAATCCACACCATGCCAACTACTCAAACGACTGTAGATCGCCACACACGCGAAGTACGGCGCGTGCTCTGGGTGGTGCTGTTGCTGAACATAGCTGTCGCCGCCGCCAAACTGCTCATGGGGCTGTTCACCGGCGCGGTATCTATGATCGCCGATGGCTTCCACTCCTCGCTCGACGCCTCGTCCAATGTGATCGGACTGGTGGGGCTGCGCATGGCCGCCCTGCCCCCCGACGAAGATCACCCCTATGGGCATCAGCGCTTCGAAACGCTCGCGACGCTGGGCATCGGCGGGATGATGCTGGTGGCCGCCTGGGAAATCCTGCAGACCATGTTCGACCGCCTGCTCAACGGTGGCAGTCCGGAGGTGCTCCCCGCCAGCTTCGCTATCATGATCGTCACCATGTTCGTCAATGTGCTGGTGAGCTTCTACGAGCGGCGGCGAGGCCGTGCCCTGCGCTCCGACATCCTGCTGGCCGATGCTTCGCACACCGCCAGCGATTTTCTGGTGTCCCTGTCCGTGCTGGTGAGTCTCGCCGTAGTCGAGTTGGGTTATCCCTGGATCGACCCTGTCGCCGCGCTACTCATCGTGATCATCATCGCCCGCATGGGCGTGCGCATCATCCGCCAGACCAGCGACACCCTGGCCGATCGGCAGATGATCGATCCGCAGGAAGTGATGCGGCTGCTGGCCGACGTGCCTGGCCTGGAGGAGACTTCGCGCGTGCGCAGCCGCGGCCCCGCCGACGCCATTCACGTGGACATAGACACGCGCGTCAAGCCCGCTGTCACCACCGATCACGCCTACGCCATCGCCCGGACGATCAAAGAGCGCATCCGCGCCGCCTATCCAGAAGTCAGCGAGGTACAGGTGCATTTCGCCCCGCAGCGCAACGCCGCCCTGGACTGGACACTGGAGGCGCGCGCCGTCGCCGACGGCCTGGGGCTGGCCGTGCACGAAGTCATCCCCGTACCTGCTCGCGATGGGACTTCCCTGGAAATGCACGTCGAAGTGCGCCCCGGCCTCAGCCTGGGCGAAGCGCACCGTCAGGTGAGCGAACTGGAGCGCCGCCTGAAAGAGCGTCAGCCAGGCCTGCGCGAGGTGTTGACTCACATCGAGCCAGCCAATCAGCTTGGCGCGCCGATCACGCAGACGCAGGCTGCGCTTGAGCTACGCGACCGCGCCCTGGAGATCGCCCATCGTCTCTACCCGACGGCAGACTGGCATCACGCGACCATCCGCCTGGCTCCTGGCGGCTACGCGCTGACCATGCACTGCCATCTGCCCGCTTCGGTGAGCGTGGAGGAAGCACACACCATCGCCGAACATGCCGAAACGGCCATCCGCAACGAGTTGCCCCTGGTGCAGCGTGTGACCATTCACACCGAACCGCCTGAGAAAGAGAAATAACGTGCGTCAAGGAGAGCTGCAGGTGACCGCCACGATGCGCAACCATCGCTACCCCTTCGACCTGTCGGTGGTGCTGCCTGTCTACAACGAAGAAGACAACATCCGCCTGGTGCACGAAGAACTGAAAAGCGTCCTGGACGCGCTGCCCCTGCGCTATGAGATCATCTATGTAGACGACGGCAGCCGCGACTCCAGCCGTCAGCAGATCATCGCCCTGGCCGAGGCCGAGCCGGAGATCGTGCGGGCAGTGCTGCTGCGCCGCAACTTCGGGCAGACGGCGGCCATCCAGGCTGGCATTGATCACGCCAACGGCGCGATCATCGCCCTGATGGACGCCGACCTGCAGAACGATCCGCACGACATCCCGCTGATGCTCGAACAGATGGAAAAAGAAGGCTACGATCTGGTGAGCGGCTGGCGCAAGAACCGCCAGGACCGCGCCCTGTCACGCCGCCTGCCTTCGAAGGTCGCCAACCGCATCATCTCCCTGGTGACCGGCGTGTCGCTGCACGACTACGGTTGCACGTTGAAAACCTACCGCCGCGAAGTGCTCGACCATGTGCGGCTGTACGGCGAAATGCACCGCTTCATCCCCGTGCTCGCCAACGCCGCCGGAGCCAACATCGTCGAGCGAGTGGTCAATCACCGCCCGCGCCTGCACGGCAAGTCGAAGTATGGCCTGTGGCGCACCATCAAAGTCGTGCTCGACCTGATGACGGTGACCTTCCTCACCAAATACAACACACGCCCCATGTACATCTTTGGGGGCGTGGGCTTCATGCTCTCGGTGCTGGCCATGATCAGCCTGGGGGTGATGGCCGTCAGCGGGATATTCTACGGCGACCTGCGCTGGAATTCGCCCTGGCCGGTGCTGACCGCCCTGTTCGGCGTGCTGGCGATTCAGTCCGTCCTGCTAGGCCTAATGATGGAAATGCTGATGCGCACCTACTACGAATCGCAGGGCAAAGGCCCCTATGCCATTCAGCGCGTCATCAACGGACACCGTCACGTGCCCGTTGCTGCCAGCGCCCCTCACGACACAGCAGAGCGTCCCTGACCGGTCATACGACTCCGCGCCCTCCGCGTCCTCTGTTCAAGGGCGGACAGCCATTGAGCGCCTCTGTAACAGGAGGCTGCCCTCAACTTTACCTCATCCCCGCTCGGCGCTGACGCGC
>DDBP01000227.1 GCA_002332795.1 Anaerolineales bacterium UBA2029 | reverse complement strand
TGGCTGTCCGCCCTTGAAGGCCGTTGAGAGGGGGCATCGCCTGGCAGTCCCAGGCGGGGCACGACCGCTCAGCGGCGCTGCTGATTGCGTGCCACCACATCGGTCACTTTGCTGTGCTGCGCGAAGATCACCACCGTGTCGCCCGCCCGCACGACAGTCTCCGGCGCAGGGTGCACGGTGACCTGCCCCTGATGACTGTGTAGCACGATGTCCATGTCCTCAGCGTCTTGCAACGTGCCGACTGTCTGCCCATCCAGGAAGGAATCCGGCGCGACCTGCAGGCGAATCATGCTGTAGTCCACACCGTTGATGTCCAGCGTCTGCGTGATGTCAATGCCCAGCGCTGCCGAGGCAAAGACCGGCGCAGCCAGATCAGTGGCGCTGAGCACCGCCTCGACATTCATGAAACGCTGAATCTGGCGGGCGAAGTGATCTTCCCACACGCGCACCACAATGCGTACGTCCGGGTTGAGATCGCGGGCGCGCATGGTCACTTCCAGGTTCATGTGATCGTTGGACGTGCAGACGATGAGCGCGCGCGCCTTGCGGATGCCCGCTTTGTCCAGCGTCGTCTCCAGGCGGCCATCGCCCAGCACCAGCGGCACATGCAGGCGGTCGAGTTCGGCCTGTTTCTCAGTGTCGCTCTGCCGGTCTATCGCCACCACCTCGAAGCCCATAGACACCAGGGCGCGGATGACGCGCGTGCCCAGGTGCCCCACTCCCAGCACGATGATGTGATCCCAGTAGGTCGAGGCCACCGCTTCCTCCCAGGAATTGTGCCGCGCATCGCTACGGTAGAACAGGTTGATGAAGTCGAACACACCCCGTCCGGCCACGTACAGCGCGATGAGCGGCATCAGGTACCAGAAGATGATCAACTGCGGCTCGCGCGGCATTTCGGTGGTGCTTTCCAGGATCATCAGGGCCAGCATGGTATAGGGCAGGTCTGCGTAGGGGATGCGTTCGTACCCGGCGCGCACCCACAGTTCGCCATAGAGCCAGCCGCCGCCGAACAGCGCCAGCAGCAGCACCACGATCGGCAGGCGAAACTCGTGCCAGATGGCGCGCGCGTTGCGCCAGGCAGCGCGGATCAGTCGGCTGCGACGGCTCAGTCGCCGTTGTTGCGGCGGCGGGACGACAATCTGCGAACGGGGCATCGCCTGACCTCCGGCGGGCAACAGTCTGCTGACCCCTTCAGTGGCAAGCTGCGTCTTTCATCCGCCGTCGTCGTCCGCAAAGCGCTCACCGAACGCCTGCATCGCCTCGATGATGGGGATCAACGCCTCGCCCTTCTCGGTCAGCGCATATTCGACGCGCGGGGGAATCTCGGCGAAAGCCTGCCGGGTGATCACCCCCGCTGCCTCCAGCATCTTCAGGCGCTGCGAGAGCGTCTTGGGACTGATGCCACTGAGAGACTCTTCCAGTTCGCCGAAGCGCTTGTGTCCGCGCATCAGGTCGCGCACGATGAGCAGCGTCCAGGCATCGCCAATGAGAGCCGCCGTGCGGGCGATTGGACAGTGATCGGAGATGTGATGAGCCATGGCGAGTGATCCTGTCTGTTAGAGTTTCATCGGAAGATACCGGGCGCTCTTGACAAACGCTATCTGTTATTATACTTTCTATTGTGTAGTTGCTTCCATATAGGAAGTATAAGAGCGAGTGAACTAGCGTCAAGCCACCAGGAGGAAAACATGACGGACGCACTCTTTCTCGTCGGACGGATCGTGCTCGGCCTGTTCTATCTGTTCAACGCTTCTAACCATTTCCTCAATCTCAAGATGATGTCGGGCTACACCAGGTCGAAGGGGGTGCCATTCCCGACTCTGGCGACGCTGGGCACGGGCGTGCTGCTGCTGCTCGGCGGCCTCAGCGTGCTGCTGGGCGTCTATCCAGACGTGGGCGTGGCTCTGCTGGTCATTTTCCTGGTCCCGACCGCCTTCATCATGCACAACTTCTGGACGGTGAGCGATCCGCAGATGCGCATGATGGAAATGATCCAGTTCAACAAAGACTTGGCTCTGGCCGCTTCGGCCTTGATGTTCCTGGCCATCCCGGAGCCGTGGGCGCTATCGCTGGGCTAATCCCTTTCCTGCGACTGTCATCAGGCCGCCCATCACTGGAGGGCGGCCTGTTCATTTTCAGGGCCAGGGTTCCAGCCAGTACTGACCGGGTTGCCCCTCAGAAACCCATCCCTCCAGGCGCGGCGTGCGTACCAACCACCAGCGCCACAGGCGCTCCGTGTCGCACACCGGCCCGGACACTACCGTGAACTGCTGCCCCGGTTGCAACTGCCCGATGATGTTGTCGGGCGAGACGCGCGGTGCACTGCGCACGTTGCTGGGTACCGGCGGCGTGAAGGTGACACGTCCGGTCTTGCCCGGCACCAGGCGCGGCGGCATTGCCCCACTGCAACTTATCGGGCCGGTCTCGAACGGCTCGATCCAGTACGTCCCGTTCTGCCCTTCGCCGATCCAGCCCGTCCACAGGCCGCTGCGATCGTAAACGGTGATCTGCCACCAGGCGATGTTGTCCGCGCACTGCGGCCCGCCGACGACCTCGAACATCTGCCCAGGCGGGATTTCCTGAAAGCGCGGGCTGCTGAGGCCAGGGCTGGTGCGCACATTGGTTGGCACCGCGGGCAACAGCGTGGTGCGTCCACCCTCGCCTACCTTCATGCGGAACGGCATTTCGTTGCACGACGGGGCGCGCGTGGGCCGCGGCGTGGCCGTCGGACGGGGCGTGCGGGTGGGGCTGGGCGTTCGTGTCGGCGATGGCGTGACGGACGGCGTTGGCGTGAGGGAAGGCGTCGGCGTCAGGGTGCTGGTCGGCGTCAGCGTCGGCGAAGGCGTATGGCTGGGCGTCCACGTGAACGTTGGGGTGGGCGTGTCCGTCCAGGCGGCAGCGGTGCCGGTCAGCGCCGCAACCACGCTCGCCTCGATGTCCGGCGTGGGGGTATCCGTCCAGCTCTCCGCCGTCTGCGTCAGGCGCAGCGCCACCAGCGCCGCCGCCGTCGCGTTGAGATCGGGCGTCTGGCTGGGGGTGACGGTGGGCGTGAAGGTGTCCGTCGGGCGCGGCGTGGCGCTGGCCGTCGGGCTGACGGTCGGCGAAGGCGCGACCGTGGTCGGAGGGGGTGTGTGCGTCGGTGAAGGCGCGACCGTGGTCGGA
>DDBP01000225.1 GCA_002332795.1 Anaerolineales bacterium UBA2029 | reverse complement strand
TACTTCAACTTCGCCCCGGTCAAGTAAGCCGGAGTGAGGCGCTGAAGCATGACCTTTCCAGGTGCAGGTAACCGGTTCGCCCGGTTGCCTGCACCACCCCACCGAGCCTGAATAGCCGCATAACGAGATTTCTTGAGGAACGCAAGATGCTTCGTACCCAGTTGCTTCATCCACAGATTCTTCAGGCGCTGGCTTCTGCCGGGCACGGCTCGAAGGTGCTGGTGGCCGACAGCAACTATCCATTTTCCACCGGCGCACACCCGGCAGCGGCGCGCGTCTTCCTGAACCTGGCTCCCGGCAAGCTCACCGTGCCGGACGTGCTGGAAGTGCTGGCGGGGGCGATCCCGATCGAGGCGGCGCACGCCATCGCGCCCGATAGCGGCCCAGAGCCATCCATCTTCCAGGACTACCGGCGCATCCTGCCGGGCATCGAAATACAGACTTTGGGGCGTTTTTCGTTCTATGAGGCGGCGCGCTCTGCCGACACCGCCCTGGTGATTGCCACGGGCGAGCAGCGCACGTGGGCGTGCATCCTGCTCACGATTGGCGTTGTGCTGGCGAGTTAGCCGCCCGCGTCGTCTGCTGGCAGGGAGGCAGGAGGTCATGACCGAACAGGAACTGAGGCTGAAATCGGTAGCCTATCGCAAGACCATTCTCAACATCATTCACCATGCGAAGGCGGGCCACACCGGCGGAAGCCTCTCGTGCATAGACATTCTCAATGTGCTGTACAACCATGTGATGAATGTCTCGCCGGAAACATTCGCCGATCCCAATCGCGACCGCTACATCCAGAGCAAAGGGCACGCGGTGGAGGCGCTGTATACCGTGCTGGCCGATCGGGGCTTCTTCCCCAGCGAGGCGCTGTATACCCTCAGCCGCTACCGGTCGCACTTTGTGGGGCACCCCACGCGCAAAGTCCCTGGGATCGAGCAGAATACTGGCGCACTGGGTCATGGCCTGTCGGTGGCGGTGGGGTTGGCGCTGGCCGCCAAGAAAGACAACCGCCCCTACCGCGTCTTCACCCTGCTGGGCGACGGCGAACTGACCGAAGGCTCCAACTGGGAAGCCTCGATGAGCGCCGCCCACTACCGGCTGGACAACCTGGTCGTCATCGTGGATCGCAACGAATTGCAGATCAGCGGCCCCACCGAACAGGTGATGGCCCTGGAATCGCTGGTGGACAAGTTCACCGCGTTCGGCTATGCGGTGCGCACCTGCAACGGCAACGACATCGGTGAACTGATGCGCGTCTTCGCAGCGATCCCGTTTGTGCCCGGCAAACCCAACCTGATCCTGGCCCGCACGACCAAAGGGAAGGGGGTCAGCTTCATGGAGAACGCGCTGAACTGGCATCACAGAGTACCTACCGACGACGAACTGACGCGCGCCCTGGCCGAACTGGATCAGGCTGAGCAGCAACTGAAAGCGACGGTGTGACGTGGAACTCGGACGCCCCAACCTGGACGAATTCGCCGCAACATTGCTCGAACTGGCACGCCACAACCGCGACCTGCTGGTCGTCACCAGCGACTCGCGCGGCTCCGGCAGATTGCAGCGTTTCGCCGAAGAGCTGCCCGATCAGCTTGTGGAGGTGGGCATCGCCGAACAGAACCTGGTGGGTATCTGCGCCGGACTGGCTGCGGCGGGCAAGATCGTGTTTGGCGTCTCGCCCGCCTGTTTCCTGACCGCGCGCGCCCTGGAACAGATCAAGAACGACGTGGGCTATTCCGACCAGAAAGTCAAGCTGGTGGGCATCAGCGCGGGCGTCAGCTATGGAGCGCTCGGCTCGACCCATCACTCGCTGCACGATCTGGCCGCGCTGCGCGCCGTGAACAACATAGATATCGTCGTCCCTGCCGACAACTTCGAGACGCGCCAGGCGATTCTGGCGGCGGTGACCCATCCGCGCCCGCTGTATCTGCGCTTCGGCAAGAAGCCCATGCCGCATCTGCACGGGCCGAACACACCCTTCGCCATCGGCAAAGCGATCCCTCTGTCTTGGGGCAGCGATGTCACTTTCGTCGCCACGGGCGAGACCGTCGCCCCCGCTGTAGAGGCGAGCAGGTTGTTGCAGGCGGAAGGCGTGTCGGCTGGCGTGATCAGTATGCACACGGTCAAGCCGCTCGATGTCGAAGCGGTGCTGGAAGCTGCGCAACGTTCGCGCGCCCTGATCACCGTGGAGGAGCACAGCGTCTATGGTGGCCTGGGCGAGGCGTGCGCCGCGGTGTTGCTGCAGCACGGCATGGCCAGGCCGTTCCACATCGTGGGCATTCCAGATGAGTACACGGTCACTGGCAGTCAGGCGGAAATCTTCGCCCACTACGGCATCAGCGGGCCGGGGCTGGCCGAACGCGCCCGGCACCTGTTGGAGGTGAAGGTGATGCAATGACCCCGACGATCCTCGCCGTTGACCAGAGCACCTCGGCCACCAAGGCCATGCTCTTCGACACCAGCGGGACCCTGCTCGATAGCCTGGGCATCGAGCATCGTCAGCATTACCCGCAGCCGGGATGGGTGGAACACGACGCCGAGGAAATCTACCGCAACACCTGCCAGGCCATCGCGGCATTGCTGGAGCGCAACCCTCAGGCCAGGGACGACCTGGCCTTCCTCAGCCTGACCAATCAGCGCGAGACGGTCGTCGTCTTCGAACGGGGGACGGGGCGTCCGCTACACCATGCCATTGTCTGGCAGTGCAATCGCGCCGAAGGGGTCTGCCGCCAACTGGTCGAAGAGGGGCACGATCCCCTGGTGCAGGAAGCGACGGGCCTCAAGATTGACACGTATTTTCCCGCGCCCAAGCTGACCTGGCTCTTCGCCCACGAGCCGGCGATCCGAGAGGCCGTGCGGGCAGGTCAGGCGCTGATCGGCACCATAGATGCCTATCTGGTCTACCGGTTGACGCGCGGCGCTGTCTTCGCCACCGATCACACCAACGCCAGCCGCACCCTGCTTTATAACATCGCTCGCCTGGGCTGGGACGAGGCGCTGTGCGACCTGTTCGGCGTGCCCCTGGCCGCTCTGCCAGAAGTGAGGGAAAGCCGCGCCTTCTTCGGCGAGACCGATGTCGAGGGCGTGCTGCCGCGTCCCCTTCCCATCCACGGCGTGATGGGCGACTCACAGGCCGCCTTGTTCGCCGAACGCTGCTTCGAACCGGGCATGGCCAAGGTGACCTTCGGCACGGGGTCGTCAGTGCTGCTCAACCTGGGCAGCGCGATCCGCCGTTCGGCCAACGGCATCGTGACCGCCGTCGGCTGGGTGCTGAATGGCCGTCCGGTCTACGCCTTCGAGGGCAACATCAACTTCACCGGCGCGACGGTCGCCTGGCTGCGCGATCAGGTCGGGCTGATCGCCTCTTCGGCGGAGAGCGAGCAAATGGCCCAGGCCGTGCCGGATAACGGCGGCGTCTACCTGGTGCCAGCGTTTGTGGGGCTGGGCGCGCCCTACTGGCGACCCGATGCCAAAGGGGCCATCGTCGGCCTGACGCCCGCCAGCACGCGCCACCATATCGTGCGGGCGGCCCTGGAAGCGATCGCCTATCAGGTCTGCGATGTATTGCAGGCAATGGCCCAGGATGCTGGCGTCCCCCTGGAAGTGATTCACGCGGACGGCGGCGCGGTGCGCAATCGGTTCCTGATGCAGTTCGTGGCCGATATCACCCGTTACCGTCTGCGCGCGTCTACGCTGCCGGAGCTTTCCGCGCTGGGCGCGGTGCTGATGGGGCTGCTGGGCGCGGGCCTGGCCGGTTCGCTGGGCGACCTGGCGCGTCTGCCCGCGCAGGCGGTGGACTACGCGCCAGTCATGGGCCAGGAGCAGGCTTCTGTTTATTATGCGGGCTGGCAGGCTGCCGTCCGCCGTGTGTTAGCGGAGTAGAAGATCATGAGCAACCAGACCAAGATCACCCTGGGCGTTATCATTGGCAACCGCGATTTCTTCCCGGATGTGCTGATCTCCGAGGGGCGCGCGCAACTGCTGCGCGTGCTGGACGAGTTGGGCATCGGCTACGTCGTCCTCAGCGAACAGGATACCCCCTTTGGGGCGGTGGAGACCTGGCAACACGCCAAGCGCTGCGCGGAGCTGTTCCGGCAGCATAGCGACCGCATTGATGGCATTCTGGTCAGCCTGCCCAACTTCGGCGACGAGAAGGGCGTGGCCGAAGCGATCAAGCTCTCCGGCCTGCGCGTGCCGATCCTGGTGCAGGCATTCCCCGACGACCTGGACAAGTTCAACCTGGAGCGCCGCCGCGATGCCTTCTGCGGCAAGATTTCCGTGTGCAACAACCTCTATCAGTACGACTATCCCTTCTCGGTGACGACGCTGCACACCGTCTATCCGGATACCGACTCGTTCAAGGCCGACCTGCGGAAATTCGCCGGCGTGTGCCGTGTGGTCAAAGGGATGCGCAACGCGCGGCTGGGCGCTGTCGGGGCGCGCCCGAACGCTTTCAACACGACGCGTTACAGCGAGAAGCTGTTGCAGGCGTTCGGCATCAGCGTGCAGACGCTCGACTTGTCCGAAGTGTTCGGGTGGGCGGCCCGGCTCGCCGACGACGATCCGCGCGTCCGCCAGAAGCTCGAACAGATCGCCGCGTATGTGCCGGTGGGGGGCGTCCCGCCGGAAGCGGTGGTCAAACAGGCCAAGCTGGGCATCGTGCTCGACGACTGGATGGCGGAGAACGACATCACCGCGACGGCCATTCAGTGCTGGAGTTCGCTACAGCGCAACTACGGCGTGAACGTGTGCACGCTGATGAGCATGATGAGCGAACACCTGCTGCCCAGCGCCTGCGAGGTAGATATCACCGGTACGCTGTCCATGTACGCCCTGCAACTGGCTTCTGGCCAACCCAGCGCCCTGGTGGACTGGAACAACAACTACGGTGACGATCCCGACAGGTGTGTGCTGTTCCACTGCGGCAACTGGGCCAAGAGCTTCTTCGGCGACGTGAAGATGGCCAACGCCGAGATTCTGGCTACCACGCTGGGCACGGAGAACACCTATGGGACGGTCGCCGGGCGCACGCCGGCGGGGCCGTTCAGCTACGCCCGCATCACCACCGAGGACAAGACGGGGCGCATTCGCGCCTACGTGGGCGATGGCGAGTTCGTGGACGATCCGCTGGACACGTTCGGCAGCCGGGCGGTGGTGCGCGTGCCCAATCTGCAGGGCCTGCTGCGCTACATCTGCAAGAACGGCTTCGAGCATCACGCGGCCATGAACGCCTCGCACTCCGCCGACGTGCTGTACGAGGCGTTCACCACCTACTTCGGCTGGGATACCTATCATCATCTGGGCTGAGGGACCGTTTGAAGACCTCACCCTCCGGCCCCCATGCATGGCTGAGGGGGAGTATGTATTGTGTTAAGTCCCCTCCGCGTGTGGAGAGGGGATTTAGGGGTGAGGTAAA
>DDBP01000107.1 GCA_002332795.1 Anaerolineales bacterium UBA2029 | reverse complement strand
CCGAGTGGGGGTGAGGTCAAGCAGGGCGAGATGCCCCGTCTCTCCAGGCTTACGTGAGTTCACCGCTGTGACCCTGCGAACTCCGCGATGAAATCTGCCCCCAAATTCGAATACACCTGTTTCGTTCGCCGCAGTTGTCGGCAGGGAGTGCGCCTGCTAGAATACGCGGCGCATACCACGGACCTGAGACCATTGCTCCCTGGCGCAATCATAGCTCAAAACAGCGGTTATAGGAATTGCGGAATCCGATGGGCAAAGTCACCCCCTCCCGCCAACAGTACCTGGACTTCAAAGCGCAGTTCCCCAACGCCATCGTCATGTTCCGCCTGGGTGACTTCTACGAGATGTTCGACGACGATGCCCGCGTGGCCGCCCGCGAACTCGACCTGGTGCTCACCAGCCGACCGGTCGCCAAAGGGGAGCGCGTGCCCATGTGTGGCGTGCCCCATCACGCCGTGGAGACGTACATCGCCCGGCTGGTAGAACGCGGCTATCACGTCGCCGTCGTCGAGCAGGTGGGCGACGAACCGATCAATGGCCTGACGCCGCGCGAAGTCTCCCGCGTGATCACCCCCGGCACGGTCATGGAGCCGTCCATGCTCTCCGACGCGCGCCCCAACTACCTGCTGGCCCTGGCCCCAGAGCCAGACCGCGGCGGTGAGGGCTGGAGCGGGGTCGGCCTGGCCTACGCCGACATCAGCACCGGCGAATTCGCCGCCACGCAGATCACGGGCGACGGGGCGACGCTGGCCGTGGTCGAAGAACTGGCCCGCCTGGAACCGCGCGAAGTGCTGCTGCCCGCCTCGTGGGCCGAGCGCGGCGTGACCCTGCCGCCCGGCGCGCATGTGACCCCGCAGCCAGATTTTCGCTTCGAGCAGAACATCGCCCGCCAGGTCTTGCTGGATCATTTCGCCGTCTCCACGCTGGCCGGTTTTGGCCTGCAGGACAAACCGCTGGCCGTGCGCGCGGCGGGCGCGTTGCTGGCCTACGTCGAAGAGACGCAGCGCGGCGCGCTCGACCAACTGGCGCATCTGCGCAGCTACAGCATCGCCAGCTTCATGACGCTGGATACGGCCACGCGCCGCAACCTGGAACTCACCGCCACCATTCGCGACGGAGGCAAGCATGGCTCACTGCTCGGCGTGCTGGATCGCACGGTGACCGCCATGGGCGCGCGCCTGTTGCGCGTCTGGATCGGGCAGCCGTTGCTCGACCGCGCCCGCCTGGAAGCGCGGCTGGACGCCGTCGAGGCCCTCTATTCGTCCGGCACCGCCCGCGCCGCTGTCCGCGATCACCTGCGGCAGATCAGCGACCTGGAGCGCCTGACCAACCGCCTGCTGGTGGGGCGGGCTGGCCCGCGCGACCTGCTGGCGCTGGCGGAAAGTCTGGAAGCGGTCGGCCCGCTGCGCGAATTGATCGCGCCCGCCCCGGCACTGGCGGCCATCGCCGACGCGCTCGATCCCTGCCCCGACGTGGTGACGCTCATCCGCGAAGCAATCGTGGACGACCCGCCCGCCACGCTCAGCGCGCCGGGCGTCTTCCGCCGCGGCTATTCGCCGGAACTGGATCACGTCGTCGAGGCCAGCCGCGACGCCCGCGCATGGGTGGCGAACCTGGAAGAGAGCGAACGTCAGCGCACCGGCATCAAGAGCCTGAAGGTCGGCTTCAATAAGGTATTCGGTTACTACATCGAGGTCAGCAAGGCCAACGCCGACAAAGTGCCCGCCGACTACCTGCGCAAGCAGACGCTGGTCAACGCCGAGCGCTACATCACGCCGGAACTGAAAGAATACGAAGCGCTCATCCTCAATGCCGAACAGCGCCTGCTGGAGATCGAAACGCGCCTCTTCGGCGAGCTATGCGACCGCGTGCGGGCGCGCGCCGATGCCCTGCTGCGCACTGCCCGCGCCCTGGCTCACCTGGACGTGTTCGCGTCGCTGGCGGAAGTCGCCGCGCGGGAAAACTACGTACGCCCCACCCTCACCGACGAAGACGTGCTGGACATCCGCGACGGGCGGCATCCCGTCGTCGAACAGACGCTGCGCGGCGGGCGCTTCGTCCCCAACGACACGCACTTCGACGCGCACGAGCGCATTCACATCATCACCGGCCCCAACATGGCCGGCAAGAGCACCATCATCCGCCAGGTCGCGCTGATCGTGCTGATGGCGCAGATCGGCAGTTTCGTGCCCGCCCGTCAGGCGACCATCGGCCTGGCCGACCGCATCTTCACCCGCATCGGCGCGCAGGACGAGATTCACGCCGGACAGTCCACCTTCATGGTGGAGATGGTCGAACTGGCGCTGATCCTGCGCCATGCCACGCGCCGCAGCCTGATCATCCTGGACGAGATCGGGCGCGGCACCAGCACCTACGACGGCATGGCCATCGCCCGCGCGGTCGTCGAGTTCATTCACAACAATCCGCGCCTGGGATCGCGCACGCTCTTCGCCACGCACTACCACGAACTGACCGAGCTGGCCAATATCCTGCCCGGCGTGGCCAACTACAACGTCGCCGTCGCCGAAGAAGGCGAGTCTATCGTCTTCCTGCACCGGCTGATGCCTGGCGGCACCGACCGTTCCTATGGTATTCATGTCGCCCAACTGGCGGGCATCCCCCGCGCCGTGATCAATCGCGCCAGCGAAATCCTCAAGGAACTGGAAGCGGCAGGCGGCGACTTCGTCATCAGGCCGCGCGAAAAGCCCGCCGGGCCGGTGCAATTGTCGTTCCTGCAGAACGATCCCGACCCCGTCATCGAGTTCGTCAAGAACCTCAACGTGGACGAGCTATCGCCGCTGGACGCCATTACCAAGCTCTACGAACTCAAGCGCCTGGTGGGGGAATGAAACGAGAGTGACCCCGTCACCATAGAGAGCACAGAACCGTTTTTCTTCTTTGTTCTCTGCGTTCTCCGTGGTGAAGGTTGTTTGCCCTGGGGTGCAGGCAGAGGTTGTCAGCGAGTTGCTTGACACGGTGGTGTTTACCTCACTCCCAGCCTCGCTG
>DDBP01000197.1 GCA_002332795.1 Anaerolineales bacterium UBA2029 | reverse complement strand
CTTGCTGGCCGCCTTCATGATGGCATGGCAGTGCTGGTAGTCGGCTGCCAGGGTGTGTGAGACGGCTTCCATGGCCAGACCAGGCAGGGTCGCGACCAGGGGATGGGAGAGTCGTTTCAGCGCCACTCTTGCACAATCCTTTCCGTTACCAGGCGGGACGAGATCAAGACCATCGGCATGCCTATGCCGGGATAAGTACCCTGACCGACGAAATACAGCCCCTTGATGTCGCGGGCTTTGTTGTGGGGGCGGAAGTAGGCGGACTGAAAGAATCCCTGTGCCAGCGAGCCAAAAGCGGTGCCATGCACAGCGTTGAGGCGGGTCTGGAAGTCGAGCGGCGTCCACTGGCGCTCCCATACGATGTGCTGACGCAGGTCAGGGCTGACGATCTGCTCCAGACGGGTCAGGAGTTGTTCGCGCACCAGCGGGGCAGCCGTTTCCCAGTCAACCGGGCTGCCGTCCAGGTTTGGCATGGGGGCCAGCACATAGAGCAGACTGTGTCCTGGCGGGGCCAGCGAGGGATCGGTGACGGTGGGCGTGTTGAGATGGAACGACGGTTCCAGCGGAAGCGTCTTGGTCTTGAAGATCGCCTCAAGAGTGCCCCGATAGTCCTCGCTGAAATAGAGAGCCTGATGCTGCATCCCCTCATAGACCCTATCAAGGCCCAGATAGAGCAGGTACCCGGAACAGGCGTAGTCCAGGCGAGCCAGGCGAGCGTCGGTGTACTGGCGGCGGTGAGGAGCAGGGATGAGTTTCTGGTAGGTGTAGGGCAGATCGGCGTTGGAGATCACCAGGTCGGCGCGCAGTTGCTCCCCGGAAACCAGGCGCACCCCACGCGCCTGTCCCCCTTCGATGCATATTTCCTCTACGGCGGCGTTGGTGCGCAGTTCGACTCCCATCTCCTGTGCCAGCGCGGCCATGTCCTCGACGATGCTGTAGATGCCCCCTTTGGGGTACCACATGCCCAGCACCAGGTCGGCATACGTAATCAGACTGTAGATGGCTGGTGCAGCGAAGGGGGATAGTCCCAGGAACATCGAGTGAAAGGAAAAAGCCTTGCGCAGCTTGTCGGACCTGAAATAGCGCCCGACCTGACTGTAGAGCCGCAGATACGACTGAGTCTGAAACAGGTGCCACAGCGTCAGCGGATTCATCAGGTCGGTGAGGTGGTCGAAGTTGCGCGTGACAAAGGGCATACCCAGACGGTATTTGCGCGCCGACGCGCCGATGAACTCGAACAGCCTGGCAGAGGCCCCTGGCTCGATGCGCTCGACTTCTGCGGCCAGGTGCGCCATATTGTTGAACAGATCGAGATGGCTGCCGTCGTGAAAATAGATGCGATAGTTGGGATCGAGGCGGGTGAAACACAGGCGTTCGTCAAGGTCCTGCCCGACAGCGCGATACAGCTCTGCGAAGGTGTCTTTCATCACCAGGATGGTTGGGCCTGTGTCTACACGGAAACCATTTTCCTCGATGACGTTGCTCCGCCCTCCCAGGCGCTCTTGCCTTTCCAGCACCGTGACGGCGAAACCGGCATGGCGCAGGCGGAGGGCAGTGGCCAAGCCGCCCATTCCGGCTCCGATGATGATGACAGAAGACGCCCTGGACATGATTCCCCCCTGCAGAGTGATCCGTACGACCGCACCCTCTACTCGCGACCGTATTTCTATGAGAGACATATAGCTTATAGAGAGCCAGCATTAACAATGGCAGAAATGCAGATAAGAATATGATGAAGAAGGGGGCGCCGGAGAAAAAGTTGGTGGGCAGGCTGGGAGGCTCTCACTACGATCTATGCTGATCGGACTGCCGAAAGCGAACACTGGTACAAAGCGAGTGCAGAGGTGACTTATTCAGGTGTTCTGGTGCAATTCATCGGGCCTCCACTGACGGTGCTGGCTTTGTGGGCGCTGTTCGACGGGCGACGGGGGCGTGTCACCGGCGGAGGGCTGCGGGCGCAGTGGGCCTGGCGTGTGCTGGCGGCACACGTGGCATTGGCGTTGCTGTATACGACGCCCTGGGACAACTACCTGGTTGCCACAGGCGTATGGTGGTACGAACCAGCGCTTGTTACCGGCGTCACCCTGGGATACGTCCCGCTGGAAGAGTACGTCTTCTTCGTAGTGCAGACGCTGATGGTAGGGCTATGGCTGCTGACACTGTCGCGGGTGATTTTCGTGGCTCCCGTGCAATCGGAGGCGTCTGGCCGGGTGCGCGCCTGGGCGACGGGTGTGACTGGTGGGGTCTGGCTGGCCGCTGTAGCGCTGCTGCTGACTGGCTGGCGCCCTGGCACCTATCTTGGCCTGGAACTGGCCTGGGGGCTGGTTCCGCTGATGATTCAATTTGCCTTCGGGGCAGACATCCTCTGGCGGCGGCGCGGTCTGCTGCTGGCGACGTTCCTCCCGGCTGCGCTGTACCTGTGCGCGGTAGATGCGATCGCCATCCGGTCGGGCACCTGGACGATCGATCCGCAACAGTCAATCGGTCTGTTGATCGCCGGGGTGTTGCCGGTGGAAGAAGTGATATTCTTCAGCCTGACCACGGCCCTGGTCGTCTGCGGCATGACGTTGATGCTGGCTCCGGAGAGCCTGCCACGGGCGCAGGCGTGGTGGAAGGCGGCTTTGGCTCCCTGGAGGAGACGCCGTGCGTATCACGATTGCCCGTGAGCGAGGATGGCTGGAGCGCCAGTCGCTGCGGCGGTGGTCGTTGCTATGGCTGGTGCTGCTGGCACTCTGGCTGCTGGTGTGGATCGTCACGCCCTTGGCCGGATGGACATGGGGTGAGGACACGTTTCCGCTGCTGGCTTCCTTAGGGGTGCTGGCGCAGGCAGCGGTCAGCGTGGTGGCGCTGGCGCAAGCCTGGCCTGTGTCGCGCCTGGTGCGTGCAGCGGTCGTCGTGCTGCTCCTCACCTGGGCTGTGGAAGCGATCGGGGCGGCAACGGGCGTGCCCTTCGGCTCTTACGGCTACACCGATGCGCTACAGCCGCAATTGCTCGGCGTGCCGTTGCTGATCCCTGTGGCCTGGCTGATGATGCTACCACCGGCCTGGGCGGTCGGCGCGACGCTGCAGCCGGCTGTGGTAGGCTGGCGTGGTCGCCTGCGCCTGGCCGCGCTGAGCGGTGCGGCGTTCACGGCCTGGGACCTGTATCTCGATCCGCAGATGGTGGCGCACGGCCTCTGGCGATGGGAAGAACCCGGCGGGTACTTCGGCATCCCCTGGGTCAATTTACTCGGCTGGTGGGCTACGGCAACGGCGCTCACCTGGCTGGTGAATCCGCGCGATCTGCCCCGCCGCCCGCTGCTGATCGTCTACACCCTGGTCTGGCTGTTCCAGGCGGTGGGGCTGGGTATCCTGTGGGGACAACCCGGCCCGGCGCTGGCCGGTCTGCTGGGAATGGGCGTCTGGGCCGTGGCAGCCTGGCGCAGAGAGTGGCGCGTATGGCGTGGGCAATAGCTGCTCTGCTCGTGGGGTCGGTGCCGTTTTCGGTGATCGTCGCTCGCTACGCACTGCGAGTAGACCTGCGGGGCGTTGGTGACGGCAACCCTGGCGCGACCAATGTGCTGCGGGCCGGTGGCCTGCGCTGGGGCGCGCTGGCGCTGGCGCTGGACTTTTTGAAGGGAGCGGTGCCGGTGGGACTGGCGCATTTTGTCGGAGACGTGCAAGGCGCGACACTGGTAGCAGTGGCTCTGGCACCGATCGCAGGCCATGCGTTTTCACCCTGGTTGCGTGGCCGTGGCGGCAAAGCGGTGGCGGCGACGTTCGGCACCTGGGCCGGACTGAGCTTCTGGTACGTGCCGACCATGCTGGGGCTGTTGCTGGCGGTCGGCTACGCGATCCTGACGGTGGACGGCTGGGCGGTGTTGCTGGCTCTGGTGGGCGTCGGGCTGCATCTGTTGTGGTTCAACCCCGATCCGGTCTGGCTGGCGGTGCTGGCCGGAAACCTGATCATCGTGGGCTGGAAGCAGCGCGCCGACCTGCGCCGTCGGCCTGCTCTCAAACCGGCCCTGGTGCAGCGGGTCGCTCGCCTGAGGGGGAGGCGGTGATGCAACTCCTGTGGTGGGCTGTGACGGCGGCGCTGCTGGTCATCGCGGCAACGGCGGCGCTGAATGCTGTGACCTTTCCGCGTCTGCGTCGCGCACAGCCCAGGGACGCGCCGCGCGTTTCATTGCTGGTGCCAGCCCGCAACGAAGCCGCGGTCATCGGCACGACTGTCCGGCAGTTGCTGGCTCAGAGCTATCCCGACTTCGAGGTGCTGGTGCTGGACGATCAGTCCGACGACGACACGGCGCAGGTGGCCCGATCGGCGGCGGCGGACGATGAGCGGGTGCGCGTCCTGGCTGGCGAACCGTTGCCGGAGGGGTGGCTGGGTAAGAACTGGGCCTGTCATCAGTTGGCGGCTCAGGCCAGCGGTGACGTGCTGGTGTTCACCGATGCCGACGTGCGCTGGCAACCGGAAGCCCTGGCGGCGCTGATGGCGCTCCTGGAACGTCATCACAGCGACGTGCTGACAGTCTGGCCAACGCAGGAAAGGCATGGCTGGGCCGAACGGCTGGTAGTGCCCCTGATGGCGCTGGCCGTATGGGGCTATCTGCCGGAGTTGCTGGTGCGCTACGCACCCTGGGCGGCGTTCGCTGCGGCCAACGGGCAATGCCTGGCCTTTCGGCGCGAGGCGTATCGGGCCATCGGCGGGCACGCGGCAGTGCGCGACCGCATCGTCGAGGATGTGGCGCTGGCCCGCCTGGCCAAACAACGCCGACGGCGTTTGCTGATGGCGGACGGCAACGGTCTGATCGCCTGCCGTATGTATACAGGCTGGTCGGCGGTGCGCGACGGTTTCGCCAAGAACATCATCGCCGGTTACGGCGGGATCGTCCCCCTCATGTTGGCGACGCTGTTCCACTGGCTGGTCTTCCTGGCTCCCTGGGTCTGGCTGATGGCACGACCGGCGCTCTGGCCGCTGACCCTGGTGATGCTCGGTGTGGGAGCGCGCATGATGACGGCGGGGGCAACCCGTCAGCGCCTGAGCGACGCCCTGCTCATGCCCCTTTCGGTGCTGCTCATGACGGCGATCGCCGCGCAGGCGGTGTGGTGGCAGGTGCGCTATGGGGGGCCGCGCTGGAAAGGCCGCGCCATCATCTCCGCGAGGAAGGCGAACCGTGTCCGGTGATCCGGTGATTGTCGTCGGGGCAGGGATCGGCGGGCTGAGCGCGGCGATTCACCTGGCGGCAGCGGGTGTGCGCGTGCTCGTCGTAGAGCAAAATCCGGCGGTTGGGGGCAAGATGGGCGAAGTGCGCCGCGACGGTTTCCGCTGGGACACCGGCCCTTCGGTGATCACCATGCGGCACGTGCTGGAAGAGCTGTTCGCAGCCGCCGGGCGGCGACTGGAAGAGTATCTGCGACTGCTACCGGTCGAACCCCTGACGCGCTATTTCTACCCCGATGGGGTGCAACTCGATCTGTCACGCGATCTGCCGAAAACCCTGGCGCAGATTGCCGCGCTTGACGAGCGCGATGTCGAGGGGTATCTGGCTTTTCTGAGCTATGCGGCTCGTCTGCACCGCATTACCGGGCCGGTTTTCATTTACGATCAACCGCCGGGCTGGCGCAGCTTGAGACGGGTTCCGCTGGGCGATGCGCTGCATGTGGACGGCCTGCGTACCATGCAACGAGCGATCGAAAGCTATGTGCGCTCGCCGCACTTGCGGCAATTGCTGGGGCGCTTCGGCACGTATGTAGGCGCCAACCCCTTTCAGGCACCTGCGACGCTCAACGTGATTGCGCATGTGGAACTGAATGGCGGAGTGTGGTATCCGCAAGGCGGAGTATACGCGATCGCGCAGGCGCTGGCCCGCCTGGCCGAAGAACTTGGCGTGGAGATACAGACCGGCGTGCCGGTTGAGCGGCTGGAGACGCGCGATGGGCGCGTATGCGCCGTCCTGCTGGCTGATGGGCGGACGCTGGCAGCGGCGGCAGTGATCGCCAACCTGGACGTGGCCACGGTCTACGAACGGCTGTTGCCGCCAGGGGCTGGGCAGCGTCGGCGGGTGCAGCGCCTGCTGGCAGCAGAACCTTCGTGTTCGGCGTTCATTCTCTTATGGGGCGTGCGCGGGCATCACTCCCAACTGGCCCACCATAACATCTTCTTCTCGTCCGACTATCGCCGCGAGTTCGACGCTATTTTCCGGCAGGGTGTGCCGCCGGACGAGCCGACCGTTTATGTGGCCATCACCTCCAGGACCGATCCCGATCACGCTCCGTCAGGCCACGAAAACTGGTTTGTGCTGGTCAACGCACCCGCGCTGGGGTCGCCGTGGGACTGGACTCAGAAGACGATCGCTTACCGCGAGGTCGTGCGGGCGCGACTGGCGACGTTTGGCCTGCGACCGGAAGTCGTCACCGAGCAGGTGCTGACTCCGCTCGACCTGCAACGCCTGACCGGTGCGCGGCGCGGTGCGCTCTATGGCCTGTCGTCGAATTCGCCCTGGACAGCGTTTCGCCGCCCGCACAATCGCGCGCCGGACGTGCAGGGACTCTACTTTGCAGGCGGCACGACCCATCCAGGGGGTGGCGTGCCTATGGTGATACTCTCCGGACGGGTGGCGGCACACCTGACCCTGGCCGATGACGATGGGCTGAGGAAATGAGCGCCCTCTACGGCGTTTCCCTGTTGGCTTGAGGGCGTGACCAGGAGCCGGGTATCAGGATAGCAAGCGATCAACCGCCTGATAGTTCAGTCCAATCAATCAGCCCGCTGTGCATCCAGGCTGGTGATGGCATTGCGCACGATTTGCGCGCTGGCCCGCAGGCCGGCGTATTCCTGATCGCTCAGTTCGAACAGGCAGGTACTGATCACGCCGGAGCCACCTACCAGGTTGGGCAGGGCGACGGTCACATCAGGCACGCCCGCGACCTCAGGCTGCGGTGTGCAGACGGTGAGGATGGCCCGCTGATCGCGCAGGATGACGTTGACGATGCGCGCCAAAGCGCTGCCAATGCCGTAATAGGTCGCGCCTTTGCCCTCAATGATGCGATAGGCAGCGTTGCGCACCTGATCGTCAATCTGCGCTTTGACTTCGTCGGTCACTGCGCTGCCCTGATCCACGCAGAATTCTTCCAGCGGAATGCCCCCAATGCTGACTTCTGACCAGGCCAGCACCTCGGAGTCGCCGTGTTCGCCCAAGACGTAGGCGTGCACATGTTGCGGATCAACGCCCAGGTGCCGTCCCAGCAAAGCCCGGAAGCGCGCCGTGTCCAGCGTGGTGCCGGAGCCGATCACACGCCGCGAAGGTACTCCGAAGTCGGCTGCATAGCGGGCGGTCAGGTGTGTCATCACATCTACCGGGTTCGTCGCCACCACCAGGATCGCTTCGGGGGCATGTTCGAGCACTTGAGGGACGATGGAACGGAACACCGCCGCGTTACGCTCTAGCAATTGCAGGCGCGTCTCGCCGGGGCGCTGACTCACGCCCGCTGTCAGGATCACCACTCTGGCTCCGTCCAGGTCGGGGTAGTCGCCGGCGCGCACCTGCATGGGGTGTGCGAAGGGCACCGCGTGCAGGATGTCGTCTGCTTCGGCCTGTGCCCGCGCCTTGTTCAGGTCAACCAGCACTACCTCGCGCCCAATTCCCTGCAAGACCAGGGCATAGGCGGTTGTCGCGCCGACCGCGCCACTGCCCACAATGCCGATTTTCATGGGAAACCTCGCTCCTATGTGTCTACTACCACTCATATTCTTAAATGACACAAGAGCCAATGGCAAATGGCGGTGGGTCATATGAGGGTTCGTCGAACTGTTTTCCTCTGACAGCGCAAAGCCGGGGTCCGGCGTATAATGGGCAGCAGACTGTAGCGGCTCTGTGAGGGAAGGCCATGCGACCCGCGATCTCTCTGCTCACTGTGCTGTTGTTGATGTGTGCCGCTTTGCTGGTTGCCTGCAACGACAGGCCGCCGGACAAGCCCTCGCAACTCGATCTTCAGGCGCAGGCAGCACAGCGTCAGACTCAGACGGCCCTGGCTCCGCGTCCCACCAATACACCCTGGCCGACACCGTGGCCGACTGTCACCCGCGTGCCGCGCAGCACGCCGCGTCCCTCGCCCACGCCTTTCCCGACGCGCGAACCGCCGTTGACGCCGCTGCCGGTCATTGGCACGCAGGTCGCCCGTGGGGAGTGGCTCGGTCAGCCATTCACCGACGATCGCGGGCAAACGCGCACGCTCGATGAATTCCTGGGACGCGCGGTGGTACTGCATACGCTTTCCGCGTCGTGCGCGCTGTGCATCGAGCAGCAGCAGCGCATCTTGCAGGCTGCGCAGGATCGCTACGATCTGGGCTTGCTGACCGACACGGTCTTCCTGGCGCTGGATGTCGTGCCAGGGGAATCGGCGTCGTTTCTGCTCAACACGCTGCGCAATGCGCTTGGCGAGCAGTGGGCTACAGCGGAATTGTTGCTGAGGGAAGACGTGCCCGCCGACTATGTGGTGGGCACAGCCAGCAACAGCCTGCTGGCTGCGCTCAAACGGTCCTTTGGCGACGCCGCGGTCGTGCCCGAAGCGGCGACGGTGATCGTCTTCGAGCCGGACGGTACGGCGCATTTGTTCTACGAGGGACTGGTAGACTGGCACGACGTGCGCGATGCCATCACGCAGTATGGCAACCCTCCGCCTGAGCAGGAGGGATAAAGCGATTTACCCCACGATTGGGCAACGCCTGCCCTGCGATCCCATGATGATTGGAGGTTTCGCGGGGCAGTCCGTTGACGCGCTCCCGCGATCCGTCATAGACTGAGATTACGGGTCACAGAACGCGGCTTTTCTCGCCCCTCGCTAGAAATTTCTCGTCGGGAGGCTCCGATGATGACGGCTAAGAGAGCGCCTTCTTTGTTTTATCAGTGCCTGTTCGTGCTGCTGGTGTTGGGGGTGATTTCCGCCTGTACCCTCACCAGAGAAGAGAAGGCCAAACAGCCACAGACTGGCACGCCGATCGCGGGAGAGCTACCCACCGTCGTCATCCAGGCTCCCGAAGAAGGGGCGCAGGTGGCGCTCAACAGCGATGTGTTGATCTACGCCCTCGCCAGCGACACGGTCGGAGTGACGCGCGTCGAACTGATGGTGGACAACACAGTGGTTGCCGCGCAGGCGTCGCCCGCGCTGGAGAAAGGCGAGACCATGTTTCAGGTCTTGCTGCGCTGGCGACCCAACTCCCTCGGCGAGAAGACGCTGACGGTCGTGCCCTGGCGAGGAGACGTGCGGGGTGTCCCGGCCACGTTGACGCTGGTCGTGCGCGAAGTCGTCACGCCGACGGCCACTGTTGCCGGAGCGACTCCCGCTGCGCCGACCGCCACGATCCCTGGAGCCACGCCTCCACCGCCCGTCGTCACGCAACCACCGCAGGATCGGCGCTGCCGGGTGCAGGTGACCGTTGGTGCGCTCAATGTGCGCAGCGGCCCTGGCCTGGTCTACCCGGTGATTGATGCGGCGACGATTGGCGAAGAACTGCTGGTCACGGGACGACAGCTCTACCCGTCGTCGTGGTGGCAGGTGTTCTATAACGGGCGCATTGGCTGGGTGAGCGGGGATTATGTGCTGGTGCTGGGCGATTGCGCGGGCATTGGCATTGCTCTGCCGCCGCCTACGCCTGTTCTGTTGCCCGGCACGGTGCCTCCGACGGTGCCGCCTACCAACACGCCGCTGCCGCCCTCGCCGACGCCCATCATCCCGACATTCCCGCCGCCGTTGCCGGGGACGCCGACCTTCACACCGACTCTGGCACCCTGTCAGGTGCGCATTGCGGTCAACGGTCTGTCTGTCTACAGCGGGCCTGGCCCGGCCTATAGCCTGATGACTATCCTTTCCGCGGGGCAGCAGTTCACGGTGGCCGGGCGCGATCCGTCGGGCCTGTGGTGGCAGATATACATTGCGGGGACGTTCGGCTGGGTGGAGGCGCGTTATACTGTGTCATCAGGGGCCTGTCATCTGGTAAGCACCAGCCCCATCCCCCCCACGCCGACCTGGACTCCGTCCCTGACGCCGACGCGAACGCCCACTCCTGTGGCTTCCTACACGCCGACGGCCACGGCCAGCGCGACAGCGTCTCCGACGGCCAGCGTTACGCCGAGCGCGACGTTCACGCCCTCGGCCACGCCGACGGGTACGCTCACGGCCACGCCGACGGAAACGGTCACCCCTACGCTCACGGCAACCTGGACAGCAACCCAGACTCCAACGGTGACCTGGACGCCGACAAGCACTCCGACGGCGACGTGGACACCGACAGAGACGCCAACGGCCACCTGGACACCGACAGAGACGCCAACGCCTACCTGGACGCCTACCGAAACTCCGACAGCGACCTGGACGCCGACGGATACACCAACGCCTACCTGGACGCCGACGGATACGCCAACGCTTACCTGGACGCCGACTGACACTCCGACGGCGACCTGGACACCTACGGAAACGCCGACGGCGACCTGGACACCGACAGAGACGCCAACGGCCACCTGGACGTCTACCGAAACTCCGACGGCGACCTGGACG
>DDBP01000231.1 GCA_002332795.1 Anaerolineales bacterium UBA2029 | reverse complement strand
GCTTCGCTCGGCTTGCCCCCTCTCCAGCCAAGACTGGAGAGGGGGCAGAGAGGCGCGTCAGCGCCGAGCAGGGGCGAGGTAAAGTTTAAAGATAGCCTCCTGTTCACGATACGCTCAATGGCTATCCGCCCTTGAACGCCTGCCGCGCGGGAGAAGGGGGGGATGAGGGCCTTCCAGTGAACCGAAGTCACTGACAGCCTTTGCACGCACCCGCCCGCAGCGGGGTCTCGCGCTCTGTGGTACAAAGGTGACGACAGGTCAGGTAGCGGTGAAAGGTCAGAGAATGAGTCTTGAAGTTGCCATTCCGGGGTGGAAGGTGTTGCACCTGGAACACGTGCTGTTCGATCTGAACGGCACGCTGGCCTGCGAAGGCCGCATTGCCTCCACGACGAGGGAGCGTCTGGCGGCCCTGAGCAGACAGGTGACGCTGCACGTCATGTCAGCCGACACTTACGGCACGCTCGAACGTGAAGTGGCCGGATTACCGCTACAGCTTCACCGGGTGGAAGCCGGGTTGGGGGCAGCGCAGAAGCTAGCCGTATTACGTCAGTTGGGCGCGGCGGTGACGGCAGCCGTGGGCAACGGTCACAACGATGTGGAGATGTTGCGCGAGGCAGCTTTGGGGATCGTCGTGCTGGGGCCGGAAGGGGCGGCTGTTCAGGCCCTGCTGGCGGCGCATGTGGTCTTCAGTTCTCCCGATGACGCGCTCGACGCGCTACTCAGGCCACGCCGATTGGTTGCCACCCTGCGCGGCTGATGGATGGTACCAGAGACAGTTGCGCACAATCCGGATTGCATTAGGATCGAGGAAAGCGTAACCCGCAGGTTACGCCATGGCGCACGCACAAGACTGGCTGGAAGGTACCTATGCTCCCGCGAATCGTTGTCGTTGATCCCACTCCCACGCTGGCACGAATTGCGCGCGGCGTGCTGGCTTTGCTGGGCAAAGCCTGTGTATTGATCGAAGTCCCCTCGGCAGAGGCTGCGCTAAACGAGGTCGCAGAAGGCCGTGTTGCGCTGGTGTTGGCCGTTTATCAGTTGCCCGACCTCGATGGCGTGCAGTTCTCCCGGCGTGTTCGCGAGACAGCGCCGACTGTTCCGGTCATCGTGCTGGCCGACGCCGACGATCCGCTGCCATCGCCTGAGGTCATTGCCGCAGCGCCGTGCCGACTGTATGTGCGGCCAGTGGCGGAAGCGTTTCTACGCGGGCTGCGGGCAACTCTCGAAGGGGAGACAGCGGCGGTGCTGGACGCTGCAGCACCGGTGACTGATGACGCGCTGGGGCGGGTTCCTCCCGCCGAGGTGGACACCATGCGCGGCCCTGTTGCCGCGATGATGCGCGATGTGGGGGCACTGGGGGCGCTGGTGGCCGATCGCACCGGGCGTATCCTCTTCGAACTGGGGGCGACCGGCGCGCTGGATCGCGCGGCGCTGGCAACCATGGCCGGGGCAGCGCTGACGCGGACTGCTCCGATGGGATCGCTGGTAGGCGGTAATCCCTGGACGATGCACTACTATGATGGAGAGCGCTTCGATGTGTTCGTCCTGGCGCTGGGATTGCATTATTTCCTGGCGTTGATCTTTGATGGCGCGAATCGCAGCGCCTTTGGGCCGGTGACCATGTATGGTCGGCGTGTGGCGGATCAGCTCATTCGCACGCTGGGCGAGGCAGCCTACCGCATCACGCCTGCGTCGCAACCCGATGGCGTTGGAGGGGGCGGGGTGGAACAGCAGGGCAACCCCACGCGCTCCAAAGCGCGCCGAGGGGAGCGAGCTACATCCACCAAAGCCACACCGGTCGCTGAAACGGCAGCCGATTCTGGCCCCCGTCGCTCGCAAGCGGGGGATAGGCCCGCCCAGAGTCCGCCGACTATTGACCTGGAAGCGCTGTTTGGTCAGGCCGTGGACGAAGAGCTGGCTGAGCGCCTGTTCGATCCCGATGAGCTGAAGCAGCTTGCGGCGTCGTTGGGGGGCGACGATCCCGAACAGGTCGGCTACGATGATGTTCACGACCTGGACATCTTCAACGAGTGAAGGCTCAGCATGACCGGACGATGCGCAGCACGACGGTCGAGAATGTGGCGAATGGCACTTGCACGCCAGGGTGAGCTTCACTAAAGTAAGGGATGTTGGCGTGCGGTCAGAGCAGATGGCGCTGGTCATCACGCACTCTACGGCTCATAACTCCCCGCCGCAGGTTCGACTCTGACACGCAGGCAAAGAAAGTGTGACCTCGATTAGCCGCTTACGGAGAATGCCTTATGACCCCACCTCATGTTCCCAGCGATCTTGAGATCGCCCAGTCTGTCAAGCCTCGTCCGATTCTTGAGATCGCGGCCAGGCTAGGTCTTGAACAAGATGATCTGGACCTGTACGGAGCCTATAAGGCAAAAGTTCACCTGGCGGTGCTGGAGAAGTTCAAAGACCGGCCCCAGGGGAAATACATTGACGTGACCGCCATCACGCCCACTCCCCTGGGCGAGGGCAAGACCACGACCAGCATCGGCCTGACGCAAGCTTTGGGGCGGCTTGGGCACAACGCCGTCATCTGCATCCGCCAGCCGAGTATGGGGCCGACCTTCGGCATCAAGGGCGGGGCGGCGGGCGGCGGTTACAGCCAGGTCATCCCCATGGAGGACTTCAATCTGCACCTGACCGGCGACATTCATGCCATCAGCGTGGCGCATAACCTGGTGGCCGCGGCCATTGATAGCCGCATGTATCACGAGAGTCGCCAGAGCGATGAAGCGCTGCAGAAACGCGGCATTACGCGCCTGGATATTGACCCGGACACCATCACCTGGAATCGCGTGGTGGACGTGTGCGACCGGTCGCTGCGCAAGATCAAGATCGGCTTCAATGACGACAAACTGGCCGATGGGTCGCCCAGCCCCATCTTCCCTCGTTCGACGGGTTTCGACATTGCCGTTGCCAGCGAGTTGATGGCTATCCTGGCGCTGACGACTGGTCTGAAGGACCTGCGGCAGCGGGTAGGGCGGGTAGTCATCGGCAGTTCCCGCGCGGGGAAACCCATCACCCTGGAAGACCTGGGCGTGGCCGGGGCCGTGACGGTGCTGTTGCGCGATGCGCTGATGCCCAACCTGTTGCAGACTCTGGAAGGGCAACCGGCCTTCGTACATGCCGGGCCGTTTGCCAACATTGCGCACGGCAATAGCAGCATCCTGGCCGATCAGATTGCGTTGCGCCTGGCCGACTATGTGGTCACCGAAAGCGGCTTCGGCGCGGATATTGGCATGGAGAAGTTCTTCAATATCAAGTGCCGTTATTCCGGCCTGATTCCCAACGCCGTGGTGGTGGTGGCGACCATTCGTGCCCTGAAGATGCACGGCGGCGGGCCTAAGGTGACGCCAGGGATGCCCCTCGACGAAGCCTACACGTCCGAGAATCTGGAGTTGCTGGAAAAAGGCGGAGCCAATCTGGCCCACCATATTCAGATCGCCCGCAAGTTCGGCGTGCCGGTGGTGGTGGCCGTCAATCGCTTCGCGTCCGACACACCGGCAGAAGTGGCGCTGGTGAAGCGCATTGCCGAGGAGGCGGGCGCAGAGGCGGCGGTGATGTCCGATCACTGGGCGCGCGGCGGCGAAGGGGCACTGGAACTGGCCGAAGCGGTCGTGGCTGCCTGCAACAAGCCGAGCAATTTCCGTTTCCTGTATGATCTCAACCTGCCCATCAAGCAGAAGATCGAGATCATTGCCAGGGAAATCTACGGCGCAGACGGCGTGACCTATGAACCGCTGGCCGAAAAGCAGATCGCTTTCTATGAGCAGTCCGGCTTCGGCAATCTGCCGATCTGCATGGCCAAGACGCACCTGAGCCTGAGTCACGATCCAAACCTGAAGGGTGTACCCAAGGGCTTTGTCGTGCCGGTGCGCGAGGTGCGCGCGAGCGTCGGCGCGGGCTTCGTCTATCCCTTGATCGGGGCGATGAGCACCATGCCCGGTCTGCCGACCTATCCGGCCTTCATGAACATTGACATTGACGAGAACGGCAAGATTGTCGGGCTGTTCTGAGGCACGGGCTGGTCTGCGCCATTGACGCTGTGGTATGATACGTACACCGGGAACACACCCGGTGTACGCTTTCTGGTCGGAGCGATGGCTGGAGAAGACGGTTGCCATGGCTGCTTCTGAGATCGAGCAACGCATCCAGCGGGCGCTCAAGGCGTTGCGGGCCGGAGACAAGGAACAGGCTCGCTCCATCCTGCTCAGCGTGGTAGACGAGCAGGAAGACAACGAGCGCGCCTGGCTATACCTGAGCGCGGCGGTCGAAACGCTGGAAGAGCAGCAGATTTGCCTGGAAAACGTGCTGGCGATCAACCCGGCTAACGAGAAGGCTCGCCAGGGGCTGGAGCGCGTCAACAAGGCGCTGGTCGCCCGGCGAAGCAGTCCGACGGCACCCGCCACCCCGCCGCCCTCTCCGTCACCGTTCGTGACGGCGGACTTTCCGCCGCCTGCGCCCCCACCCGCAAAAAGCCCGTTCATCGAGGATGTGACAGCCGAGCAGGGCGCGTCGGGCGCGTGGTTTGCCAGCGGGCCGTTCACTGAGCAACCGCCTCTGTCCCCCGAACCCGATCCCTATATGCCCGCAACCAGCGTGGACTGGGTGCGCGACGATCGCCCGGCAGTCTATGGCAGCGGGCGGCAGGTGGAACTGCCTTCCGATCAGGACTATGAAGAGTGGGTACGCGGTCTCAACCTGGGTGGTACGGGTAGGCGCGCCGCCGAGCCGGAAGAGACGGCTTCTCCCTGGGCTTCTGGCGCAGCGAGTGCACCGTTCACCCTGGATGAAGACGGTCAGCGCTGGCGTGATACGGAGCGAGGCCGTTCACAGCGGGGTGCTGATGCCACGTCGTTCGAGGAGTCGCTGCGCAGCACTATCTCCTTCGACGAGGATACTGATACCGCAGCTCAGGACAGTGAGCCGAGCTGGCCTCCCTTCTGGCGGGAGACGCCAGATGAGGTCGTCGAACCATCTACTATGGCATCCTCAGAAGGCGAGCGCGTTTCGGACATGGCAGGCACCCGTTCGGCGAAAGGCGCGCCAGAGGTTGCTGACCCGGCGAGCTACTACGCGCTCATCCCCGATGACATCGAGGCCGTGACGGGCGTGTCTGGCTGGCGTGCGGCGACGTACCTGCTGGGCATTGTGCTGCTGCTGGTGTTGAACGCGCTATCGTTCGGGTATCTGTTGCGCTAGAAGGGGTGCAGCACACAGACTATCGGTGAGCGGCGTCGGCTGAGCCACGCCGCTTTTGTTGCCAGGAACAGACTGTAGCATGTTGGGGGAGCGAAGATCGCGATGCCTGAGTTCTTTGAAGTCAAGCCGCCCGACGAAGCCTGGGCCTGGTGGTGGCAGCATGTCACTCACCGGACGCAGAGCGAACGGGTGAGCGCCTATGAGGCGCTGGGGCGGGTTACGGCGGAGGCTGTGCACAGTCCGGAGGCGTTGCCTGCTTTCCGGCGGGCGGCAGTGGACGGATACGCGGTGCGCGCTGCCGATACGTTTGGCGCTTCGGATACGCTGCCCGCTTACCTGGAAGTAGCAGGCGAAGTGCCCATGGGCCAGGAGGTCCAGCAGACCCTGGCAACAGGGCAGGCCCTGCTCATTCACACCGGTGGAATGGTGCCCGCCGATGCGGATGCTGTGGTCATGGTGGAGCACACGCAGCGCTTCGATGAGCGCACGATCGAAGTTTTGCGCCCTGTGGCCCCTGGCGAGAATGTGATTCAGGTGGGCGAAGACGTGGAATTGGGGGCGGAAGTGCTCCCCGCAGGCCATTTCGTTCGTCCCCAGGATATCGGCGCGCTGCTGGCGCTGGGGCTGGTGCAGGACGTGCCGGTGCGCCGCCGACCGCTGGTGAGCATCTTCTCGACGGGCGACGAGGTGGTCGCTCCGGGTACTGCGCCGTTGCGTCCCGGTCAGGTGCGCGACATCAACGGCGGGACGATTCAGGCACTCTGTCAGAGGGCGGGGGCGCAGACCCGCCTGCACGGCATCATCCGCGATGATGCCGAAGCGCTCTACACGGCGCTGTCAGCCGCCCTGCCCACTGCTGATATGCTGGTGGTGACAGCGGGCAGCAGCGTCAGCACCCGCGACATGACCGCCGATACCTTCAACCGCCTGGGGGCGCCGGGCGTGCTGGTGCATGGAGTCGCCGCGCGGCCCGGCAAGCCAACCATCCTGGCTGTCGTGGAGGGGAAGCCGGTGATCGGGTTGCCCGGCAACCCGGTCTCGGCCATGGTGATGTTCATGCTATTCGGCGTGCCAGCCATCGTTGGCCTGATGGGAGCCGCTGCCCCGCGTTCCCGACGTGTCGCGGCACGGGTGACGGCCAATGTGCCTTCGGCAGCCGGGCGTGAAGACTACGTGCCGGTGCGCCTGGTCGAACGCAGCGGGGAAGCGTGGGCAGAGCCAATCTTCGGCAAGAGCAACCTGATCTTCACCCTGGTGGCCGCCGACGGCCTGCTGAGAGTGCCGATGGACGCAACCGGTTTGCGCGAGGGGGCCTGGGCGGAAGTGATTTTGTTCTGAAAGCGAGAAGCCGTGGAAAACGAACGCACGATTTACCTGGAAGATATTCCCATGGACGTGGCGCAGGCCCGGCTGCGCGCTGCTCTGGAAGCGGCGGGGAAATGGGAACCGTTGCCTGCCGAGCTGGTGTCGCTCGACGAGGCGCTGGGGCGCGTGA
>DDBP01000413.1 GCA_002332795.1 Anaerolineales bacterium UBA2029 | reverse complement strand
CCTTAACGCTTGCTCTGGCTCTGTCCGCCACTGAAGGTTGCCCCTGGTAGGGACGGGTCTGGAAACTCGCCTCACACTGCATCAATATGCCCCTACTCTGCTTCAGAAGTCTGCCCTATCTCGCGCAATGCGGCGAGCAGCGCGTCGGTCTGCGCGGGCGTCCCCGCGCTGATGCGCACATGATCGCGCAGGCGCGGCGTGCTGTAGTAGCGGATCAGAATCCCGTACTCTTCAGCCAGCCGCCGCCGCAACTCCGCCGCGTCTAGCCCTGTCACCCGGCACAGCACGAAGTTGCTGCGGCTCGGATACGGGTGCAGGTACGGGATTGCCGCCAGTTCGCGCTCCAGGCGCTCGCGCTCGGCGATCAACCGCTCCACATTGGCCCGCAGAGCCGGCAGGTCGGCCAGCGAGGCCCGCGCCGCCGCATCTGCGGCCACGTTCACATTATACGGCTGCTTGATTTTCCACAGATGCGCAATGATCTCGCGGGGGAAGATGCCGTAGCCGATACGCAGCCCGGCCAGGCCAGCCCACTTGCTGAAGGTGCGCAGCACGATCAGGTTGGGCGTCTCCGGCACGCGGCGGGCCAGGCTCTCCGCCCGGCTGAACTCGATATACGCTTCGTCCAGCACTATCACCAGCGGCAGATCGAGCAGACGCTCGACGGTCTCCGGCGGAATCAGGCTCCCATCGGGGTTGTTGGGCGAGCACAGGAACAGCAGCTTGGCTCCGGACGCGCGGGCCGCTGCCTCTATCCCGTCCACGTCGAGCGAGAAGTCCGCACGACGGGGCACGTCCAGCACGCGGGCGAAGGCCAGCGGCGCGTCGAAGGCGTACATGCTGAAGGTCGGCGGGGCGTTGATCACTGTGTCGCCCGGCTCGACGAACAGTTGCAGGATCAGCGCGATCAGTTCGTCGGCGCCCGCGCCAGCCAGGATATGCCCGGCATCCACGCCCACGTAGTCGCTCAACAGAGCGCGCAGGGCGCGCGCCTCCGGATCGGGGTAGATGTGCGTCGTGTTCAGCGACGCCAGCGCCTGCCGCGCGCGCGGCGACGGGCCGTAGGGGTTCTCGTTGGCGTCGAGCTTGATCAGCCGCTCCGCCGGAATGCCCAGTTGGTCGGCGAAGACTTCCAGCGAAGCCGTCGGCGAATAGGGCTGCATGGCGGCGATATCGGCGCGAATGCGCACTTTGTCGGCTACGCGAGAGGAAGGAATCTCGGTCATGTCATCTCATCCTGTTCGGCAAAGATGTTCGCCCACCGTTCTGTCAACACGAGGCGTAGGGGCGTATGGTATACACCCCTGAGCCAAGCCCTACCGCCCGATGCGCGCTTCGGCAGCGGCGGCGTGCGCGGTCAACGCCTCCGCGCGGGCCAGCACCGCCGCAACCTGGCTGAGTTCTGCCGCCGCGCGCGCCTCCAGCCCCACCAGGCTGGTGATCTTGACGAAGTCCAGCACGTTCAGCGGCGAGGCGAAACGCGCCGTCCCGCCGGTGGGCATGACGTGCGACGGCCCGGCCACGTAATCGCCCAGCACCTCGAACGACGTTTCGCCCAGGAATACGCCGCCTGCGTTGCGCACGTGCCCTACCCAGTCCCAGGGATTGGTCAGCAACAGGCACAGGTGCTCGGCGGCATAGTCGTTGGCCACGGCGAACGCCTCGTCGAGATCGCGCACGATCACCGCGCCACTGCGGTTGGTCAGCGACTGCGCGATGATCTCCGCCCGGCTGAGCGTCGCCGCGCGCCGCTCGACCTCCGCCGCCACCCGTTCGGCCAGGGTGCGGCTGGGCGTCACCAGGATGGCCGAGGCCAGCACGTCGTGTTCGGCCTGCGCCAGCAGATCGGCAGCGGCCAGGGCGGGGTTGGCGCTCTCGTCGGCGATGACCATCGTCTCGGTCGGCCCCGGCAACCCGTCGAGGCCCACGTCGCCATAGACCTGCTGCTTGGCCAGCGTGACGAACAGATTGCCCGGCCCGACGATCTTGGCCACGCGCGGCACGCTCTCCGTGCCATAGGCCAGCGCGGCGATGGCCTGCGCCCCGCCGACGCGCACCACCTTCGTCAGGCCACACACCGCTGCTGCCGCCAGGATCACCAGAGGGACGGCCCCCGTCCCCCGACCGGGCGGCGTGCTGACGACGATCTCGCGCACACCGGCGACCTGCGCGGGGATGGCGCTCATCAGCAGCGACGAGGGCAGCGGAGCCGTGCCCCCCGCCACATAGACGCCCACCGAGTCCATGGGGCGGATGAGCTGTCCCAGCGAGCCTTCGCGCGTGGCGTCTACCCAGCCAGTGACCGGCTGCTTCTCGTGGAAGCGGCGGATGCGCTCGGCGGCATAGCGCAGGGCGTCGGCGACTTCGGCGGGGATGCGGTCGAGCGCGGCGGCGATCTCGTCTTCCGGCACGGTCAGCGTTTCGAGCTGCGCCCCATCAATGCGCGCATTCCAGTCGAACAGAGCGGCGTCGCCGCGCTCGCGCACACTGCGGATGATGCGGCGCACCGCCTCGTCGGGCGTCACCGGCTCGCCGAACAGCCGGTGCAGGCTGTCGCTGAGCCAAGCGGGGACGGTGATGTCGCGCAGCGAGTCGCGGCGCAGGATGGTCGCGCGGGCTTCGTTCAGGTCGTCGTAGATGCGTAGCGTGCTCATAGAGATACGTCCTCTCCATTCAGGGTAGATAGCAGGCGCAGATAGCGCTCTGGCGCTTCCTCGAAAATGTACGTCACCGGCGTGACGACCACGCCGCTGCCGCCGATAGCGCGAATCTGGCGGATGACTTCGTAGAGCTTGTGCGCATGGGCCACGATGTTGATCGCCCACCACTGACCGACTTCCTGGCGGGTGATCATGGGCGAGATGGTCGGTCCCTGCAGCCCGCCCAGGTCGGGCTGACTGAAGACACGCGCCGCCACGTCCTCCATGGAGCTGCCACGCATGTTGGCGAAGATCATGTACTGTCCCCGCGCGCGCAGGTGCGCCTCGATGAACTCCAGCATCTGCCGGGTAGCGGCCAGCACATCGGGACGCACGGTCAAGGCCGCCCGGTTGCCGATCAAAATCGCCTGCGAGCCGACGATGGTGCCGTCGTCGAGGGCGCGCAGGCGATTTTCGCGCAGGGTCGTGCCCGTGCTGGTGATGTCGGCGATGAAGTCCGCGTAGCCGACAATCGGCGCGGACTCCAGCGCACCGTCGGCGCTGACGATGCGCACATTGGTCACGCCGCGTTCTGCCAGGAAGCGCCCTACGCTCTGCGGGTACTTGGTGGCAACGCGCAGCTCGCGCCCCGCGCTCCGGCGGGTCAGATCGGCGACGGTGTTCACGTCGTCCCAGTCGTCCGGCACGGCCAGCACCAACTGACACTCGCCGAAGCCCAGCGCCTCGTGCACGACGATCACGTCCTGCGTCTCTTGGCCGAACGCCTCGAAGAGCGTGTCGTAGCCGGTGATGCCCAGGTCTACGTCGCCCGCCGCCACGCTGAGGGGGATGTCGCGGGCGCGCTGAAACAGCACCAGCACCCCCGGCAGTGCGGGCAGGGTAGCGGTGTACTGGCGCGGGTTGGGTTTGTGGACGCGCAGCCCACATTCGGCCAGGAAGTCGAGCGTCTCGCCCTCCATACGGCCCTTGCTGGGCAGCGCCAGCCGGATTTGTTCTCGCATGGTTCCCCTCGTCCTTGCTACACAAACGAAAACGCCCCCCGGCGGACCGGAGGGCGTCTGTGGGCCTGAGCTGTCTGTCACGTCCTCAGACACGCAGCACCACACCACCGGACCGTCGGGCGGACGGGCGGCTATGATGATGGTGCGCGTGAGCGTGGATCGTGTTCGTCAACATGGCACAGAATATAGCGACCTGAGACGCACTTGTCAAAACCAGGATTTGGTCATTTTGCCTCATTCGCCCAGCGGCACGCAGCCCGACACCCACAATGGCGGCCATTCGGAGTGCGGCATCCCGTAGTAGTCCTCGACGATGCGGCGCACGATGGGCGCGGCAACCTCCGACCCTTCGCACGAGTTCTCGACCGTCACCACGACAGCGATTTCCGGGTCTTGCTGCGGAGCAAAGGCCACGAACCAGGCCTGCGGTTTGGTGGTTGCGCCGCCGGTCTGCGCCGTGCCCGTCTTGCCGCAGACGATCACGTCGGTGCCCTGGAACTTGTACCACTCCTCGAAGATGAAGCGGGCCGTACCGTTGGGGTCGAGCGTCACGTCACACATGCCCTTGCGGATCAGCTCGAACACTTCGGGCGCGAAGTCGAGCTGCGACAGGACTGTCGGCTCGGCCACGTAGACCGGCTCCTCGCCCACAAGCTGCACCTTGCTGACGAAGAGAGGTTTGAAGAGCTTGCCACCGTTGGCGACGGCGGCGACCATGCGCACCATCTGCAGCGGCGTGACCTGAATCGGCCCCTGCCCGATGACCAGGTTCAGCATGTCGGAGATGCTCCACTGCCGCGCTTCCAGGCGGAAGATCAGCTCTTCGTTGGGAATCTGACCGGTCTCTTCGGGCAATACGTCCTGACCGGTAGGCACGCCCAGGCCCATCTTGTAGGCGTACTCACTGAGGACTTGCGGGTTGAAATCGAACAGGTTGACGCCCAGTTGCCAGTAGTAGGAGTTGCAGGAATAGGTGAGCGCGTGCGAGAAATCCACATAACCGTGACCGGTCGGCAGCCAGTCGGTGCGGTAGGGCAGACCGTCGCCGTAAGTCTGGCCGTACCACCTGCCGCCGCAGGTGTAACCGGTGCTGGGCGTGTAGACGCCGCTATCCAGCCCTGCCGCCGTCGAGACGATCTTGAACGACGACCCCGGCGGATACTTGCCCAGCGTCACACGGTTGAGCAGAGGCGTGC
>DDBP01000302.1 GCA_002332795.1 Anaerolineales bacterium UBA2029 | reverse complement strand
CCCGCCGGTGCAGCGTGCGGATGTGCACCTGCTCGTGCGCGGCGTGCAGACCCGCGCCGCCCGCGCCCAGGCCGTCCAGGGTGGGGATGCCCATCGCCGCCGTGAAGTTGCCGTCGCTGGCTCCGCCGCTACCGCCCTCGCTCAGTTCCAGCCCCAGTGACGCGGCGATCTCCTTCGCCTGAGCGAAGGCGCGGATCATCTGCTCGTCCCGCTCCATCGGCCCGCGATCGATCTGACCCTCGACGGTCACTCCCGCGCCAGGCAATACCGGACTCAGGCCCATAATGGCGCGGTGTACCCGCTCTGCCTCGCTCGCTTTCAGAAAGCGCACGTCTACCTGCAGGGTGGCTTCGGGCGGGATGACGTTGGTGGCAATGCCGCCCTGGATCATGGTCACCGCGACGGACGTGCCATTGGGCAGATCGTTGAGGCTGTGCAGGAACAGTGCCTGATGCGCCGCCTCGATCACGGCGTTGATCCCCGCTTCCGGAGCCTGACCGGCGTGCGACGCGCGTCCGCTGGTGCGCACCGTGTAGCGGGCGATGCCCTTGCGCCAGGTCTTGAAGGCTTCGCCGTCCGCCGCCGGTTCGAGCACCAGCACCAGCCCGGCCTTGGCAGCCAGCGAGCAAATGAGGTCGCGCGAATGATGGCTGCCCGTTTCTTCGTCGCTGGTGAACAGTATCCAGATGGGGCGTTGCGGGAACGCGCCCAGGTCGCGCAGGCCGCGAATCGCTTCGAGCGCAACCACGATGCCGCCTTTCATATCCACCACGCCCGGCCCGTAGAGGACGCCGTTTTCCTCACGCAGGGGCATGGTTGCCAGCGTGCCCGCGGGCCAGACGGTGTCCATGTGCGCCAGCATCAGGATCGGTTGGCCGGGCGCATCGTCGTTCCAGCGGGCCAGGCGCAGATCGCCCACTTCCTGGCGGGGGTGCACTTCTACCGTCGCGCCCAGTTCGCGGCACCGCTGAACAATGAAATCGCCCAACGCATCTACCAGTGCCTTGTCGTGCGAGGGCGATTCGAACAACACCAGGCGCTTGAGCAACGCCACCATCTCTGGCGTGCGCGCGTCGAAGAACGAGAGCCATTCAGACATCTTCGCCTATCCTTGGCAGATCAACAGCAGGGCATTCGGAGCGCAATTGTAGCACCGCGGGGCAGGCGCTCCCAGGCGCAAAGCGGGGCATTTGGTCATTTTCCACGAATCCAATCGCCCGCGGCGGGATGAATTTTGCGATTCTCTGATTTGACTTTTCGGAATACCTAAAATATACTTTCACATGATGGAGATTGTATAGTTCGATGATGTGAATTTATGCGAGGCACAGGACAACCCTCGATGAACATTGCGCCGCATACGCCATCTGCGCTCTGCACCCTGGCCGACCTGCAACCCGGCGAAACCGCCGAGGTGGTGGCCGTACACGCTCAGGGGCCGGAGCGCCGCCGCCTGCTCGACCTGGGCATCGTGCCCGGCACGCGCATCGCGGCTGAGCTGCGCAGCCCGCTCAGCGATCCGGTAGCCTACCGGGTGCGCGGTGCCTTGATCGCGTTGCGGCGCAGTCAGGCGGCGCAGATCGAGGTGCGTCCACTCTCCCTGGAGAACCAGCCATGACGATGACAACGGACACTTTCGCTGGCTCGGCCTGTGCCACCTGCCCCATGAACCGGCATCTGGCGCGCCTGGGCGTCCGGATGGACACGTGGGACTATGTGGTTGCCCTGGCAGGTAACCCCAACACCGGCAAGAGCACCGTCTTCAACGCGCTGACGGGCCTGCGTCAGCACACGGGCAACTGGCCTGGCAAGACTGTGGCCCGCGCCGAAGGCGGCTTTGAATACGGCGGCAAGCGCTACAAGCTGGTGGATTTGCCCGGCACCTATTCGTTGCTGGCCACCAGCACCGACGAGGAGATCGCCCGCGATTTCATCCTCTTCGGTCAGCCCGACGTGACGGTGATTGTGGTGGACGCCACGCGCCTGGAGCGCAACCTCAACCTGGCGCTGCAGGTGCTGGAAATTACTGAGCGGGCAGTGATAGCGCTCAACCTGATGGACGAGGCGCGCCGTCACGGGCTGCGCGTAGACGAGCGCCGGCTGGCGCGCGACCTGGGCGTGCCAGTGGTGCCCATGGCTGCGCGGCGCGGTGAGGGGCTGCGCGAGTTGCTGCAGATGGTGCACGGCGTGGCAACTGGCGAGATCAAACCCCGCCCGTATCGCCTGCCCTCGACGCTCGACCCGCAGCTCGACCGCGCCGTGAACGAGCTGGTAGCGGAAATCGAGCGCGCCTTTCCGGGATTGCCCAACGCCCGCTGGGTGGCGCTACGCCTGCTCGACGGCGATCCCTCCATCGAACGCGCCATCGCCGACGGCAGCCTGGGCGATCTGTCGCGCAGCGCGCCGCCCGTGCCGGTCGCCGCGCCGGTCTTGCTGGAGGTGGCTTCATGAGCGCCCCCGCCGCCGAGATTCTGCGTCGGGCGCAGGCGCTCCGCCAGGAACTGGGCGGGGGGATTCACGACCGACTGGCCGAAGCGCTCTACACCGACGCCGCACGCCTGGCCGACCGGGCGGTCATCCGTCCCGACGCCCCCCCGCGCTTCGACCTGGATCGCACCATTGACCGGCTGGTCACCAGCCGGACATGGGGCTTCCCGATCATGGCCTTGCTGCTGACGGTGGTCTTCTGGATCACCATTCAGGGGGCCAACGTGCCGTCTGGCTTGCTGGCGACGCTGCTGCTGGATACGGTCCATCCGGCGCTGAAGGACGCGGCAGGCGCGTTGGGGTTCCCCTGGTGGCTCAGCGGCGTGCTGATTGACGGGGCGTATCTGGCCGGGGCGTGGGTGGTCAGCGTGATGTTGCCGCCGATGGCGATCTTCTTCCCGCTGTTCACCTTGCTGGAAGATTTCGGCTACCTGCCGCGCGTGGCCTTCAACCTGGATCGCCTCTTCAGCCGGGCCGGTGCGCATGGCAAACAGGCGCTCTCCATGACCATGGGCTTCGGCTGCAACGCGGCAGGTGTGGTCGCCACGCGGGTGATAGACAGTCCGCGCGAGCGACTGATCGCCATCATCACCAACAACTTTGCCGTCTGCAACGGGCGCTGGCCCACGCTGATCATGGTTTCGACCATCTTCATTGGCAGCGCGGTGCCCGCGGCGCTGGCCGGGTTGGTCTCGGCGCTGGCCGTGGTAGGCGTGGCGGTGTTGGGCGTATTGCTCACCTTCGTCGTCTCGTGGTTCCTGTCGCGAACGCTGCTCAAGGGCGAAGCCTCGGTCTTCAGCCTGGAACTGCCGCCCTACCGCCCGCCGCGCATCTGGCAGACGCTCTACACGTCCGTCATTGACCGCACGCTGATCGTGCTGTGGCGCGCCGTCACCATGGCCCTGCCCGCGGGCGTGGTCATCTGGACGATCTCCAATGTGCACATCGGCGGGCAGAGCATCGCCGAGCACCTGGTCGCCGCGCTGGACGGCTTCGGCTGGTTGCTGGGGCTGAACGGCGTGATCCTGGTGGCCTATATCGTCGCCATCCCCGCCAACGAGATCGTCATCCCCACCGTGCTGATGCTCACCGTGCTGACAGCCGGCTTGACGGGCGTCGGCGCGGGCGCGGGCGTGATGTTCGAGATGGAGTCGGACAACGCCATCCGCGCCGTGCTCCATGCCGGTGGCTGGACGACGCTGACGGCGATCAACCTGATGCTCTTCAGCCTGATCCACAACCCGTGCAGCACGACCATCCTCACCATCTACCACGAGACGCGCAGCCTCAAATGGACAGCAGTGGCGACAGCCCTGCCCCTGGCGCTGGGCGTGCTGGTGACTTTCACCACGGCCTCGGTGGCGCGGTTGCTGGGGGTGGTGTGAGCAAGAGGAAAGGTCGCAGTTGACCCTGTTGGCGTTAGTATCCGTACACTTCCTTCTCCGACGCGGTTCAGAAGCGAGTAAAGCTGGGAATGTGTAGAATTGCAGGCAATACCTTCACCTCACCCCCGCTCGGCACTGGCGAGCCGAGCGAAGCGAGGCGGGGGTGAGGTAAAGCAAACAGCCTGACCGACCACACCACCAGAAAACAACAACCGCCGGGTCATATCACCGGCGGCGTTTTCTGCGCGTCACAGAAAGCGGTTATTGCCCGATCCTGGCGTAGGCGTTGCGCACCATGGTCAGCAGCTCGTCGAAGGCTTCGTCGCTCACCGGCGCGTCCTCCGATGCGGCGATGGCATCAATCTCAACCACGATGTCGCCTTCCTGGAACAGCGCATAGCGCACCAGCGGCGTCTGCGCTACCAGAGCCGTGGCTTTCTGCGCCACGCGGTCGCGATCCAGGGTCAGACCCTGCAAACGCCATTCGCGCTCGCGCGTCGCATAGGCGACTTCGGCAGCGTCCACGCCGGGGTGTGCCTCCACCACTACATAAGCGATGGTGTCGTCGGCCCCTTCGTAGTACATGGTCACATGGCCCTTGTTGGTGATGGTGCTGGAACGCAGCCGCACCGTCTCTTTGTCGTCGCGCTCCCAGTCACCCACCTCGGCGGGCAGGTAACGGGCGAATTCGTCGGCGCGAGCGCGGGGGCTGCCCCCGCAGGCGGACAGCAGCGCTCCTGCCAGCACGACCAGGGCGATCACCAGGAAGAAGCTCGCTCGTTTCACCGGTCTCTCCTCCTGCGTTGTCTCAGTGCTCGCCCAGGTAGGCGGCCCGCACCATCTGATTCTCGCGCAGGGCCGCTGCCGTATCGGACAGGATGATATTGCCCGTCTGCAGCACATAGCCGCGGTGTGCCACGGCCAGCGCCATCAGTGCGTTCTGCTCCACCAGCAGGATGGTCGTGCCGTGCTCGTTGAGGTACTTGATGATGCGGAAGATGTCGCGCACCAGCAGAGGGGCCAGCCCCATCGAAGGCTCGTCCAGCAACAACACGCGCGGGCGGCCCATGAGCGCCCGGCCAATGGCCAGCATCTGCTGCTCACCGCCCGAAAGCGTGCCGCCCAGTTGTTTCTGGCGTTCCTTCAGGCGAGGGAAGGTCTCGAAGACGAATTCCAGGTCTTCGGCGATGCCGTGCACGTCGGAGCGGCTGTAGGCTCCCATTTCCAGGTTTTCCAGCACGGTGAGGCGCTGAAAAATCTTGCGCCCCTCCGGTGACTGCACGACACCCCGACTGGTGATCACATGGGGCGGCAGGTGCGTGATGTCTTCGTCGCGCAACAGCACGCGCCCCTGCGACGGGCGCACGATGCCGCAGATGGTGTTGAGGGTGGTGGTCTTGCCCGCGCCGTTGCCGCCGATGAGCGTCACGATTTCGCCCTCTTCTACGGATAGCGAGATGCCTTTGAGGGCGTGAATCTTGCCGTAGTAGGTATGCAGGTTCTCGACTTCCAAGAGCGCCATGGTCGCGTTCCTTTTGCGCCTTATCCGCTACGACGCCAGCAAGTCCACATCCACTTTGTCAGCGGCAGTGCCCAGGTAGGCTTCGATGACCAGGGGATCGTTCTGTACGTATTCGGGCGTGCCTTCGGAGATTTTGCGTCCATAGTCGAGCACGGTCACCTGATCGGAGATGTTCATCACCACGCTCATATCGTGCTCGATCAGCAGAATGGTCAGGTCGCGCTCGTCGCGCAGGCGGCGGATGAAGTGCATGGTGTCTTCGGTTTCCTGGGGATTCATGCCCGCCGTCGGCTCGTCGAGCAGGAGCAGGCGCGGGTTGCTGGCCAGCGCCCGCGCGATCTCCAGCCGGCGCTGACTGCCATAGGGCAGGTTGGTCGCCAGGATATCGGCGACATCGGCCAGGCCCACGAATTCCAGCAATTCATAGGCATAGGCCAGGGCAGTTTCTTCTTCGTGGCTGTTGACGGGCAACCGCAGCAAAGCCCCTACTGGTGTGCTGCGCAGGTTGGCGTGCACACCGACCAGCACGTTTTCCAGCACCGTCATCCCCTTGAACAGGTGAATATTCTGGTAGGTGCGGGCAATGCCGCGCGCGGTCACCTGGTCGGGGCGCAGGCCCTGAATGGGATGGCCCAGGAAGCGAATCTCGCCTTCTTCCGGCGTGTAGAAACCGCTGATGCAGTTGAAGAAGGTGGTCTTGCCCGCGCCGTTGGGGCCGATCACGCTGGCGATCTGATTGGGCATGATGGTCAGGTCGAGGTCTCCCACCGCCACCAGGCCGCCGAAGCGTTTGGTCACGCCAATGGCCTGCAGCACGGGCTGATGATCGGTGTGCTCTTTCATCAGTCACCTCCTTCGGGCTGGTAGCGACTTTGCACCAGGGCGCGCGCTCGTTCGCGCAGTTGCGCCGTGGGAGCGGGCAGCAACCCCTCTGGCCGCAGGATGACCATCGCCACCAGCAACGCCCCGAAGACCAGGATGCGGTATGTGGCCAGTTCGCGCAGCACTTCTGGCACGCCGATGAGGACAATCGCGCCCATGATCACGCCGGGGATGCTGCCCATCCCGCCGATGATCACCAGACTGAGCACTTCGATGGACACGTCCAGGCGGAAATCGTTGGGGTAGATGTTGCGCTGACGGGCCGCGAAGAGCACGCCGCCCAGCCCGGCGAAGGCCGCGCCGATGGCGAACGCCGTCAGCTTGGTCTGCACCAGGTTGATGCCCATGGACTGCGCGATGTCCTCGTCGCTCTTCATGGCGCTCCAGGCCCGGCCTATGCGCGACTGCTTGAGGCGTGTAGAGAAGAAGGCGATGATGCCCACGCCCAGCAACACCAGGTAGACCATCCAGAGGTAACCTACCGGGCCGGTCGCGCCAGCGGGCAACGGGCGCGGGATTTCCAGCACGCCCTGCGGGCCGCCGGTGTAGTCGCGCAGGTTGGTGAACAACAGGCGGATGATCTCGCCGAAGCCGAGCGTCACGATAGCCAGGTAGTCACCGCGCAGGCGCAGCACCGGAATGCCCAGCATAATGCCCGATAGCATGGCCACGATGACCCCGACAATCACGCCGATCACGAAAGGTGACGCGCTCTTGAACAGCCGGTCGTAGAGGCCAGTGCCTTCCAGGGCCGAGGCCGCGATCACGCTCAGCACAATGGCGATCACCGTCAACAGCGTGGCGAAGCCACTGCCAGGGTAGGAGGGGAAGCGTACCAGCGGCGGGCGGTGCGCCCAGGAACGACGATCGGCGTTGCGGCGCTGCCACCAGCGCACCCCCACCAGGACTACCAGCAGCGTCACGACGACGGTGATAGGAATCCAACCAGCCAGTTTGACCACCATCTCGTCGTTGCCGGCGAACTTCAGACCGGCAGGTTGTCCGTCTGGGCCGGTCTCGATCTGGTTGGACGACAGGAAGGCATAGGCGTAAGCGCCCAGGGCGAAGAAAGCCACATAGCCCAGGTCGAGCAGGCCTGCGTAGCCCACCACGATATTCAGCCCCAGGCCGAGCATGATGTTGATGCCCACGATGGTCATCACGTCGTTCTGGCCCTGGTTGAGGAAGAGCGGCATCAGCAGCACCACCAGCAGGGCCTGCGTGCCCGCAAACTGTGCCTCGAAGCGACCGGGTGTGCGCAGCGCCCGCGCGTTTTGCACGGCCAGCAAGCCCCCTATGGCGAGCAAGATCAGCACGCTGATCGTCTCGCTGCCGCGCAGCGCCCGCGACGTGGCGACGAAGTAGGTCTCGCTGCCCAGCACGCGCCAGAGACCCACCGCCGTCAGCAGGGCGATCAGGCCCAGGCAGACGCCCAGTCGCGCCGGATAGCTGAGGCCCTTATCGGTGGGTTGAGCGGCGCGCACGGCCACCAGTCCCCACAGAATGATGCCGAAACCAATCAGCAGTTGTACTTCCTGGGCGCTACCCCCCAGATCAAGAACCGGGTTGAGAATGCTGTAGGTATCTTTGTTGGCGTTGTACAGGCCGTGACCGACCGTCAGCCACAGCAGCGCGAAGAAGGCGATCGGCAACAGCAACACGCCATTGTGCGCTGCCGGGCTGGTCGAAAGATAGGCGCGAGCGGCTTTCCAGCGCTGCCCCGTACGCGCTGCCAGGAAGACCCAGCCCAGCAACGTACCGGCCACGCCCGCCACGATCAACGCGATCAGGAAACCATAGAAGCCGCCGATGATCAGGTTGAAGCCGAGCACCTCCAGCCCTGTTTTCTCGTCGAAGCTCAGGCGCATGGGATTGGTGCGCAGCGGTTTGCCCTCCGGATATTTGCCGGTGAGGGGATCGCGCGGCGGGTTGGGGAACAACTGCGAGGCAGGCACGCCGGAGAGCACCGTCATCGTATCGGTCGTGACGGAAGGGAAATAGTCGGTGACGTTGACGCCATGTTCCTGCCAGCGGTTGATCAGCGCCATCAGCAGGTAGGCCAGCAGCGCGGCTACCAGGCCCAGCACCAGGGCGTTGCGCAGCATATGGAATAGCCCGCGCCCATACAGACGACGCGCCAGCCGCACGCCGAAAATGACCGGCACCAGCAAGATGACGAACAGGGCGATATCGCGCAGGTTGATCGGAATGCCCAGCAGAATCAGGAAGATCACCAGCATCCCGCTGATGAAACCGGCGCTGACGCCCTCGCGAACGGAGCCGAGGAACTGTCGGATACGTGTTTGCAGCATGGCCTACACCTTCTTTTCTGCCAACACTTCGCCGAAGATACCGGTAGGCCGGAAGATGAGCACGAGCACCAGCAGGCTGAAGGCGATCACGTCTTTATACTCTGCCGGAATGCCCAGCATGGTCGGTCCCAGCGCTTCCACCAGTCCCAGGAAGAAGCCGCCGAACATCGCGCCGGGGATGTTGCCGATGCCGCCCAGCACAGCCGCCGTGAATGCCTTGAGGCCGGGGATGAAACCAGCGCGGAAGTTGAACGACTGATTGTGGAAGCCCATCATCACGCCGGCTGCGCCCGCCAGCAACGCGCCCAGAGCGAAGGTGATCACAATCACCTGATCCACGTCCACGCCCATCAGGGCCGCCGTCGGTTTGTCCTCGGCTACGGCGCGCATGGCCCGCCCTGTCTTGGAGCGTTGTACGAACAGGTACAGGAAGACCATGAGCAGCAGGGAGAAGATGACAATGATGATGCCGGTCTTGGTGACGGGAATAGTGCCCAGGTCGCCCAGGCGCACGTCAATGGTGCCGTCAATCAGTTTGGGGCGCGCGTAGGCGCGTTTAGACGGGCCGAAGACGTTGAGCATGGTCTGTTGCAGGAAGAACGATGCGCCGATGGCGCTGATCAGCGGCGTCAGGCGCGGCGCACCGCGCAGCGGGCGATAGGCGACGCGCTCGACGGTGACCGCCACCAGCATCGAGACGATCATCCCCACCGCCACGATGAACAGCAGCGCCACAATCGTCGTGACCACCTCATAGATGTGCGGGGCGAAGCCCCCCAATGCCTGCAGCAATCCGTAGCCGACCAGCGCGCCGATCAACAGGCGGAAGGGCAGGCTGAGCAACGTCAGAAACCAGGTGGGGTCGGGTTCGGCGGCGCGGGCGGTGTGACGGCGTCCGGCGCGGGCTGCCAGCGTCTCCAGGGGCAGGAACAGAATGGCGAAGAACAAAGGCAACAGCACGCCGGCCACGCTGGCCGCGCCTACCTCGAAGGTGCCCCCGCCGGTTTCGATCACGTAGGTCAGCGCAAACCAGCCGCCGAAGGTGCCCATGACCAGTACTTCGCCATGCGCGAAGTTGATCATGAACAGGATGCCATAGACCAGGGTATAGCCCAGGGCCACCAGGGCGTACATGCCGCCCAGCACCAGCCCGTTGACCAGTTGCAGGCCCCATAGGGTGATGGGGAAGCGAGCCGGATCGGCTTCGATGACGGTGACCACGCGGATGGACGCGGCCAGGAACAGCACTACGCCCAGGTAATTGATGATCGCCCGCGTCGAGGAGGTGGCCTCTTCGCTGCGCGAGCGGGCGTAGAGCACCGCTCCCAGGCCCACCAGCCCGATCAGCGTGTAGCCCCACAGGAGGATGCCCAGCCAGTCTCCGATACGGACGTAGATGTCGTCTGGCGGCGAACCGAACAGCCTGGCATTGACCGCGATCACCCAGAAGATGCGCAGGACGGCGATCAATGCCCCCCAACCGAAATACTGGCCGCTGAGCCGGTCGGCATTGAGTTCGATGCGTTCCAACCGGCGAGCCTGTGTGATGTGCGCCATCCAGACCTCCCTCCCCAGGGCGCTTGCGGCCCGCGCCAGGCCAGAGCTACCCCCAGGATTGCGCTACAAGACACTCTGCCTGGCCCGGCATGCGAAGCCTGCAGATTAGGGCGAAATTGTACCAGCGCCACAAGCAAAACTCCAACTTATGGCGCTGGTACGCTGCGAACCGCTCAGGTCCGCCTGGGATCACAGACGGGTTATTCGACTTCCATCTCCAGCAGATCTTCTGGCACTTCGATTTGCACGAACTCGCCATCTTCGACCACGTAGATGGCGAAGACCGTCGCGCCGCAGTCGCCGTTCTCGGCGCAGGTGAGCGTGCCCGTCAGGCCCTCGTAATCCTTGGTCTCGCGCACCGCCTTGATGAGCGCTTCGCGATCGATCACCAGGTTGCCCTCGGCATCAATCTCGGAGACCTTCTCCAGCGCGGCGAAGATCAGGCCAGCCGCATCGGCTGCGTGATAGTGGAAGGGGCCAAGCTCGGCTGGCTTGACGCCAAACAGTTCCTCGTACCTGGCGTCGAAGTCCTCATAGACGAGTTCGGGCGGGAAGCTGGCATAGGTGCCCTCGGCGGCCTCACCCGCGCCGTCAATGAACGCCTGACCCTTGATGCCATCGGGGCCGAAGAAGATCGCGTTCTGCAGGCCCACATCGTTCTTCTGCGGGGCCAGCAGCACGGCCTGCTGCTCGTAACCGCCGAAGAAGATCACTTCCGGTTCCAGCGCCACCAGCGGGGTGAGCACCGGGCGGTAGTCCTGATCTTCCACGTTGATGCCTTCGAAGGCCACCACTTCACCACCCAGCCGCTTGAACTCCTCGGCGACGGCGGTGGCCAGGCCCAGGCCATAGGTGTCGTTGTCGTGCAGCACGGCGATCTTGCGTGCGCCCAGAATCTTGTAGATGAAGTTGGCGTCGTAGACACCCTGCACACTGTCGAGCGGGGCGACGCGGTTGATGACGGTCAGGCCGCGCGAGGTCACTTCGACCGCGGTGGCGCTGGGCGACACCATCACGATGCGCGCCTCTTCATAGACGTTGGAGGCGGCGATGGTCGCGCCGGAGCAGATGTGGCCCACCACGGCCACCACCTTCGGGTCGGAAGCAACGCGGTTGGCAACAGTGGTTGCGTCGTCACCGGTGCAGCGGTCGTCCTCGACGAACATCTCAACTTCGAAGCCCTTGATGCCGCCCTTCTCGTTGAGGAACGACGCGGCAGTCTGCGCACCCTGGGCGATGTCCAGGCCAAACTCAGGGATCACGTTGGTCAGGTCGGTCACGACGGCGATCTTGATCTTCTCGCCGGGCTTGACCACGACCTTGCCGCTTTCCTGCGCCTGAACCGGCAACACGGTGACCAGCAACAGGGCGGTGATAAGCAGGAACAGTAGTTTCTTGCGCATGGTCTAATCTCTCCTCAAGTGCTCTGATGTGTGACCCAGACGGGCCTTCTGTGTGACGCTGTGCTCTGCGGAACAAAAGACGATCAGTCTGCTGGCAGGTATTTCGACGGTCATGACCAGGCTCCGAAGTCACCTCCTTTGTCCCAAGCGCTTCACTGCCACGATCGAGCGATTACGCTTCGTTACTGTTACTTCCTGGCAGGCTTACACAGGCCGTCAGGAAACCGGAAAAAAGGAAAGACACAGTTGAGAAAGGATACCTTATGTTAGCAAAACTGCTCAATGTGTGTCAAACCATGAACATTACAATCTGCCCTCTGTGCGGATAGCCGCCCAGGGCATGTCTGCGTATCTGCAATTGTACGGCATGGTTCCGCCAGAGTCTTGTTCAAATTGCACAAGATCGCCGCTGTGATGCCGGAAAACACCCCGTATGCGGGTCGTGGCAGAGCCGGCTTGCCCGCTTCTATAGATATTTCCACATTCCCCTGAGCAAAACGCTTGACTTGCGCTATAATGAGCATGCTGTGCGCAGATGCCAGGCAATGTGGCCAGTGACAGGGTATGAAGGCACAGCCGTAGAATTGCTGCGTTATTAGTCTGGAGGAGATGTTTCTATGAACGCACGTCGTGTTGGTTTGTTGCTCATTGTGGCGCTGATGCTGGTGCTGGCATTGCCGGTTCAGGCCCAGGAAGGCGAAGTGGCGATCAAGGCCCTGCCCTGCAAAGAGCCGGGCAAGCTCACTATGTGGGTCTGGGACGAGAACTGGGCCAAGATCATCGGCGACTCCATCGAACTGTGGAAGAGCGAATATTGCCCTGGCGCTGAGGTGGACCTGCAGGTACAGCCCTGGGGCCAGTATTGGGACCTGCTGAAGACCAACGCCGCAGGCGGCGAACTGCCGGATGTCTTCAACATGTCGCAGCCGTTTTTCTACTTCTACGCCGTCAATGGGGCGGTGCTCAACCTGCAGCCCTATTGGGACGAGTTCGGCGTAGATACCTCGATCTGGGGTAGTGGTCTGGTGGGGCCGTATCGCTGGGGCGAGAACGGCGACCTGTACGCGGCGCCGGTCAACTGGGACACCATCGCCATCTTCTACAACAAGGACATGTTCGACGCCAAGGGCCTGGCCTATCCGACCGCCGACTGGACGTGGGATGACTTCGCCGCCTATGCCGAAGCGCTGACCGACCCGGAGAACGACGTCTACGGCGCAGCGGTGTATGCGGAATATCAGGCGGGCTATCCCAACTGGATCGCCGCCACGGGCGAAACCCCCGTCGTTGACGCGGCGCGCACCGACTGCACGCTCGACAACCCCGGCAGCCTGGAAGCGCTCAACTTCCTCAAGGGCCTCTACGACAAGGGGTATATGCCCTCGGTGTCGGTGATGGGCGGCACTTCGGCAGACGATGCCTTCAACTTCTGGGCGTCTGGCAAGGTGGCGATGATCACCGGTGGGTCGTGGAAGCTGACGCAGGCGCTGCAGGAAGTTCCCTTCCGCTGGGACGTGGTGCAACTGCCCAAGCACCCGCAGACCGGGCGCAGCCGCTCGATCGTGCACGCGGTGGGCTATGTGGCCTCGTCGCGCACGGCCAACCCCGACCTGGCCGCCAACCTGATCCTGTTCCTGGCCAGCGACGAGGGGCAGAAGTTCTTCGCCGAGGGTGGCAACGTGGCCCCGGCCAACCCCTCGCCCGCCATTCAGCAACTGTGGATTGACTCGTTCGGCGAGACCGATGTCAACATTCAGACCTTCGTGGACGCCACCTACGACTCACAGGGTGTCACCGTCTTCGAGGAAATCTGGGACGTGATGAACACCGAGCTGGTGGTGAAGATCTTCGACCTGAACATGAGCGTTGAGGACGCCGTCGCCGAGACGTGCGAAGTGATCAACGCTCAGTTGCCCTAGGCGCGGCCTTTCGTAACCGCCGGGGAGTGGGAGCCGCCTGCTCCCCGGCTTTGTTTGCCCATGTCCACCCTACGACCGTTTCCAACGCACGGGCGCTCGTGGCTGGCGCGCCCTCTCAACTGGCTTGGCCCCACCCCGCTCAGCCGGCGCAAGGCGCTGTGGGGTCTGGCCCTGATCGCCCCCAACACGCTGGGACTGTTCTTTTTCTTCGGCATTCCGGTGCTGATGGCTTTTTCCACCTCGCTGCAGGAATGGAACGCCATCCGGCCTGCGCGTTTCATCGGCCTGGACAACTTCGAGCGGCTGATCCAGGACGACAACTTCGCCCAGGCGCTGACCAATACCCTCAAACTGATCGGGCTGGTGGTGCCGCTGGAAGTGGGGCTGGCGCTGGGCGTAGCCGTGCTGCTCAACCTGCCGCTGCGCGGGCGTAACCTGCTGCGCACCGCTTATTTTCTGCCAGTCGTGACTTCGACCGTCGCCGCCTCGGTGGTGTGGACGAGCATCTTTCAGCCGCGCTATGGCATCCTCAGTCAGTTGCTCAAGCCGTTTGGCCTGGCCGATATCAACTGGCTGGTAGACCCTGGCCTGGTGTTGATCCCGGTGGGGGTGGTCGCCATCTGGCAGCGGCTGGGCTTCGATATGGTCATCTTTCTGGCCGGTCTGCAGGCCATCCCGCACGAACTCTACGAAGCAGCGCTCATTGACGGAGCCGGGCGCTGGGGGCGCTTCCGCCATGTGACCCTGCCCATGCTCTCGCCGACCACCTTTCTGGTCGTGGTGCTGGCGATCATCAACGGCTTCCAGATTTTCGACCAGGTCTACGTGATGACCCTGCGCACGGTGCCCGGCGGCGTGAGCGGCAGCGCCACCACGCTGGCCTACTACCTCTACCGGCGCGCCTTCACGCATTCTGAGTTCGGCTATGCGTCGGCGGTGGCGCTGGTGCTGTTCGCCCTGATCTTGCTGGTGACGGTGTTTCAGCTCGCCATTCAGCGCTATTGGGTGTACTACGAAGCGGAGAGCGAAAAGTGATTGCACGACGAGTCAGGCGGCGCAGGAGCGGACCGCGCGACCTGACGGTCCCCATTCAGCTATTTTCTTACGCGGTGCTGTTGGCCGGGGCGGTGATCATGATCCTGCCTTTCCTGTGGATGACCTCCACTGCCTGCAAGCCGCCGGTGGAGCTGAACAAAATACCGGTGCGCTTCCTGCCCCAGAACGCGGTCTGCCGCCAGAACCTGGATACGCTCTACGACACGTCGCCGCACTTCAACCGCTATCTGCTCAACTCGGCCATCGTGACCATCGGGCGCACGCTGGGGCAACTCGTCACCTGCTCGCTGGCTGCCTATGGCTTCGCCCGCTTCCGCTTTCCGGGGCGCAACCTGATCTTTGCCCTGTGCCTGGCGCTGCTGATGGTGCCTTTCCAGGCCATCCTCATCCCCGAATACATGCTGATCCGCAAACTGGGCTGGCTGAACAGCTTCAAGGCGTTGATCGTGCCGGGGACGTTCAGCGCGTTCGCGCTGTTCCTGTTGCGTCAGGCATTCCTGCAAATCCCGCTGGAGATCGAAGAAGCGGCGATCATAGACGGGGCGAACCCGCTGCGCGTGCTGTGGCATGTCACGCTGCCGCTATCGGTGCCCGCGCTGGCTGCGTTTGCCGTCATCACCGTGCAGGCGGCGTGGAACGATTTCCTGTATCCGCTGGTGGTGTCCAGCACGCCCGATACGCGCGTGGTGACGATCGGCATTGCCCTGCTGCAGGGAGAACGCCGCACCCCCTATAACCTGTTGATGATGGGGTCGTTCCTGGCGACCGTGCCCATGTTGATCCTGTTCATGGCCATGCAGCGCTATTTCATCGCTGGCATTGCGCTGGGCGGGGTCAAGCGTTAATGGCACCGCAGAGGCGCAGAGAGCGCAGGGGAATGATAGAGGTCTGCTGCGCGTGCTCTGCGTCTCCGCGTTGACTGTTCGTCTGTGCAGAAGATCGTGCTGCTTGCGGAGAATGGCGCGTGGAATACGACGTTTTCGTGCCCGGAGACTACTTCTTCGACCTGATCTATACGGGTCTACCCGAATTCCCCATGCTGGGCCGCGAAGTCTACGCCCAGGGGATCATCGCCACCGGCGGGGCCATGTTCATCACGGCCACGTCGCTGCATCGGCTGGGCGTGCGCGTTGGCTGGGCGGCCTGCTTCGGCAACGATTACTACAGTCAGTATGTGCGCTCGCTGACGCTGGCCGAAGGTGTTGACCTGTCGCTGGCCTGCGAGGTGGACCGGCCCTATCGCAGAGTCACCACCTCGATCCCCTTCCAGGGCGAGCGCGCCTTCGTCACCTACTACGATCCGCCGCCCATTGACCTGGACGCGCACTGGCTGGCGGCCATGCGGCGCTGTTCGTTCAAACATCTGCACCTGGGCGCGATCATGTCGCTGGAGCGCCTGACTCCGCTGGTGGAGGAAGCGCGGGCACGTGGCGCGACGATCTCCATGGACTGCCAGGACGTGCCTAACCTGCCCAACGCCTGCACCTGGCCGCGTCTGCTGAGCATGGTAGATATCTTCATGCCCAACGCGCGCGAAGCGCTGCTCATCAGCGGCAGCAGCGCCGTAGAGAGCGCGCTCTACCGCCTGATGGAGTGGACGAAGATCGTGGTGGTGAAGGACGGGGCCAACGGCGCGTGGATCGGCACTGAGGGCACGATCATCCATGCGCCCGCCGTCAACGCCGGGCCAGCGGTAGACACGACCGGCGCGGGCGACTGTTTCAACGCAGGCTTTCTGCTGGGCTACGTGGTCGAGCGCGCCCCGCTGGAACGCTGCGCCCGCTATGCCAACATCTGCGGGGGCCTGTCGGTGACGCAGGTGGGCGGAGCAACTGCCGCGCCCACCCGCGCCGAACTCGATGCCTGGCTGGCTCGCCTGGGCGACTGAGGGGCCGTACAGACGCCCCCTCTCTCCAGCCTAAGTGGTCAG
>DDBP01000159.1 GCA_002332795.1 Anaerolineales bacterium UBA2029 | reverse complement strand
TCCGCTTTACCTCACCCCCACCCGGCGCTGACGCGCCTCGTTGCCCCCTCTCCAGTCCAGGCTGGAGAGGGGGCGAGCCGAGTGAAGCGAGGCTGGGGGTGAGGTAAACACTTCCGTGTCAAGTAAGTCGCTGACAATCTTTGCATGCACCCGATTGGCGTCGTGAAGACTGCCCCCTGGGGCAGGGTCGTAAAAAAGGCGCAAAAAAGCTGTATCTTTCCTCTGCGCGGCGCAGCAGGCGGCCCCGAACCGTCGTACAATGAGCGTAGCGCGAATCACTGATGGTCGTTGAGGAGGGAAACCATGCGACGCCTGTGGGGACTGAGCCTGCTCGCCCTGGTCATCGCCCTGCTGAGTCTGGGCAGCGCGGCGGCGCAGGGCGGCGACGAGTTGCTGGTCAACGGGAACTTTGCTCAGGGGACGGCGGGCTGGACATTCAACATCGCCAGCACCTGCGGCAGTTGCTGGATTGACGTGCTGGGCGACGATTCCGGCCCGGAACGCAACATGCTGATGTGGGAGCGCACCAACAGCGGCAACAACGGCAGCGCCATCTGGGCGCAACAGCGCGTGGACGCCGACGTGAGTCGTTATGGCAGCCTGTGGTTGACGGTGCAACTGCGGGTGCTCCAGCACAGCCTGTCCAACAGCGGCTGGTGGAGTGACATGCACAACGGCAACGGCGAATATCCGGTGCAGGTGACGCTGCGTTTCGCGGACAGGGGGGGACAGCTCTTTGAGTGGAGTCATGGCTTCCTGGCCGTGCACGACGGCAGCACCGCGCTGCGCAACTATACCCTGGTGCCTGCGGGGGAGTGGACAACGTATTCCGCCGACCTGTTCCTGCCCGCGGAATGGACAGACCCGCGTGGCATGGCCCTGCCGACTGCCGCGCGGCTGGTAGAGGTGGTCATCGGCGGCAGCGGCTGGGACTTCAGCGGTGCGATCAAGTCCATCAGCATCATGGGGTCGCCATCGCAGGGCGGCGGTAGCGGCGGCACTGGGGGACAGACCGGTGGCACCGGCGGACAGACGGGCGGTACGGTGGGCTTCATCGTCGAGGAGTACCCGCTGGTGTCCGCGGCGGAAGATCAGCCGGATCACTACGAATTCCGTCAGCGCGTGACCGAGCAGATTCTGGCGGTGCGGCGCGCCTGGCGCGAACCGCCCGATCTGATGGCGGCGGTTGCGGAGGTCAACGAGATCATCGGGCAGTGGGGCTATTCGCTGCGCCCCTTCGATGAGATCGAGCCGGGCGGCCCCAAGTACCGGCTGATGCACCTGGGCAACCCCCTGATCACGGACATCACCTACGTCTGGCCGATTGCAGTCAACAGCGATCGGACTGACTTCCGCCTGCTGCTGGACTCCTGGAGCGAGCCCACGCTGGTCGTCACGCCGGATACGGTTGGCTATGTGGACGATCGCACATTCGTCTACATCCCGCCGGTGTACGTGGGCAATGATCTGTACGAGGTGGTCGCCGACTGGAACGCACAGCAGTTTCACGTGACGCGCAACGGGCAGATCATCTACACGGTGACACCGACCGGTCCCTTCGTCGAGCCGCCGGTCAAGGCGCTATGGGCGTGGGAGTGGCACTGGGTGCTCGAAGTCGCTGGTGACGTGCTCATAGACGGGCAGAGCCTCAGGCAGCAACTGGGCTACGAGGAAATCTTCGAGTGGCGCTTGATTGACGGGTTGCCGTTCTTCTTCTTCAAGCGCGACGGGCGCTACGGCCTGCACTATGGGGGGCAAATCGTCGAACCCTACCGCTACGACGACATCGTGCACTACCTGTGCTGCGAACCCGGCATGTTCAACGCGGCGGGCAACGACACCATGGTGTGGTTCTACGCCCTGCGCGATGGGGTGTGGCACTACGTCGAGGCGGGCGTCTACCGCTAGCGGCGGTGTAGGGCTTGCATTTTTTGACTGTGCGCTCTGCTCAACGCTGGCGAGCGGCCAGATACCGCGCTGCCTGGTCGAGCAGAGCGCGCATGTAGGCAGTCAGGGCGGGGATCGCTTCGGCGGCTTCCAGGGTGATCCCTTCCAGACTGGGGTCGTCGGCGACGATCTGCGCCCACCCTTCGACTGCGCCAAGCGGGTTGCGCAACTCTCCGATCAGGATTTCCAGCAGTTCGTGCGGCTCCAGCGAAAGCGGGAATTCCGGCACGGTCGGCACGTCGCTGCCAGCGGGCAAATCGTCGCTGAACATAGGTGTCCCTTTCCGGTTGTGCGGGTTGCGGACAGTCTAGTGCAGGGGCGGCTGCCGGGCAACTCGCGGCTCGCGGCGGGCAGGTGGCACAAAGCCGCTTTCGTCCGTACAATTGCCAACACGATAACCGCTTCGTCAGCGAGAGGCTTCCATGAGTCCCAGGCATCCTTATGAAGTCATCGCCAGCGAGCATCTGTGGCAGAGTCGCTGGTATAGCCTGCGCCAGGATCGTCTGCGCGCCGCCGACGGCAGCGAGGTGACCTATACCGTGGTGGAAAAACCCGCCGCCGTCTGGGTGGTGCCGGTGACCGCACAGGGCGCGCTGGTGCTGATCCATCAGTATCGCTATCCGGTAGACGACTGGTGCCTGGAAGTGCCCGCGGGCAACGTCGAGCCGGGCTGCGACCCGGCGCAGATGGCCGCCCGCGAACTGCGCGAGGAGATCGGCGGGACGGCAGAGCAGATCATCCCCGTGGCAGAGTTCTACACCATGAACGGCATCGGCAACGAGATCGCCTGGGTGTTTCTGGCGCTGGGGGTCACCCTGGGGCAGCCGAGCCGCGAACCGACCGAGCACATAGACCTGTGCACTGTGCCCATCGCGGAAGGGCTGCGCATGGCGCGCACCGGGCAGATCAAAGATGGGCCGAGCGCCCTGGCGATCCTGCTGTGCGCGGCAGAATTGAGCGCACACTTTCCGGAGAGCATGTGATGATGCGGCGGGGACTGTTGATCCTGGTGATCGCGGCAGGCGTCGCGCTGGGGCTGACAGCGTGCAGCGACGAAGCGCCCGCCCCCTCCGGTGACCCGCCGATCCTGGTCGGCTTCGATTCCATGCCCAAGCAACTGGCGACGGTCGTCTTCACCGCGACGCCGACGCCGGTCATCGTGGGGGGAGAGACGGTGCCGATCACCGCGCCCACGCCGACCCCTGGCCCGCCGCGTCCCACTCCCACCATGACGCCCTACGTGGGTATTTTCCTCGGCCCGCCGACCTCAGAAAGCGGCGAGCCAGCCCCCACGCTGGTACCTTATGCTTTTGGGGCAGTTGCTCCGGCGGGCGGCGCAGTGATCGCCAGCGGCGCGATCGGGGCGGGCGGCACCGGCGGATGCAGTTTCAGCGTGGCGGCGCAACTGGCCAATGCCTACAACCGCGACGCCGCGCTGCGCGAACGCCTAGGTTGTCCGGTCAGCGGCGGGGCGTTGCTCGCCCCCATGGCTGCGCAGACCTTCGAGCGCGGGCTGATGTTGTGGCGCGGCGACACGCGGCAGATTCTGGCGCTGGCGCACGACGGGCGCCTGTGGCAGGTGGCCGATACCTGGAACGAAGGGATGCCCGCCGACGATCCGGCTTTCGCTGCGCCGCCGGGGGTGTGGCAGCCGGTGCGCGGCTTCGGGCTGGTCTGGCGCAGCAACGCAGCCATTCGCGATGCGCTGGGCTGGGGGACGCAGGCCGAAGCACCTGCCGAGGGCTTCTGGCAGGATTTCGAACGCGGCGCGATGATCGCCGTGTGGGGGCAGGTGTACGCGCTCTATCCCGCCGAGGGGCGGCATTCTGGCCCGCTCGCTCCCTGAGACATACGCTGCTGCGCCAGGGGCGGGGTTCACCGCCGGGGCTTAGAGATCAAAGAAATTCCCCCCGTGTCCTCTGTGTCTCGGCGATTCAGCCTCCTTATAGGCGCATGCTATCCAGGGCGGGCAGTTCGCGGCGGACGCGCTCGACCTTGCTCAGGTCAATGGTAACGGTGAACAGCCCCTCGACCTCACCCGCTTCCAGCACTGTCTCGCCCCAGGGATCAATGATGCTGGAATGCCCGAAGTAGACTGCGCCACCGTCTTCCTCTGGTCCCACGCGGTTGACGGCGATCATGTAACACTGGTTTTCGATGGCCCGCGCGCGCAAGAGCGTGCGGTAGTGTTCCAGGCGCGGGTGCGGCCAGGCCATGGGCATGATCACCAGGGCGGCGCGTTCGGCGGCATAGCGCCGAAACAGCTCCGGGAAACGCAGGTCGTAGCAGATGGCGAAACCCGTCCGGCCCCAGGGCAGGTCAATGGTCAGCGGTGCTTCGCCGGGCAGCAGCCATTTGTCCTCTTGCATGAGTGGGAACAGGTGAATCTTGCGATAGGCGCCCATCACGCCGCTGCGGGGAGTGACGACAGCGAGGGTATTGTAAATGCCCGCGCCGCGCTTCTCGTAGAGCGAACCCAGAATGTAGATATTGTGCTGCCGGGCCAGCGCCACCACCTGCGCGAACAGCCCGCCGCTGAGGTTGCTGGCGATCTCGCGCCCTTTGTCGAAGGCGCTGCCAGCGTCCCATAGTTCGGGGAAGATCACCACCTGTGCGCCCTGCTGCGCGGCCTGCACAGTGTACTGCTGCATGGTCGTCCAGTTGGTACGTGGCGCGCCCTTGCGCACGTTCATCTGCACCAGAGACACGGTTAAGGTACTCATCAGCCGTTCCTTTCCAGCCATCGTTGGTCTAGAAACGAGCATGTTCCAGCCAGAAGGCGATCACCGCCGCGATCGCATCCTCCAGCGACAGGTGAGACGTGTCCAGTTGCGGCAGATCGAGCGCGGTCACGCGCATTTCGCGCTTCAGCCGACTGAGCAGGATACCCCGATTGGCCGGGTTGTGAAACCAGGCTCCCCGCGCCACATGCATCCGCCGCAGAATCTCGTCCAGACGGCAGGTCAGGCACAGGATCGGGCCGGCTTCGGCCAGGCGCGCGCGGTTGAGATCGTCGAGGATGGCCGGTCCGCTGACCACGATGACCGCATGCCGCTGCAACGTCAGGTCGCGGATGGTCTCGGCTTCCAGCGTCTTCAGACGGGCCTCGCCGAACAGCTCGCGAATTTCCTCGGCGGACTGCCCTTCGCGGGCCAGAATCTCGTTTTCCAGGTCGAAGAAAGGCGCTCCCAGCCGCTGAGCCACGGCCCGTCCCACCGTACTCTTGCCCACCCCCATCGGGCCAGTGAGCGTCAGATTTTGGTAAGGTGCGGTCTCGAAGACAGCGCTCATCGCGCATGCCCGTTGCTGCGCCAGCCGGGGAACCAGCGATCCAGCACCGGCAACAGGTCGTGCAGGGTGCTGATGGAGGCATCCGGCACGACTTCGGCGCTGTCCGGCGTCACCTCGCCTTCGCGGGCGATCCACACCGCGGGGATGCCCGCCCGCTGTGCCCCCGCTATGTCGGCGGCCAGGCTATCGCCCACGAACACGGCCTGCCCCGGCTCCACGCCCAGCAATTCCAGTCCGCGGGCGAAGATGGCCGGATGCGGCTTGATCACGCCCACGTCTGCCGCCGAAAGACGACACGTCGGGAACAGGTCGAGCAGGCCGGTCTGCCGCAGTTCGTGGTCGCGGATATACATGGGATGCGACGCATTGGTGATCAGCCCCAGCGCCACGCCATGCGCCCGCAGTTGCGGCAACACCTGCAGCACGTCCGGGTAGGGGCGCTCGCCCGCCGGAGGCTGCCAGTTGTACGCCTCCAGCAGGGCCGTCGGGTCGAGCCGGTCTTCGGCGACGCCCACCGCCGCCAGCGTCTGCACGAGCACGACGCGAATGTCGGGCGCTTGCAGGGTGGCGCGACTATGTTGCCAGGCCGCGGCCAGTGTCTCTACGAACACGGCGAACAGCGTTTCCTCTGTCAACGAGGGCGGGGCGCTGAGTTCGCGACGGGCGTAGTCCAGCAGCGCCGCGATACGTTCCGACTGATAGGATTCCCACGGCTCCACCTGCGACCAGTCCATCAGCGTCTGGTCGAGATCGAACAAGACAGCTTTGAGCATCAGCGATTGTCACCTCGTGTTGCGGTTTTCGTGCGAGACTCTAGCACGGCCTCTCCCCTGGCGCAATCGCAACGTTCGGCAGAACCAACCAACGAGCCGCCCCAGTTTTTCGCTGGGGCGGTGACCGTTCAGGAATTTTCCGGTGGCGCGTTGCCGTCCGGCGGCGCGGCGGGCGTCTCGGTGGGCGGCGGAGCGGGCGTGGGAGTTTCCGTGGGCGGGAACGGCGTTGCCGTCGGTGACGGCGTCTCGGTGGGCGTTGGGGTGAGCGTCGCCGTGGGCGTGAAGGTCGGCGTCTCGGAGGGCACAGGCGTCGGCGTGATCGGCTGCGGCGGCAGCACGAAGGCATCTACTCCAAGCGCCCCTTCGCGGACGATCAGGCGCAGGGTGTGCGGCCCGTCGCTCAGCAGCAGCGTCAGGCGGGCGGAGAAGTCAGGGCCGTCGCCGCGATAGTCCACGGTCTGTGTCACCAGCCCGTCCACTTCCACGTCGAAGCGAGCGGGCATCGCTCCGGTCAGATAGACGACATCTACGCGCGGGCCGAAGAAGGCGAGCGTCAGCGCTGCGTCGCTCTGATCGCTGCTCAGCAGGTACGCGCCGCCGCTGGCCTGTGCATCGTCTACCCGTGTCCACAGGCCGGTGATCGTTACCGCGTCGCTTTCCGCTTCCAGCCAGACGCTCAGCGGATCGAGCGTGGGCGTGGGCGACGGGGTCGCGGAAGGCAGGTCGGTCGCCGGCGGCTCTGGGCTGAGGGTCTCCGGCGTCAGCAGCGTAGCGGCTGGCGCTGGAGTCTCCGGAGTTGGTAGCGCGTCGGCTGGCGTGAGTGTGTCGGTCGCTGCTACGGTCGCTTCCGGTTCGCTTGTGGGCACCGCTGCTTCGACCAGGAAGGCGTCGAGGGCAATGGTGCCCATCAGCGGGTAGACGCGCAACGTGTGCTCGCCCTCGGCCAGCGTAAAGGTCGCCTGCGTCCCGAAGACGCTCTCCGTCGCCGCGCTGTCCAGCAGTTGCAGCGGCGATCCGTCAATCTCCACCACGATGACCCCCAACGCCGGGTGTTTGACGTAGATCACGCTCACCTGCGCCCCGCTGAAGGTGAGGGTCAGCGCATCGGCGGTGCTACCACTGCTATAGACGTAGCCGCCGCCACTGGCGACCGACGTCTGATGCGCCGTCCAGAGGCCCGTGCGCTGGACAGCGTCACTTTCCGCTTCGATGAGACCTACCCCGACCACTGACGTTGCCAGGGTAGCGGTGAAAGCAGGTGTCGCTGTCTCCAGCGGGGCAGGAGCATAGGCGAGCGTGAAACTGCGCGCAGCAGTCCAACCGCTCCGGTTCCCCGCCGCATCGTAGGTGCGCACCCGCCAGTAGTACTTGGCATTGGGCAGCGGCGTCGTCGCCGTGAAGGTCGAGGCGGTGATGGTGAGGAACACCTCCGGGCTGCCGAAGGTTGACGAATTGTCAATCTGCAACTCGTAGTAGGCGGCGTCCGCTACATCGCTCCAGTCAAGCTCAGGCTGACTTGTGTTGAGCACTGAGCCGGTCGCGGGCGAGAGCAGAGTAGGGCTGACTGGCTTAACCGTGTCAATGGTCACCGTCCAGACCGGACTCCACAGGCCCCAGATGCCGTCGGTGCCCCTGGCCTGCACGCGCCAGTAGTAGGGGCCGTCGGTCAGGGCGGTGTCGGGCGTGTAGGTCGTGCTGCTGCGGGTGACGTTGATCACGGTGCTGGCGAAGGCAGCGTTCTTGCTGACCTGAAGGCGGTAGGCGCTCAGGCCGGGCACGGCGTTCCAGGCGAAAGAGGGGGTGTTGTCGTTGGTCGGGCTGCCGTCGGCGGGCGAGAGCAGGGTTGGAGCCGGAGCCGGGGTGATGTCCACCCAGACCGTCCAGGCGCTCGTCCATGCCCCGGCGTTGCCCGCCGCGTCTACGGCGCGCACCCGCCAGTAGTAGCGCCCGTCGGGCAGCGGCATCGTCACGGTGTAGGCGGAGGCGGTCACCGTCACCGACACCTCCGGGCTGCCGAAGGTCGAGGAATTGTCAACCCGCAGGTCATAACGCACGGCATCGGGCACGTCGCCCCAGTCGAAGGCGGGCAGGTTGGTCGTGACCAGGGCATCCTTGACCGGTGAGAGCAGGGCGGGTTTGGCTGGCTTGACCGTGTCAACGGTCAGTGTCCAGACCGGACTCCACAGGCCCCAGATGCCGTCGGTACCCCTGGCCTGCACGCGCCAG
>DDBP01000358.1 GCA_002332795.1 Anaerolineales bacterium UBA2029 | reverse complement strand
TAGAATACGCCCGTCGTCGCGGCGGGTGACGGCGGCGGTGACGTCGTAGTGTGGCGTGCGAGGGCGCGGTTGTCTGACGGGGCGGGACAGGTGCGTGCCGTTGGCGAAGGCGGCACACTGCGCAGTCAGTGGGCATTCCTGGCAACGCGGGGTCGGGGCGGTGCAGATGCGCCGTCCCAATTCCATTAGCGCCTCGTTCCACGCGCCCGCCTGTCCGACGGGTAGCAACTCTGCTGCGAGATTCCACAGCTTGCGCTGAGTACGACTCTGAGTCACATCGTCGGCAATGTCGAACAGGCGGGTGAGCACGCGGATCACGTTGCCGTCGAGCACGGGTGCCGCGATGCCAAAGGCCAGGCTGGCGATCGCGCCAGCGGTATAGCGGCCAATGCCCGGCAGTTTCTGCAACAGGACCGGGTCGCTGGGGAATTGTCCGCCATATTCGGCAGTCACGAGTTGTGCGGTGCGATGCAGGTTACGCGCCCGGCTGTAGTAGCCCAACCCTTCCCATGCCTTGAGCACAGCGTCGAGAGGGGCTTCTGCCAGCGCGTCTATAGTCGGGAAGCGCGCCATGAAGCGCTCGAAGTAGGGGATCACAGTGGCAACCTGCGTCTGCTGCAACATGATCTCGGAGACCCAAACGGCATAGGCGTCTCGCCTGCGCCGCCAGGGCAGATCGGCCTGATGCGCAACGAACCAGGCGAGCAAGGCTTCGTGCAGGGGAGTGGGATCGGTGAGCATCATGTCTCTCGTTTCAAGACGCTGTATCGGTTGACGTCGCCACTGTGCCCATCGGCGCGATAGGTGAGCACTTCGCGCAGGCCGGTGACCTGAATCAGGGCGGCGTGTTCCTGGTCGTCTACGTAGTGGCAATAGCGCAAGGCCCGCGTGCCGCGTCGCCAATCCAGCAGATAGTCCCCAGGTTCGACGCGCCATTCGGGCGGAAAAGGCACAATACGCTGGCGAAAGCGCTCGTATTCATAAAAACGCCAGGCGGTGAAGACCAGTAACCCACCCGGTGCCACGCGGGTTGCCAGGGCGCGCATGAATTCGCGTCGGTTTTCGTGGCCGGGGATGTGATGCAACATGCCGAAGAGCACCACCAGATCGTAGGTGCCGGACGGCAGCGGCTCGCTGAGCACATCACGCAGTTCCAGGTGGGCCGCGTGGCCGCTCAGCGCAGTTTCCGCGAAGCTCAACAGCTCAGGGTTGCTATCCACTCCGTAATACGTTACGTTTGTCCCCAGACGTTCGAACAGGAAAACTCCGAAACGCCCATTGCCGCAGGCCACATCCAGTACGCTGAGCGGGGTGCTGAGCAGAGGCAATAGAGTCTGCCAACCAGGCCAGGGGGCGGTGCGGGTCTGGTCGAAGTCGGCAGCGGTGATCTGGTAAAATGCACGGTTGAGCGCGTTCAGTCGCGCGATCGTTTCTGCGTCCACAGAGCACTTAGCGGTTGGGCAGGCATTCGGAATCTATCATGGGCAAACATTACCGTCCACCGGTTGAACTTGAGAATTATCGAGGCGCGCTGCTGGCGATCTTGCAGGAAGTCGTGCGCGAACCCAATCTGACACCGGCGCGTCTCATTCAGATTCTCAAGCAACATCCCAGGGATGGGCAAGGGTTATTCAATAAGAATGACCTGATCCACGCCTACCGGCACCTGGCAGGGACAGATGGGCTGCCTCCGTTCGACCTGGAAGTCCTGGCCCGGCTGCGCATGAAGCCCATCCGTACCATGTCCGGCGTGACGCCAGTGACAGTGCTGACCAAGCCCTACCCATGCCCCGGTGAGTGTATCTTTTGCCCGAACGATGTGCGGATGCCCAAGAGTTACCTGGCGCGTGAACCAGGGGCGCAACGGGCAGAGCAGAATAGCTTCGATCCCTACCTGCAGGTCTACTCGCGCCTGAGCACACTCTACGAAACCGGGCATCCCCTGGACAAGATCGAGTTGATTGTCCTGGGCGGGACGTGGTCATTTTACCCCGAAACCTATCAGGTGTGGTTCGTCAAGAGGATGTTCGATGCACTGCACGACTTTGGCGCAGGCATTGACCGCACGGACGAAGTGCGCGCGTTGTTGCGGCAGGCATCACAGTTGCACCCGGAACGGGCAACTCCGGTGACGCTGAACGGAACCGCGCTCGATCGCACCTACAATCAGGTGGTGCAGCAAATCTATCGCCAGGAGATGGCACGTTCACGCGAACTGGCGCAGGCGGTGGCGCGAGGGGAGCGTCCCCGCACGGTAGTGGACGAATATGCGACCTGGGAAGAACTGGCCGACGTGCAGCGCCAAAACGAAACTGCGCCGTGCCGCTGTGTGGGGCTGGTGATCGAAACGCGCCCCGACTATCTGAGCGTGGATGAGGTGATCCGCATCCGACGGCTGGGGGTGACCAAGGTACAGATCGGTGTGCAGAGCCTGGACGACGAAATCCTGCGCAAGAACCGGCGCGGCCATACTGTCGCCATGACGCGGGCAGCTTTCCGCCTGCTGCGGCTGGCCGGGTTCAAGATTCACGCGCACTGGATGCCGAACCTGTACGGCTCGTCACCAGAAGCGGATATGGCGGACTATCAGCGCCTGTTTTCCGACCCCGATATTCGTCCTGACGAACTCAAGATATATCCCTGCTCGTTGATTGAGAGCGCCGAACTCATGCAGGTCTATCAGCGGGGGGAATGGCGGCCCTATTCGCACGAGGTGCTGCTGGACGTGCTGGTCAACTGCTTTCTGGAGACGCCGGAGTATTGCCGCCTGACGCGCGTTGTGCGCGACATTCCTTCGACGGATATCGTGGCGGGAGACATGAAGCCAAACTTCCGCCAACTGGTCGAAGCAGCGTTGCAGGAGCGCGGACTGCGCAGCCCGGACATCCGTGGGCGAGAGATTCGCGGCAGGGCCGTAGCGCCGGAAGCGCTGCATCTGGACGAGCTGTGGTACGAGACAGGAGTCAGCCAGGAGGTCTTCTTGCAGTACATCACGGACGACCGGCGGATCGCTGCTTTCTTGCGCCTGTCGTTGCCTGCAGCGGCACCTCTGTTGCCAGAGTTGCAGGGAGCGGCCATGATCCGCGAGGTGCACGTCTACGGGCAGGCGGTATCCATAGGTGAGAAGATGCAGGGCAGGGCGCAGCACAGTGGACTGGGCACGCGCCTGATCGAGCGGGCGGTGCAGATCGCCCGCGAGCGCGGCTTTGCGCGGCTGGCGGTGATTTCGGCGGTGGGGACGCGGTCGTATTACCGCGAGCGCGGCTTTGAAGACGGCACACTCTATCAGTTTCGGCCTCTGCAATGACCAGAGTTGCCGATCACCATGCAACTTGCAGGACACTTTCGCGTAGTCATTAGCGAATACAGACATCACCTGTTCTCCCGCTGAGGAGGCCATGAAACCCGCCAAACCATCCTCACCCCCAGAGTCTCAGCATCCCGCCGCCCCGGCAGGACGCCCGCTGCGTAAAGAGACCCCCCGAATGGCAGCCCCGCGCGGATGCTGGGCTACCTGCGCGCTGTTCGGCGGCGCGTCGCTGCTGGTGTTGACGCTGGTCGTCGCCTGCATGGCGCTGATCATGACGCTGCGGGTCGCCGATTTCCTGGGTGATCCGGCGCAAAACTTTCTGGCGATATTCGGTTTTGAGAAGGACGCGACTCCTGTCGTCACCGATAGCCGGACGATTGTACTCAGCGTGCAGGAGCTGGCTTTGCTGGAGACGGTGCAGAGCGGCATCGTGATTACCAAGACCGTGGTAGACAGCGGTGCAGCGCCCGATGCCGAGCTGCAGATCAGTTACACTGGCACGGTCAAGGCCGGAATAGACCTGGCGACGATCGCCGAGGATGACGTTTCCGTCACAGCGGGCGGTGCGGTCAGGCTGATGCTCCCGTCCCCTCGTATTACCTACTGCGACCTGGGCAAGCCCGAAGTACTCGCCTGGACATGCCGGGGCTGGGCAGGCCTGCAGGATTGCAGTAGCCGTTACGAGCGGATGCAGAGCGAAGCCTACAACCGCGCGATGGGCGACCTGCTCGAAGCTGCCCAAACCATGGATTTGTTGGGGCTGGCCAGGCAGAACGCCGAAGCGACACTGTACGACCTGCTGCAGAAGCTGGGGTTTGCCAGCGTCACTTTCGAGGTCTCCGACGAGATTCTCTCTCCTGATCCCTCGTGTCAGCCGGACTAAAGGCGGGCGTTCCACGTTTCGGTGGCGTATTGTGTGGCGCGCAGCTCGGCGGCACGTTCATATTCGTCGTCTGTCAGCTCTGTTTCCTGCAAATCCAGGCCGAACACGCGCCGGAAGCCTTCGGCCATGGCTGAAGCGGCTTCGCGCCAGGTAACTACCCGCCCCAAGGCCTGTTGCAGCGTGGTGGCGCGTTCGAGCACACGCTCGCGCGCGTGCTGGCGTTCCTGTTCGCTGGCGAAGACCAGCGCCTCGCAGATGCGGGCAATATCTCCCCAGAGCGGCAGAGTGCCATGCTGTAACACTGCCCCAAACTTGCGCACCTGAGCGCTGCCGATCAGTTTCTTACCGCCTACGGTGATCTCGTAATGGCTGGGCACCTCGAAGCAGACCGGCCCGCTGGCGTTGTGATGTCCGTCAGCGCGTCTGTCGGCTTCTGGCGACACACCCAGGATACGCAGTCCCTCGACCAGAGCAGCGCTGAGACGGCGATAGCTTTCCACGATCCCTCCGGCGACAAGGGGATCGTCTGCGGCGAGAGCCACGCTGTAGGTGAGTTCATCGGTGTGCAGGATAGCCCGTCCCCCGGTCATGCGTCGCACGAGGTCCCAGCCCGCCAGAGTCAGGCGTGCGAGGTCTACGTCCTGGATGGATTGCATGTAGCCCAGCGACAGGCAGGCCGGTTGCCAGGCGAAGAAACGCAGGGTGGGGGGGACACGGTTGGCAGACACAGCTTCCATGATGGCCTGATCAATGGCCATGTTCATGGGGCCATCCAGAGGGTCAGTCAGTAGTAGCCGCCATTGTGCGCGAGTCATGCTATATCTAGCTCCGAAGGTGGAATTGCGTCACAAAGCAGCAGGATTCTAGCACATTGAGGCTTCAGAGGTTTAGGGCTACAATACGCGCATGAGGCTCAATGGGAG
>DDBP01000175.1 GCA_002332795.1 Anaerolineales bacterium UBA2029 | reverse complement strand
TCCCCTGGCCTGTTGTCTTTTCTTCTGGCCAGATCTCCTCATGATTTCAGATCTATCTCGCACGGCAAGTGATTCCAACCTCGCTTCTTGGCTGTTCGTCGTCCGGTAGCCCCCTCTCCCTATCCTCTGATTTTTCCAACACCTGTTTTCAAAATCACCGGTCGTGTGTTATCTTTGTTCAAGATCGCTTGAACAAGCTCTTGCTCCCGTTTGACACGGCACGGGCTTTATGCTAATCTCTGAAGCGTTTGTTCTAATCAGAACAATTAGCACTGAGCCAACCGCATAATACGGAGAATCTTACCGTGCCATCAGACTTCGCACCGATCGTGTCCTTGCTGGTCTTGGCCGTTGTGGTCAGCGTGCTCATTGCGTTCATCTCGCGCTTGTTCGGCCCCTACCGCCCTACTGCCCGCAAGCTAGCCCCCTACGAAAGCGGTATGCGCCCCTATGGAGAGGCAATCCGGCGCATACCTGTCAAGTTCTACCGGGTGGCGGTGCTCTTCATCCTGTTCGATATTGAAGTGATCTTTTTCCTGCCCTGGGCGGTGGTCTTCCGCGATTACGGTCTCTATGGCCTGACTATCATGGGAGCGTTCTTCTTCATTCTGACAGTCGGCTTTGTCTATGAGTGGAAGGTTGGAGGGCTGGAATGGGATTAACGTCAAAACTCGGTGAACTGGGTGTCGTAACGGTAAGGCTGGAAGATGCGGTCAACTGGGCACGAACTCGCGCCATGTGGCCTATGCTCTTCGGCCTGGCGTGTTGTGCTATTGAAATGATGAGCACGCAGGCTTCCGTCTATGATCTTTCGCGCTTCGGCATGGAATTGATGCGTCCCAGCCCCCGGCAAAGTGACCTGATGATCGTGGCCGGGCGGGTCACGCGCAAGATGGCTCCTGTCTTGCGTCAGTTATATGACCAGATGCCCGAACCCAAATGGGTGATCAGCATGGGCGATTGCGCATCGTGTGGCGGAATCTTCAATAACTATGCGATCGTCCAGGGGGTAGATGAGATCGTGCCTGTTGATGTCTACGTGGCCGGTTGTCCTCCACGTCCGGAACAGTTGATTCACGGGATCATCACCCTGCACGAGCGCATCAAGCAAGAACGCATTACCGACTGGGCATAAGTCGTGCTAGCCCAGGTGAGATAAAGAGGATAACGGCGATGCTCGATCCGGTTGAGGCGATCACCAGTGCGTTTCCCGACGCCATCCAGGATGTCCTGGAATTTCGTGGCGAGATCACCCTGGTAGTTGATAGCGACTACATCGTGAGCGTCTGTCGCTTCTGCCGCGATACCAAGGGGCTGGAATACAACTTCCTGTCTGACGTGTCCGGGGTGGATTACTATCCGCAGGAGCCTCGCTTTGCGGTGTCCTATCATCTGTATTCGATGGTGCACAACCGCTCGCTGCGGCTCAAGGTATACCTGCCTGGCGACAATCCGGTAGTGTCCAGCGTCACTTCGGTTTACCCGGCGGCAAACTGGTCGGAGCGGGAAGTCTACGATCTGTTCGGGGTGTATTTCACGGATCATCCGGACCTGCGACGGATCCTGATGCCAGAAGGGTGGGATGGGCATCCGCTGCGCAAAGATTATCCCTTGGGGTATGAGACCGTGCAGTTTTCCTTTAACTTCGATGAGATTGACAGGCACAAGCCCTACGCGCGAGAGTAGGCTTGAGGGCGGTCACGTGGAGTAGCGGGAATGACCGGACTACAGGATAGCGTTTGGGAAGGGGACATTCAGCAGCTCAAGGGGCTGGTGTCGGAGCGCGCGCTGAGCGGCGAGACCATGGTGCTCAACATGGGGCCGCAACATCCAAGCACGCACGGCGTGCTGCGCCTGATGCTGGAACTGGATGGCGAGGAAATTGTCAGTTGCGTGCCCGATATCGGCTACCTGCACACGGGCATCGAGAAGTCCATGGAGTCCAAGCGGTACGAGCAGGCCATTGTCATGACCGACCGCATGGATTACCTCAATCCCATGGGCAACAACCTGGTCTACTGCCTGGCCATCGAAAAGCTGTGCGACCTGGACGTGCCTCTGCGGGCGCAGTACCTGCGTGTGTTGCTGGCCGAATTGACGCGCATCAACAGTCACCTGGTCTGGTTGGGCACGCATGCGCTGGATATCGGGGCCATGAGCGTGTTTCTGTACTGCTTCCGGGAGCGCGAGAAGATTCTCGACATCTTTGAGATGGTTTCCGGGCAGCGCATGATGAGCACGTACTTCCGACCGGGCGGCCTGTGGCGCGACGTGCCAGAAGAATTCGAGCCGGCGGTGCGCGATTTCATTGACTACTTCCCGGCGCGCATTGATGACTACGAACGCCTGCTGACCAACAATCCCTTGTGGCTGGACCGTACTCAGGGGATTGGTTTCCTGTCGGCGGAGGACGCCATTCGCCTCGGCTGTACCGGCCCGGTGCTGCGCGGTTCGGGGGTCAACTGGGACATTCGCAAGGCGATCCCGTATAGCAGCTACGATCACTTCGAGTTCGATGTGCCGCTGGGAACGCATGGCGATATCTATGACCGCTATCTGGTGCGCATGGAGGAAATGCGTCAGAGCCTGCGCATCGTCAAACAGGCGCTCGACAACCTGCCCGGCGGTCCGGTGCGTTCCAACAATCGCAAGTATGTGCCGCCCCCGCGCTCTGAACTGGGGACCAGCATGGAGGCGGTGATCCATCATTTCAAGCTGTGGACGGAAGGTTTCCGTCCTCCCAAGGGCGAGGTGTATGTACGGGTCGAAAGCCCGCGCGGCGAGCTGGGGTGCTACCTGGTCAGCGACGGTAGCCCGCGTCCCTGGCGGGTGCACTTCCGCACGCCGAGTTTCATTCACCTCAGCGCGTTGCCACACATTGCCAGGGGACATCTCATCGCCGATCTGGTGGGAATCATTGGGACCATTGATATTGTGCTGGGCGATGCCGATCGCTAAGCGCTGGCGACGAGCACCGCGTGTACTGCAGCAGGAGTAGGGTCGTGCTGGCTGAGAAATATGCTGACCGGATCGCGAAAATCTTCGCCAAGTATCCGGACAAACGGTCTGGTGTGATGGCTCTGCTGTATCTGGCCCAGGAGGAATATGGCTGGGTGACGCCGGAGGCCCTGAAAGAAGTAGCTGCGCTGTGCGACATTGATCCCACACAGGTGCAGTCCATCGCCGGCTTCTACACCATGTATTCGGAGCAGCCGAAAGGGAAGTATTGGTTGCAGGTATGCACCGACCTGCCGTGCGCCCTGCGCGGCGCGGACGAGTTTTACCGGCAACTGTGCGAGTACCTGGGACTGAGCGAAGAAGGCGGCACGACTGAGGACGGCCTGTTCACCGTGGAACCGGTAATGTGCCTGGCCGCGTGCGACAAAGCGCCCATGCTTCAGTGCAATTTCCACTATCACGAAAACCTGGACATGGAGAAGATGAAGGCACTGATTGAGCAGTGGCGTGCCGAGGCGAGCCGCAGCGATGGAGATCGGGGCTAGATGCAGGTACGCGAGTACGAGCTGGTCACGCTGACAGCGGACGACTACGACGGAGTGCGCGCGCTGTGGGAGGCTGCGGGGCTGTCCATTCGTCCTGCTGGTCGCGATAGCGCAGAGGCGTTTGCCCGGCAATTTGCTGGTGGAACGCAGACGGTCATAGGCGCGCGGGCGGGAGATCGGCTGGTGGGGGTTGTCCTCGCCACTCACGATGGGCGCAAAGGATGGATCAACCGCCTGGCTGTCCATCCGGACTTTCGCCGACGGGGGATTGGGCAGGCTCTGGTTGCCGAGGCTGAGCGGGTGCTGCGCGCGCAAGGGATGCATATCATCGGTGTCTTGATTGAAGACTGGAACACGGCTAGCCTGGCTCTGTTCGAAAGAGCGGGGTACGCGCGACACCCAGACATTGTCTACCTTACCAAACGCGATTCACCTGATGTCTAGGTCATTGGGGGCACCTTTCCATCGCAAGAGGGAGACGCTCAGCACCTGGCCGGTGATCTTGAGTGGCTTGTTGCTCAGTACGCTGGCCGTGGTTCGGGCACCCTGGCCCGTCGATCCCGCGCAGTCGGCCCTGGTCACCGTGGCGCATTATGACCGATTGACCGGGCGTATGGGGGCGATGCATCCGGACACGATGTGGTATGCCAGACGGGCGGCAGATGCTCTGGTGCTCCTGGCTCTCGGCGGAGGGTATCTGACCGCCGCGCTGGCCTGGATGGCTCAGGCCCGGTGGTCGGAAGGCGTTCTGCTGGCGATAGGGATGTTCGGGGTTGGCTACAGCGCAGCGCTGGGCCTGTACGTGGGGCCAATTCTGGCCTGTTGCGGTTTTCTGCTGGTAACCGCCGCGACCGGCCTGCAATGGGCGATGCGGATTTGAAGGGCGCGCTTTCTGTGCAGAGACGGGGCTTGGAGAACTATGGCACACATTCTGCTGCGCAATCGCGACATTGCTGACATCTGGCAGTTTGAAACCTATGTGGCACATGGCGGCTACGAGGGACTGCGGAAAGCCATCAAGGAGCATACCCCCGCCGAAGTGATCCAGATCGTCCTGGATTCCAACTTGCGCGGACGGGGCGGGGCGGGCTTTCCTACTGGCCGCAAGTGGTCGTTCATCCCCAAAGACGCCCCAATCAAGTATGTGGTGGTCAACGCGGACGAAAGCGAGCCGGGCACGTTCAAAGATCGCGAGCTGCTGGAGAAGAATCCTCACCAGGTCATCGAAGGGGCGATGATCGCCGCTTACGCCATCCAGGCTACGGCGGTCTATGTCTATTGCCGGGGAGAGTTCTGGGACCTGGCTCACGCTCTGGAAGAGCGCATCGAGGAAGCGCGCCAGGCCAACCTGGTGGGGGAAGATATTCTTGGCTCCGGCTGGAGCTGCAACATGTATGTTCACCTGGGCGCGGGGGCGTACATTTGCGGTGAAGAGAGCGCGCTACTCAACAGCCTGCAGGGGTTGCTGGGACAGCCGCGTGTACGCCCACCCTTTCCGGCGCAGATGGGCGGCGGCCTGTACTATCAGCCGACCGTGGTCAACAACGTGGAAACGCTGGCAAACGTCCCCTGGATCATCCTCAACGGGGCTGCAGCGTACAAGGCGATCGGCACGCCGGAAAGTCCGGGGCCGAAAATCTTTTGTGTGAGCGGGCATGTGGAGCGGCCAGGCAATTATGAATTGCCACTGGGCCTCACTTTTCGCCAGCTAATTTTCGAGCATGCGGGTGGCGTTCCCAATGGCAAACGGCTGAAGGGTATTTTGCCCTCTGGAGCGAGTGGGCCAGTGTTGCCGGCGACCGACGAGGTGCTCGATGCGCCACTCACCTATGAGAGCGTGGCCGCGCTGGGCAGCACCCTGGGTTCGGCTTCGTTCATTCTGATGGACGAAGATACGGACATGGTGTGGGCGGCAGCGAAGATGATTCACTTCTTCAAGCACGAAAGCTGCGGCAAGTGTACACCGTGTCGCGAAGGCACCTATTGGCTGGAGCGAATCTACGAGCGATTGCTGGACGGCAGAGGTACTCCGCGTGACCTGGAGCTGCTGGAAAGCGTTCCCCGGCAGATTCAGGGATTGACCCTCTGCGCTCTGGGTGACTTCGCCTGCAATCCGGTGCTCAGCACCCTGCGCCATTTCCGTGACGAGTATGAGCGCTACGTAGGGCTGGCGGAGACTGTGCCTCAAGCGGCGGTCGCTGGCGCGTGATGTGGGAGTGAGCGCAGATAGCGCGGTTGGCAGAGCGCAGATGATGACACCGGAATTAGCTCTACTCAGCCATCTGATCGAACGCGGCCTGGCGCACCCGGTGTATTATGTGCTACGCGGTGAAGAGTGGCTGGCGTGCGGTCAGCCTGAAAAAGCCAGGCTCGATTTCCTGGCTGCCAGAGAGCGCGCGGCGGAGTTGTTGGCGCAGGCAGAGTGGGGCTACATTCTGCAGGCGTATGTGGATCGGGCCGAGGCCGGTTTACGCGAGTGCCGGTGAAGTGGCCCAGCAAGCAGACAGGTACAGGCAACGGCTCTGACTTCTTGAGGAGCACTATGGCTGACACTGTTACGATTTTGATTGATGGTCAGGAGTACCAGGTTCCGGCGGGTATGAACCTGGTAGACGCAGCCAAGATGCACGGTATCACTATCCCGGTGTTCTGCTATCATCCCAAGATGGCACCGGTAGGTATGTGTCGCATGTGCATGGTCGAACTGGGCAGCGTGGTTATCAACCGCGAGACCGGTCAGCCGGAGCGGGACGAGCAGGGAAATCCTGTGGTGCGCTGGATGCCGAAGCTGCAGACGGCGTGCACGCAAACAGTCAGCGCTGGCATGGCTGTGCGCACCACTACTGAGGCGGTGCGCGAAGCCCGCGACAATATCATCGAGTTTCTGCTCACCAGCCATCCGCTCGATTGCCCGATTTGCGACAAGGGCGGCGAGTGTCCGTTGCAGAACCTGACGATGGCCTATGGGCCGGGTGAGTCGCGCTTCATCTATGATGACAAGCTGCACCTAGACAAGCATGTGCCGCTCGGCGAACTGATCTATCTGGATCGGGAACGCTGCATTCAGTGTGCCCGCTGCACACGCTTTTGTGCGGAGGTCGTAGGCGACGACGTGTTGGCGTTTCACGAGCGCGGCAGACGCCTGCAGATCGTGACGATCAGCGATCCCCCCTTCGATACCAAGTTCAGCGGCAACACGACCGATATTTGCCCGGTGGGGGCGCTGACCACTGCTGATTTTCGCTTTGGCGCGCGGCCCTGGGAACTGGACGAAGTGCCCAGTATATGCCCGCATTGCCCCGTGGGATGCAATATCAGCGCCAGCACGCGCCAGGATCGCGACTTTGGCGGCATGAAGATCATCAAACGTATCATGCCGCGCCAGAACGAGGCAGTCAACGAAATCTGGATCTGCGACAAGGGACGTTTCGGACATCATCACAGCCGTGCTGAGGAACGGTTGACCGAACCCATGATTCGCCGCGATGGGGCGTGGGTGGCGGTGGACTGGGACACCGTCTATGCCGAGATTGCGGCGCGGTTGACGCAACACGGCGCGAAAACAGGCTTCCTGGCTGGTTCTAGCCTGAGCAACGAAGACTTGTGGGAACTGCGCAAGCTGGCTCGCCTGACACACAGCGACTGTGCGCTGGGCGTATGGCCAGCGCTCATGACAGGTTGGGAGCAGGTCACGCAGGTGGGGGTGGGAGTCGGCACGCGCCTGCGCGACCTCGGTAAGGGGAGCGGTATCCTGGTCATCGCGTCTGACCTGGAGGAGGAAGCGCCCATCTGGTGGTTGCAGGTCAAGCAGGCTGCCGACCGCGGCGCGAAAGTGGTGGTAGCGAACGGGCGGCCCACCAAACTGGATCGCTATGCGACGACCGTGTTGCATTACGGATACGGGGAAGCAGCAAGCGTGCTCAATGGCTTCGCTGCTATCGCGCGCCGCAATAACGCAGTGGATGAGGCCTTCGTTGCTGCGCGCGCCGAAGGCTATGCCCAACTGGAAGCGGCGTTGAAAGGCGTCCGGGTGCCGAAACCGGTGGCTGAGGCAGCCGAAACGCTGCTGGGTGTCGAGAATCTGGTGATCTTCGTGGGCGGCGAGGGGGTCACCCTGGCGCAGCACGCCGAGCTGATGCAGGCGGCTGCCAACTTGCTCATTCTCACCGGTCATGTAGGGCGGCCCAACAATGGCTTGATCCCGGTGTGGCCGGGAGCGAACATGCAAGGCGCGCTGGACATGGGCTTCACGCCTGAGGCGACTCAGGCCATGATCGCCGCACGTCCGGAGATGTGGGTGATCGCCGAGGCCGACCCGGTGGCGGAAGACGGGCGCATGGCCGCGCTTCTGGATGAAGCGCAGTTTGTGGTGGTGGCCACGCAGTTCATGACCCCCACGGCGGAGCAGGCGGATGTCGTGCTGCCGGTCCAGAGCTTTGCCGAGCGGGAGGGCACGTTCACGAATGGCATGCGCCGGGTGCAACGTTTCTACATGGCGCAGTCTCCTCTGGAAGGCACGTTGCCGGGGTGGAAAGTCTTCGCACATATCAGCGCGCGTATGCGGGGTGGACAAAAACCGCGCATCGCGCCCAGCCTGGTCATGCGCGATATCACACAGCATGTGTTGCGCTATGCCGATATGAGCTACCCCCGCCTGGCACAGGTCGAGCCGCAATTCCCTCTGGTGGGTGGAGAAGACCTGTACTATGGCGGTACTGCGTACAGCAACCGCGGCGGCTTGGGGTTACAGTGGGCGACCAACGCGGAGAAAGGGCAATACAAGCTGACGCTGCGACCCGTTGATGCGTCCCGGCCCAGGCGCGATGGCCTGATGGCTGTGCCGATTCATCTACTCTACAACCGCGAGCCGCTCTTTGTGCACAGTACGCTGATGCACAGGCGTGTCCCCGAACCCTATGTGCAACTGAACGCCGAAGATGCTCAGAAACTGGGCGTGGCCGACGGAGAACAGATCGTGCTGAAGGCGGACGGCGTGGAACTGTTCGCCAGGGCGCGTATTGACGAGAAAGCGCCAGCAGGAGTAGTGCTGGTACCCCGTCGCCTGACGTCGTCGCCAGTGCCAGAGGCCCTGGCGGTCTGCGCCGTGCAAAAGAGGGAGGGATAGGTCTGGTATGTTTGGCCCAGGGGAATCCAGTATTGTCGTGGAATGCGCCAGCAACAGCACCTGCACGGTGATCCACTCCATCCTGACCAGCCTGATCCTGTTCGTGGTGCTGCTGACCGGTTTTGCCTATACCACGGTGCTTGAACGCCGTTTCCTGGCGTTCTTGCAAGCGCGCGTTGGTCCGAACCGCGCTGGCCCCTACGGTCTCTTGCAACCAGTGGCGGATGGCATCAAGCTGATCTTCAAAGAGGACATCACACCGGCGCATGCCCAGAAGGTGGTGTTCTGGATCGCGCCGATGGTTAAGACGGTGCCAGCGCTGATCGTGCTCGCTGTTGTACCCTTTGGCCCGAAGATTGCGGTGCCCTGGTTCGACGGCAAGTGGTATCGCCTGTCGCAGGGGCTGGTGGACGTCAACGTAGGCGTGCTGTGGTTGATGGGCATCACTAGCATTGGCATCTATGGGATTGTGCTGGCCGGCTGGTCGAGCAACAACAAGTATGCCATGCTGGGGGGCCTGCGTTCCTCGGCACAGATGGTCAGCTACGAACTGAGCATGGGGCTGGCAATGGTCGTGCCGGTGATGCTGGCCGGTTCGATGAGCATCGGCGACATCATCGAGGCGCAGAACGAGACGCCCATCCTGAGCTGGTTCGTGTTCCGCAACCCGGTGGCAGCGGCGATCATGGCGGTGGCCCTGCTGGCCGAGGTAAACCGCGCCCCGTTCGACATGCCCGAAGCCGAACAGGAACTGACCGCGGGCTATCATTCTGAATACAGCGGCATGAAGTTCGCCATGTTCTACCTGGCGGAATATATCGGCATGATTGCGGTCAGCGCTATCGGCGCGGCGCTGTACTTCGGGGGGTACCATTTCTTCCTGGTAGACAAAGCCCCGCTGCTCGGCCCTGTCGTGTTTGGGCTGAAGGTGGTCGTGCTGCTGATCGTCATGATCTGGGTGCGCGGCACGCTTCCTCGCATACGGTACGACCGGCTGATGGCCTTTGGCTGGAAGGTGATGCTGCCTCTGGCGCTGATAGCTGTGGCGTGGACGGCGGTAGCGGTCGTCCTGGAGGAAACCTACGGCAGCCAGGTGACGGTGATCATGGCCGTGATCGCCTGGGTGCTGTTCCTGGCGGGAGCAGCCTACTGGCTGGAGCGCGTGGGGCGCAAGCCGGAGCAAGTCGGCGCAAAGCGTGTCGAAGTGGTTTCCCTATCCGGCGACGCGGGCATGGGCTTGCTGACGATGCACGCCGTGGACAAAATGCTTGGTGTACCGGTGGCGCTTTCGCGAGCCGTGTCGAGCAAAGAGGGTGCGAAGAATCCAGGTCCTGTTTCTGGCGAGGGTAAGCGTCGCGAGTGAGCATGGCCGGAGCGAGCGGAGGAGTATTGGATGAATCTGATACGGGGTTTTGCCACAACGTTCAAGCATATTCTGGAAGGGCCGGTTACGATTCAGTATCCGGAGCAGGAGCGTCCCCTGCGCGAGCGTTACAAGGGACGTCATGCGCTCAAGCGCTACGACAACGGCCTGGAGAAGTGCATCGGCTGCGCACTGTGTGCGGCGGCCTGCCCGGCAGACGCCATCTGGGTGGAAGCGGCAGAGAACACCGACGAAGAGCGCTACAGCCCTGGTGAGCGCTACGCCAAGACCTATGAGATCAACATGCTGCGCTGCATCTTCTGCGGATACTGTGAGGATGCCTGCCCTACCGAGGCCATCGTGTTGGAGCATGAATATCGGTTGAGCTTCACCGACCGGCGCGATGCGATCTACACCAAGGAGATGTTGCTCGATCCGTCACCGCCGGGGGTACCTGGAACGCCTCAGAAGACAGAACCGGGCAAGTTCACGCGGGCGATTCCCATTATGGAGGACCCCAAATAAGGGTAGCGGATACGTTTGGTGGCGCACCTGTCTTGCGCTACACTGCGCTTCACCGGGATCGGGCTGAGCACTGCGCGTCTTGAACGCGCGAATCAGGACGGCAGCCTATGGAACTGACTTTGTTTCTCATCGTGGGAGCCATCGCCATCGTGGCAGCGGCGATGATGCTCATCAGCGAGAACGCGGTCTACAGCGCGTTGTTCTTGATCTTGAACTTTGCCTGCATTGCGTTCCTGTTCCTGATGCTGCACGCGCCTTTCCTGGCGATGGTGCAGATCACGGTCTATGCCGGCGCCATCATGGTCTTGTTCCTCTTCGTGATCATGTTGCTCGGTGCAGAGCGTGTGGTGCCGGGCTTTCAGCCACGTTTCCGCTGGTTTACCCCTGTGGTTGTGGCGCTGGCGTTGGTTTTCTTGCTGATCGCCAGCATCGCGGTGATCAATGGTGAGGTTGATACGACCGAGCCGCGCAAGGCGCAGCCCTACGTGCGCATCGTGCATGTGCTCGACGGGGTGGGGGCGCTCGACTTCTACCTGGGAGATCAGCAGGTGGCGCACGGTCTGGCATTTGGGCAGGCATCCGAGTACCGGCAGTGGCGCGACGGTGAGTATCAATTGAGGGCGGTAGAGGCCGGGCAAGACCCACAGGGAGCGACTCCTCTCCTTGACCAGGTGATCGCGCTGGAAAAGGGGAAATCCTACTCGTTGACAGCAGCGGGACGCCTGGGGGAAGCAGCTCCGCAGGTAGTGACGGCAGCGCATACGCTCGATTACAGCAATCAGAAAGATGGCTTGCGCGCCGTAGTAGTGAACGCCTTGCCAGACCGCCTGCGGGTTGATCTGCGCGATATGGACACCAACGAGACGTTGGTCGAGGCGCTGCGGTATGGGGAAGCACGCGAGTTCCAGCTTTCCAAAGGGGTGCGCAGCCTGGCCCTGTACTCGACTGGCAGTCAGCGCACGCCAATTGCTGAGTTGCCGGAACAGGAGTTGGAGGCGAACACGCTGGTGTTGTGGGTGTTCGCCGAGCAGCGACAGCCGGACAATTCGTTCCGAGACGTCATCGTCAACCTGCGCGCTGATGCGACGACTACCTTCGGCAGCCCCACGCATATTGGCCGTCTCCTGCTCTCTGAGTACGTGTTGCCGTTCCAGTTGGTGGGGTTACTTCTGCTGGTGGCGATGATCGGGGCCATCGTATTGACGCACGAAGCACTGGGGCCGCGTCCGCGCCTGGTACGCCGACTGGCCAACCCACCGGCGGTGGTCAGTCAGAGCGCGCCGACCGAACCTTCGAAATAGGGCGGGGCAGACGGAGGGGGAATACCTATGGGATCATCGGGCGTTAGCATTGAGTTGTATGTGTTGCTTAGTGCGGTGCTCTTCGTCATGGGCACGATGGGCGTTCTGTTGCGCCGCAATGCCATCCTCGTCTTCATGTCGGTGGAACTGATGCTGAACGCGGCCAATCTGGCCCTGGTGGCCTTTGCCCGTCAGTGGGCGGGTGGCGACGGGCACCTGATGGTCTTCTTCGTGATGACGGTGGCCGCGGCGGAGGTAGCAGTGGGCCTGGCGCTGATCGTGGCCATCTTCCGCACCAAGAAGAGCATCGATATTGACAACCTGCACATGTTCAAGGAATAGGCGGTTGGGGTACCTGGCTCAGTCTGGCGCATGACCCAAAGGAACGGCCATGGAGAACTTCTTTGACCTTGTACCGCTTGTCGTCTTGATCCCCCTGGCAGGGATGCTGATCAACCTGTTCGCCGGCAAGCATCTGGGGGAACGGGGCGTAGGGATTGTCGGAGCGGGGGCCAGCGCGCTGACGTTCTTTGTGGCGGTGTTGCTGTGGATCGCGCAGGTCAACACAGGCTACAAGGCGGCAGTGGTGGATATGCCCTTGCTGGCGGACTGGATCACGATCCCTTCCGCTAACGTGACCATTCCCTGGGCATTCCGGGTGGACACGCTCAGCGTGACGATGATGCTGGTCGTGACGGGCGTGGGCACGCTGATCCACATCTACGCCATCGGTTACATGCACGGTGACGAGCGTTTCCCACGCTTCTTCGTCTATATGAACATGTTCCTGCTGTTCATGCTCATCCTGGTCACCGGCAACAACTTCCTGATGATGTTCGTTGGCTGGGAGGGCGTGGGCCTGTGCTCATTCCTGTTGATCGGCTTCTGGTTCGACAAGCCCAAGGGGGTAGGCTGGCGTAATAGCGACGCCGCGCGAAAGGCGTTTATCGTCAACCGGGTGGGCGATTTCGGGCTGGTGCTGGGCGTGTTGCTCACCTTTTGGACGTTCGGTACGCTCGATTTCTATCATCCTGGCGAGACTCCCCTTGCCCATCACGCTGAGGCGGCTGAAGAGCCGCGCCTGTTCGTGCCCCCTGTGCAGGAGGAAGAGACGCATCAACCGGAAGGACCGCTGGGAGTGTTCAACCAGGCGGAAGTCTGGCTGGAGGAAGGCGGGCACAAGGTTGACTTCGGCATGGTGTCGCTGAGCTTCGAGACGACGCTGACGCTCATCACTCTGCTCTTCCTGCTGGGGGCCACCGGCAAAAGCGCCCAAATTCCGCTGTTCGTGTGGTTGCCAGACGCTATGGCTGGCCCAACGCCTGTCAGCGCGCTCATTCATGCTGCAACGATGGTCACCGCGGGCGTGTACATGATGGTGCGGGCGAATGTGTTCTACCATGCGGCGGAATTCACGTCGTTTGTGGTGGCTGCGATCGGCGCAACGACGGCCCTGGTGGCAGGATTCATTGCCGTTGGGCAGTGGGACATCAAGCGCGTGCTGGCCTACAGCACGGTCAGTCAGCTTGGTTTTATGGTGGCGGCAGTGGGAGTGGGTGCCTACGCTGCGGCCATGTTCCATCTGGTGACCCATGCGTGCTTCAAGGCTCTGTTGTTCCTTGGCTCCGGTTCGGTGATTCACGGGATGGAGCATGGTCACCATCACGTCACGCACGGACACCCCGGTCACCTGGACGATGACTTCGACCCGCAAGACATGCGTTTCATGGGGGGCCTCAAGGAGCGGATGCCTGTCACCTACTGGACGTATCTCTTCGGGACGCTGGCGCTGGCAGGCATCATCCCGTTCGCTGGTTTCTGGTCGAAGGATGAAATCCTGCTGGATTCGCTCAAAGCGGGAGTGAACGAAGGATTATTGAGCGGCTATGTCGCCTTTGTGCTGTTGCTGACGGCAGCGGCATTCACTGCTTTCTACATGTGGCGGCAGGTCAGCCTGATTTTCCTGGGCAAGCCGCGCCATGCTGCTGCGGCCCATGCGGAAGAATCGGCGCGCGTCATGACCGTGCCGTTGATCATCCTGGCCGCGCTCAGCCTGCTGATCGGGTTCATCAATGTGCCGGGCGGCTTCCCCATCCTCGACTGGATTCTGGGCAAGCATCAGTTCACCAGTTTCCTGGAGCACAGCGTCACCTACGCGCACGCGGGTTCGTTCAACTTCCTGCTGGCCACATTTGCGGTGTTGCTGGCATTGGGGGCCATCTATCTGGCTCGCTCGGTCTACCGCGAACCGGTGCTGGCAACACTGCGGCGCGATCCGCTCGAAGTCGATCCGCGCACGCAGCGAGGCTTTGCCCTGGCGAATGCCAAGCTGTACTGGGACGAGTTCTACTTCACCTACATTGTCTACCCCTATCGCAATGCGGCGTACTGGCTGGCGGAGCAGGTGGACTGGCGTTTCTGGCACAATTACGTGCACGAGCGCTTGATCCGCGATCCGTTCAATGCGGCAACCGCCGTGCTGACCTGGCGTGTGGACAAGGGGATCATTGACCGCGCTTTCGATGGACTGGGCAGGCTCACACGCCGGGCAGGGCAGCGTCTGCGCACAATTCAGACGGGCTACGTACACATGTACGCGCTGAGCGTGCTCTTTGGCGCGCTGCTGGTGATGTTCCTGATTCTTGTGCCTTTGATCCGCGACTGGCTTGGCCTGTAACACAGAGGGACCCAACTTATGGAAGATATCTCGCTGGTCACTGTGGTCTTCATGCTCCCCCTGGTGGGCCTGGTGCTCATGCTGCTGTTCGCACGCACGGAACAGGGCTACCGCTGGGGGGCGTTGGTTACCTCGCTGGTGACATTCGGCGTGTCGCTCTTGCTGTTGCGCAACTTCGATACGAGCGTCTCCGGCCTGCAGATGGTGCAGAAGGTAGACTGGATCACCGCCGATTCGTTCACCATTCGCTACTATGTGGGGGTAGACGGCATCAGCATCTGGCTGGTGATGCTGACCACCTTCATCATGCCCCTGGCCATTCTGGCGTCCTTCAATCCCATCAAAGATCGCGTGCGGCTGTATTACCTCTTCATGGTCCTGATGGAGTGGGCCATGCTGGGGGTTTTCGTCGCGCAGGACCTGTTCCTGTTCTACATCTTCTGGGAAGTGACGCTGGTGCCCATGTACTTCCTGATCGGCATCTGGGGCGCAGAAGACCGTATCTATGCCGCCGTGAAGTTCTTCTTGTACACCATGGCGGGCAGTCTGCTCATGTTGCTGGCCATTCTGTGGCTGGGCAACAAGGCCGGGACGTTCAGTCTGCCTGACATCCTGGCGAAGCTGGAGACGGGCGAGTTGTCCCTCAGCACCAACACGGCTCGCTGGCTGTTCCTGGCCTTTGGCATAGCCTTTGCCATCAAGGTACCCATGTGGCCCCTGCATTCGTGGTTGCCCGATGCGCACGTGCAGGCCCCGACGGCAGGCTCAGTGATTCTGGCGGGTGTGCTGCTGAAAATGGGTACCTATGGCTTCGTTCGCTTCAACCTGCCGCTGTTCCCAGAGGCCAGCAAGACCTTTGCGCCCTATGTGGCGGTGCTGGCGGTGATCGGCATCATCTACGGGGCCTGGGTGAGCTATGGCCAGAAGGACGTGAAGAAGCTGGTCGCCTATTCGTCCATCAGTCACCTGGGGTTTGTCATGTTGGGTATTTTCGCCCTGAACCCGGCAGGCATCCAGGGGGGCATCCTGCAGATGGTCAATCACGGGATCAGCACAGGTGGCCTGTTTCTGCTGGTAGGCGTGCTCTATGAGCGTCGGCACACCAAGCTGATGAGCGCTTTTGGCGGCATCTGGCGGGCGATGCCCCTATATAGCGGAATCGCGCTGGTCATAGTGCTCTCCAGCATGGGGTTGCCGGGTCTGAACGGCTTTGTCGGCGAGTTCACCATTCTGCTTGGTTCGGCGGGATCGTCCGTCCTGAGCTGGTGGTTCACCTTCTTCGCTGCCATCGGCATCATCCTGGCTGCAGTGTACATGCTGTACATGTTCAACACGGTCTTCATGGGCGCGCTGGACAAAGAAGAGAACAAGCGCCTGCCCGATCTCAACTGGCAAGAACTGTGGTCGCTGGTGCCCATCCTGGTGATGGTGTTCGTCATCGGCCTTCAGGCGGGGTATTTCTTCAAGTTCATGGACGGCTCGGTGAAAGAACTGGTGGATCAGGTGAACACCTACGTAATGACGGCGGCTGGCCAGTGAAGGCGGTGAGGGGCCATGTTTAGTGTTCCGAACCTGAGCGATCTCAACGCTGGGGCAGCGCTACCGGCCATCTTCCTGGGCGTCTACGCCTGCCTGCTGATGATCGTTGACCTGTTCATCCCCCGGACGCGCAAGCAGATCACGGTGGCGTTAACCCTGATAGGCCTGGGCGCGGCGCTGGTGCTCGCTTTGCTGGCGCTGGGAGACGTGGTCGAGTTTGGCGACGGAGCGCTGGCCTTTGGCGGGATGTATGTGGCCGATCGCTTCAGCGACGCGGTGAACGTCACGGTGTTAATCACGGCCATCCTGGGCGTTCTGGTGGCCTACAATTATCTGGAGCGCATTCACCGGCAGCGCAGCGAGTACTACTATCTGCTGCTGTTCACCACGCTGGGCGTCATGGTCATGGGCGCGGCGGGAGACCTGGTGATCGTCTTCGTGGCGCTCGAACTGCTTTCCATCCCCCTGTACATTCTCAGCGGGTTCCGCTGGCCCCAGGAAGCGTCGGAAGAAAGCGCCTTGAAGTATTTCATCCTGGGTGCGTTTTCGTCCGGCTTCCTGGTCTATGGGATCGCGCTGGTCTATGGGGCGACCGGCACTACAGACTTCCGCGCCCTCTGGCAGAGCATCGAGCAAATTGTGGTCAGTGATGCATCCAGCAAGTACCTGCTGCTGGTGGGGACGGGCTTGGTACTGGTAGGGCTGGGTTTCAAGGTGGCGGCGGTCCCCTTTCACATGTGGACGCCGGATGTCTACCAGGGAGCGCCGACTTCGGTGGTCGCCTATATGAGTGTGGCTGCCAAGGTTGGCGGTTTTGCGGCCCTGGCCCGCGTGCTGGGTGCGGGCATGGGAAACCTGACGCTCGGAAGTGAAGCTGCAGCGGCATGGCAGAGCACAGTATGGATCATCGCCGCGCTGACGATGATCCTGGGGAATGTGGTGGCCATCGTGCAGAGCGATCTCAAGCGCCTGCTGGCCTATTCGAGCATTGCCCATGCCGGCTATCTGCTGATCGGGGTGGCTGCCGCCGGGACGCCTGCCGTGGCCGATGAGGCGGCACGCGCTGTCATCATGTACCTGGCTGCGTACGCCTTCACCAACGTGGGTGCGTTTGCGGTGATCATCGCTGTCGAGAAGGACGATGCCTCGAATACCGGCCTGGACAGTATGCGCGGTCTGGCAGCCCGACAACCGCTGCTGGCGGCTTCAATGGCGGTATTCATGCTCAGCCTGACGGGTATCCCCTTGACGGCGGGCTTTGTCGGCAAGTGGTTTGTCTTCAAGTCCGCGGTGGCGGCAGACCTGATCCCGGTGGCGGTGATCGGTGTGCTGACCAGCCTGGTTTCCGCTTACTACTACCTGCGCATCGTGTGGTACATGTATTTCGAACAGGGCAAGGGAGAGGCCTACGTGCCCGCTCCCCTGGCCTGGGCGATCAGTATCGCGACGGTCGGCACGCTGGTGTTGGGTATCTTCCCTTACCTGCTTTCCGATCTGGCGAACGGGATCACGTTGGCTTTTGGTCCGTGACCGCTTCTGGACATTGAAACAGGGTTGTTGACGGGGGGAGCTGAAGGGCTGCCCCCGCTATGTATGCGCAAAGGGTGCTCTGGCATGAAAATGCTGCGCCGTGCTTTGTGGGGTGGACTGGCAGCCGGCCTGGGATACTGGCTGATGCGTTTCTTCCGCCCGCGACACTCTACGTTGGTGCTGAACGAAAAAGTAGTCCTCATCACTGGTGCGTCGTCTGGTCTGGGGCGCGCTCTGGCCTTTGCCTTCGCCCGGCGAGCGGCCAAAGTCGTGCTGGTCGCGCGTCGCGAAGATCGCCTGGAGATGGTCCGGCGCGAGATCGAGCCGTACACGTCCGCTGTGTTGGTTATTCCCGCCGATCTGACCGACGAGGAGCAGCTACGGCGTGTGGTAGACCTGACGCTGGAGCGCTTTGGCCGCATTGATGTGCTGGTCAACAACGCGGGTATCTCGATGGGCGGGCCGTTCGTCGAGCAAAATGCCCAACGGATCGAGCAGATGGTGCGCCTGAACCTGTGGACAGCCATCCGTCTGACGCAACTCGTGTTGCCGTCCATGCTGGCGCATAATCACGGCTATATCTTGAACGTCGGCTCTGGCCTCAGCCGGGCGGCAGTGCCTGCCTTTGCGCCCTATGTCGCCACCAAGTACGGCCTGGCAGGTTTCTCTGACGCGCTGCGCCGGGAACTGCACCGTACGGGCGTACATGTGACGCTGGTACTGCCTGGCTGGATGCACACAGATATGCTCACCCCAGAGGTCGAAAATCTGGTGGAGCGGTACGGATTTCCTGTGGAGCATCCCGATTTCGTGGCCGAACGGGCAGTGCTGGGGCTGGTGCGCGGGGAGCACGAGATCGTCCTGGGCGGTTTCCTGGCCCGGCTGGGAGTGCTGGTCGAACGTTACGCCCCGATGTTGCTCAACGTCTACTGGAAACTATGGATGACGCCAGAGTGGATGTCTACCATGAGCAAGATCGGGTATTCCACCGAAAACGACAGCCGCTAGAGCGCCCGGCAGGTGTTGCTGTTAGCGTACCTGCCAGCGCCTGAGAGCCTGGCGGGTGCTGTCGAAGGCCAGGTCGGGCAAAGGATCGGTGGGGTCGAGCCAGAGGATGTCGTCGGCATCGTCCTGGGGACGGGCGCTCCCGCCTGTAACGGTGGCCGTGTACGTGATGATGATGGACGCTCCAGATCGCCCCGTGCCCGCGCTGACATCCAGCAGGCCCGTGACAGCAACTTCAAGCCCTGTTTCTTCCCTGACCTCGCGCACAACTGCCAGGGTGGGGTCTTCACCGTCATCCACGAAACCTGCTGGTAAGGCCCACTTGCCTTTTTCTGGATCGAAACGGCGGCGCACCAGCAACACCCGTCCTTCGTGTTCAATGAGGGCCACTACAGCTACCTTGGGGTCCTCAAAGTGAATGAAGCCACAGGATGGGCAAACACGCCGCATCTTGCCGTGTGCGAAACGATCTTCCAGCGGGTGCCCGCAGACCTGACAGTAGTTGGCCGGATATCTCATGGGCGGCGGCTTCTCCACCAGCCAGCGGCGAAAAGCGCTCCGGACGCCGCGAGCATAGCTCCTCCCCCGATCAGCAGCCAGTGTGCCAGTGACCTATCTTCGGGGGGTGGAACCTGCTGCCTGGCGACAGACTCTGGTTCGGGCGTCACAGGCGAGGGGCTGGGCATGGATGCCGCTATCTTCTCAGCGGCAGTCTCTGGCGTCGCTGTTGCGAAAAATGTGGGCTGAGGGCCGCCGGCGATAGTCGCAGGCACCGCTGTTGCGGCGGATGCATCGCGCATCTGCATTTCGCCAGGGGGAGCGGCCATTCCGAAGGCTCCGGCTTCGCCAGCGCCTTCTTCTGCAGAGAACGTGTCAGCAGGGAACATCTCTGGCAAAGGAGAGGGCAGAGGTTGCTCCGGCTGCGCCAGCATAGGCGCGGGGATAGCCTGCGCGGCCTCTTCGGCTGCAGATGCCGCGGGCAAAGCGACCGTTGGGAAAGGTGTGGGCGTCCCCTGTGGCAACAAGGTGGCAGTCGCCAGGGGAGTTGTCGTGGGCAGCGGGGTAACCTGCGTGGGGCGTGAAGCCGCCTCTAGAGCTACAGGCGGGGTGCCGGCGGGAACGGCCTGCTGCCCCATGTTCAGCACCAGCCCAATCACGATGAGCGCAATTGCTGCTGCCGCCGCAAGCGTCCCGCTGATCTGCAATAGATTGCCAAAGAGTGCTCGCCGCCACCAGGGATAACGCTGACCGAATACGGCGGGATCAAGGGTGAAGCTGCGCGGGGCCTTCAGACGGGGAGCCTGCCGCAATAGCAGCCGATTGGCCTGCAAGTCGTCCAACGCCACGCGCAGAGTCTCTTCGCGAGCCAGGCGTGCTTCGAGCGCGCCCTTTTCTGAAGGGCGCAGTTCACCGTCCAGATAGGCAGACAGCAGTTCAAGATCGCGGTCGGAAAGCGGTGTGTTGGGCATAGTACCTGGCTCAGAGTGCCTGTTCTGTCTCGCCGGTCTGGCGAGCCTGTTCTGTCTGTAGACGGTATTCGGCGGGCAAAAGTTCCCGTACAGCGCGCAGACAGTCGCGCAGCCGCCCGCGGGCACGGCTCAACCGCGACTTGACCGTTCCCACCGGCCAGCCAGTCATTGAGGCTATGTCCTGATAGGAATACCCCTCGATATCCGATAGCACAGTGACCACGCGCTGATCATCGGGAAGGCCATTCAGGCAATCCTGGATGGCCGCGTTGAGTTCGCTCCGCTGCACATACTGTTCCGGGTGTTCTGTTTGACTGTGCAGCGCAGGCTCTTCCGCGGACTGCGTCTCGTGGAAATCTTCCAGTGACATGGCAGGGCGGCGGCGCTGACGACGCAGTTCGTCGTAGCAGGCGTTGGTGACGATGCGCATCAACCAGGGCTTGAACTGCTCGCCGCGGAACTGATGGAGCTTGCGGTAAGCGGCGATGAAGGCTTCCTGAGTCGCATCAGCAGCGGCATCCGGGTCGCCCAGAATGCGGTAAGCGACCGAATAGGCCATGTCCTGGTAGACCAGCACCAGGCGGTTGAAGGCAGAGAGATCACCGCGCCTGGCGGCCTCGACGAGTTGAGTTTCTGCCATGTGTCAGGCGGCCCCGGCATTGACGACACGCGGAAAACTGCATATACTATCAAGCGATTGGCCGAAGTGGCGGAACAGGCAGACGCACGCGACTCAAAATCGCGCGGGGTAACTCCCGTGTGGGTTCGACTCCCA
>DDBP01000005.1 GCA_002332795.1 Anaerolineales bacterium UBA2029 | reverse complement strand
ATTGTCAATCGAGTCGAACGGTCGAAAGTCCGCCCACCCCTTCAGCGACAGCGTCTTGGTGATCGCCGCCGTCAGCGTCGTCTTGCCGTGATCAATGTGGCCGATCGTCCCCACATTCACATGGGGCTTCTTGCGCTCGAATTTGCCCTTAGACATCGTTATTCCAGTTCCTCCAGATGCGTCCCCAACAGGGGATCAGGCTCCGTGTTTCAACGATCGGTCGGTCGTGTGACTAAGCCTACGATGGGATTTGAACCCATGACCTCGCCCTTACCAAGGGCGCGCTCTGCCGACTGAGCTACGTAGGCACACAAGCCGTTAGCTTGCAGGTGGGCCGGGCAGGACTCGAACCTGCGAAGGCATTCCGCCAGCGGATTTACAGTCCGCCCCCTTTGCCGCTCGGGACACCGACCCGTCTGTGTTTGTTAAGCTGGCTCAGCGCCGCAGAGCCGACGATGGGACTTGAACCCATAACCTAACGCTTACAAGGCGCTTGCTCTGCCGGTTGAGCTACGTCGGCATGGTAAACAGATTCTACCATGCCCCCTGACCCGTCTCAAGGGTCAAGTCCGCCGTCCGGCCAGAGTGACCGGAATTGTAGCGGACGCCCCCCCCTTTGTCAATGGTTGGCGCGCGGTGCCAGGCCGACAATTCGCCGTACCAGGGCACCCGGCAATGGTGGTACAATCTCGCTGACCATGGCTGCATGGGTTTCCCCGCTTTGCAAAAAACAAGGAACAGGGGCATGACCGAACTTCACGGCTTTGAGCTGATCCGCGAGCGCACCATCCCCGAACTGAACATGACAGCGCGGCTCTTCCGGCATGTGCGCACGGGCGCTGAACTGCTCTCGATGGAAAACGACGACGAGAACAAGGTGTTCGGCATCACTTTCTTCACGCCAACCCCCGACTCGACCGGTCTGCCACACATCATCGAGCATTCAGTCCTGTGCGGATCGCGCAAGTACCCGGTCAAAGAGCCGTTTGTGGAGTTGCTGAAAGGTTCCCTGCAGACCTTCGTCAACGCCATGACCTTCCCGGACAAGACCATGTACCCGGTCGCCAGTCAGAATCTGCAGGATTTCTACAATCTGGTAGATGTCTATCTGGATGCGGTGTTCTACCCCCGCCTCACCCCCTACACGCTGCTGCAGGAAGGCTGGCACTACGAACTGCCAGACCCCAACGCCCCCCTGACCTTAAAGGGAGTGGTCTTCAACGAGATGAAAGGGGCCTACTCCGACCCCGACGATCTGCTGGAGCAGTACATCAAGGCGTCGCTGTTCCCGGATACGATGTATCGCGAGGACTCCGGCGGCAACCCGGAGGTCATCCCCGCCCTGACCTACGAACAGTTCCGCGCCTACCATGCCACCTACTATCACCCGTCCAATGCGCGCATCTTCTTCTACGGTGATGATCCGCCGGCGGAACGCCTGCGCCTGGTCAATGAGTATCTGCAAGACTTCGAGCCGATCACTGTGCCGCGCCCGACTCTGCATCAGCCGCGCTTCACCGCGCCACGGCGCTTGCTGCACCGCTTCGCTGTCAACGAGCAGCCGGACGAAGAGCGCCCGCAGGGCCAGGTGACCGTCAACTGGGCGCTGACAGAAGCCAAGGACTCCGAGACGCTGTTGCTGCTCACCATCCTCAACCACATTCTGATCGGGACGCCCGCCTCGCCCCTGCGCAAAGCACTGATTGAGTCCGGCCTGGGCGAAGACCTGGCGGGCATGGGCCTGGAACTCGACCTGTACCAGAGCGTTTTCTCGACCGGTCTGCGCGGGACCGATCCGGCCAACGCCGATCAGATCGAAGCCCTGGTGCTGCAGACCCTGGGCGACCTGGCCGAAAACGGCATTGATCGCGAGATGATCGAGGCGTCGCTCAACACGGTCGAGTTCGCCCTGCGCGAGAACAACACCGGACGGCTGCCGCGCGGGTTGATCCTGGGCTGGCGGATCATGCAGTCCTGGCTCTATGGCGGCGATCCGCTGGAAGCGCTGGCCTTCGAGGCCCCCTTGCAGCAGATCAAGGCTCGCCTGGGCAGCGAGCCGCGCACGTTCGAGAACCTGATCCGCGCGATGTTGCTGGAAAACCCGCACCGTACCACGGTCGTGCTGCAGCCCGATCCCACCCTGGCCCGCGAGCGCGAAGAAGCAGAACGCGCGCGCCTAGCCGCCATCCGCGCTAGCATGGACGACGCCACCCTGCAGCGCATGATCGAGGAGACGCTGACTCTGCACCGCCTGCAACAAACCCCTGATCCGCCCGAAGCGCTGGCGACCATCCCGCACCTGACGCTCGACGATCTGGATCGGCACAACAAGCGCATTCCCATTGCGGTCGGGCAACAGGCTGGCACGCCGCTATTGTTCCACGATCTGTTCACCAACGGCATCCTCTATCTCGACCTGGGCTTCAACCTGCACGTGCTGCCCCAGGAACTGCTGCCTTATGTGCCACTCTTTGGGCGGGCACTGCTGGAGATGGGCACCGAGACCGAAGACTATGTCCGGCTCTCCCGCCGCATTGGGCGGAAGACGGGCGGCATTCGTCCGGACGGCTTCGCGCTGACTCCGCGTCAGGGCACTCAGGCGGTGACCTGGCAGTTCCTGCGCGGCAAAGCGACCGTCGCCCAGGTGCCGGACCTGCTGGCGATCCTGCGCGATGTACTGCTCACCGTCCGGCTGGACAACCGCGAGCGTTTCCGGCAGCTTGTGCTGGAAGAAAAAGCGGGAGAAGAGGCCGGGCTGGTGCCTTCTGGACACGCTGTCGTGCAGCAACGGCTGTCTGCTCGTTTCAGCGAGGCCGACTGGGCAGCGGAACAGATGGGCGGTGTGAGTTACCTGTTCTTCCTGCGCGACCTGATCGGGCGCATCGATCGCGACTGGCCCGCCGTGCTGGAAACACTGGAGACGATGCGCCGCCTGCTGATCAACCGCGACGCCATGCTGGTCAACGCCACCCTCGACGCGACGAACTGGGCGGCAGTCGAGCCACAGGTCGCCGCTTTTCTGGGAGAATTGCCCACCGCGCCGATGACACCCCAGGTCTGGCAACCGGAATTTCCCCACCAGGACGAAGGGCTGGTGATACCGGCGCAGGTGAACTATGTCGGCAAGGGCGGCAACCTCTACCGGCTGGGCTACGCGCTACACGGTTCGGCCCTCGTCATCACGCGCTACCTGACCACGACCTGGCTGTGGGAGCGAGTGCGCGTACACGGTGGGGCGTATGGCGGTTTCTGTACCTTCGACCGGCGCTCCGGCGTGCTGACTTTTCTCTCCTACCGCGATCCGAATCTGTTGCAGACGCTGCAGGTCTACGACCAGGCGGCGCAATTCTTGCACGAACTGACGCTGTCGCCGGAAGAACTGACCAAGGCCATCATCGGGACCATCAGCGCCATTGACGCCTACCTGCTGCCGGACGCCAAGGGCTACACGTCGCTACAATGGCATCTGGCGGGCGACACCGACGACGATCTGCAACGCCTGCGCGAGGAAGTGCTGAGCACCACGGCGGACGATTTCCGCCGCTTCGCCGAGGTGCTCGCCGCCCTGAATGGCGCGGGATCGGTCGTGATCATGGGATCGGGCCGCGCGCTGGAGGAGGCTAACGAGGCTCGCCAGGGCTGGTTACGCCTGACCCAGGTGCTTTAGGACATCCCGTGGAAACCGAGGTCGGCGTGAACGCCCAAGACAGAACAGTCACGTCTAATGTGCAGACGAGCTGGCGACCCTACGCTGCCCTGCTCGTCGGCGTGATCGCGGTATCCTTCGCGGCCATCTTCATCCGCCTGGCGCAGGATGCCGAAGCGCCCTCGCTGGTGCTGGCTGCCGCCCGTCTGAGCGTGGCGACCATCGCCCTGACGCCCCTGGTACTCCGGCGTCACCGCGCCGAACTGCGGGCTTCCGCCTGGCGCGACGTGTCCTGGGCGGTGCTATCGGGGCTGTTCCTGGCAGCGCATTTCGCCACCTGGATCACCTCGCTGGAGTACACGGCGGTAGTGAACAGCGTGACGCTGGTCACGACCAGCCCCCTGTGGGTTGCGTTGCTGGCTCCGCTGGCGCTCGGCGAGCGACTCAACCGCGCCACGCTGCTGGGCATTGCGCTGGCCATGGGCGGAGGTATTCTGGTAGGGGTGAGTTCGGCTGGCGATCCACCCAACCGCCCCGATCCCTGGCTGGGCAACGGTCTGGCGCTGGCCGGAGCAGTGGCCGCCGCCTTCTACCTGATGATTGGCCGCCGCCTGCGCGCCCGCTGGAGCCTGGTCACCTATGCCTGGGTCGTCTACGGAGTCGCGGCCCTGGCTCTGATTGTGACCGTCCTGGCGACACGGCAGCAAGTCCTGGGGTTGCCAGGGCAGGCGTATCTCTGGATGGTGCTCATGGGGCTGGTGCCGCAGTTGATCGGGCACTCGTCCTTCAACTACGCGCTGGGCTATCTGCCCGCCGCCTATGTCAGCCTGGTGATATTGGGCGAACCCATCGGCAGCGGATTGCTGGCCATTGCCTTTCTCGACGAGTGGCCTGTGCCTTTGCAACTCGCCGGATCGGCGCTGATCCTGGTCGGTATCGCGGTTGCCAGCCGCGAACCCCCTGCGCCCGAACAATCGGCAACGGCCATGAGCGCACTGGCCGAGTCTCGCGAAGAACTATTGTGAGCGGGGAGAGAATACTGTGGATGGAATTTTCGGCATCGGCGTAGCGGAGATGTTGATCATCGCCCTGGTGCTGTTCATCATCGGCGGGCCAACCAACACGGCCAAATGGGCACGCGAACTGGGCCGACTGGTACGGCAGATTCGCCTGGCCTGGGCGCAGACGTTGGCCGAGCTGGAGCGCGAAATGGGGCCAGAGGGCAAGGAAATCCTCGACGCGGCACGCGAACTGGGTCAGGGGGCGCGCGAAGTGACGCGCCTGAACCCCACCCGCAATCTGGTCGCCGACACGCTGCGCATGGTGGAAGATGCCACCGATCTGCGCGAAGATCGCCCCGCCGCGCCAGGATCGGGCACAGAGGTCCCGCCCTCTCCTGCTTCCACCGGGTCCGAGGCTCCCTCCGCCAAACCAACTTACTCGGCCTGGTTGCCGCCGGACAAATCACGCTGAGAGATACCCCTGCCCTGCTCCCATCGGTCCATCAGCCACAGCCCGGACGGTGCCGGGTTTTTTGCCTTCGGTGCGATCCTGTCAAAAACGCCCAAGAATCTGTTGCCGATTGGGGCGGACTGACATATAATCTGCAATAAACATCGGATTACTCTGATTGATAACATTGATCAGATGTTTTGAGAGATTCCGTCCAACGGTGCACTGTATGTGCCAGGATGGTTGCCATGCCCACAGCCCAACTTGACTCGGCTATTCTCGATTACATCGTCCGGCACCATCTGCTGCCGGGCGACCGTCTGCCCACGATCCCGGAACTGAGCCTGGAACTGGGCATGAGCGTGAGCAAGGTCCGTGAGGAATTGGCGATTGCCCGCGCTCTGGGGCTGGTGCAGATCAAGCCGCGCACCGGCATGCAGGTGCAGGAATTCACTTTCGCTCCCGCAGCCACGCTCGGTGTGACCTATGCGCTCGGCCTCAGCCGCGCGCATTTCTATCACTTCGCCCGACTGCGCGCCAACCTGGAACTCAGCTTCTGGCACGAGGCTGTGTCCCAACTGACTCCGGCGGACATCAACGATCTGCGCGGCCTGGTGGCGGCAGCCCGGCTCAAGCTCCATCATGTGCCCATCGAAGTGCCCTTCAACGAGCACCGCCGCCTGCACCTCACCTTCTTCAAGCACCTGGATAATCCCTTCGTCCAGGGCATCCTGGAAGCGTACTGGACAGCCTATGAAGCATTCGGCCTGGCCCTCTACGCCGAGCTTTCCTATCACCACGAAGTGTGGGACTATCACGAACGCATGGTGGAATACGTGGCGTGCGGTGATTTCGACGCGGGCCATCAGGCCCTGCGCGAGCACATGCAATTGCTGCGCTATCAGCCCGACGACGTAGGCAGTGCCTCGCCGTCCGATCTGAAACAGCCCGCGCGCCTTTCCGAAGGGCTGGCATATTCCAGCCGGATCAGTGAATGAAACGGGGATGACGTTGCCAGCAGGCCGCGTCGCCATCGTCACAGCACTTTTCATCGCAACCGTCTAGTGGAGCATGCAGGAGAACATAACAGCATATGGATGAGGTTCAGTCTTCGTCGCTGGAAGCGCTCCTGAGCGAGCGCGAACCGATCGTCAACGACTTTCAGATCATGATTGCCACGGTCAACGGGTCGGGCAGTCAGACGGCCAACACCGCCCTGTTGCGCTCGATCTTCCGCATGGGAGTGCCTGTCAGCGGAAAAAATATCTTTCCTTCGAACATTCAGGGATTGCCCACCTGGTTCACCATCCGCGTCAGCAAAGATGGGTATATCGCCCGGCGCGAGGACTACCAGATTCTGGTAGCCATGAACCAGGAAACCATCTATGAAGATATTCAGAACCTGGCGTCGGGCGGTGTGTGCCTCTTTCCCGAAGAATGGCGCATCCGGCAGAGCCGCGACGACATCGTTTATTACCCCATGCCCGTTCAGCAGTTGACGGACGCCTCCGACGTCCCCGCCAACCTCAAGCCCTACGTATCCAATATGGTTTACGTGGGCGTGCTGGCGACCCTGTTGGGCATTGATCTGGACGAGATTGCCTTCTCGCTCGACTTTCACTTCGGCGGCAAGGCCAAGCCGGTCAACATGAACCTGAGTCTGGTACGGGCCGCCGCCGACTGGGCGCTGGACAACCTCGCCAAGCAAGACCCTTACCGGATCGAGCGCATGAACAAGACGCAGGGGATGCTCTTGCTGGACGGCAATTCGGCGGGCGCGTTGGGCG
>DDBP01000296.1 GCA_002332795.1 Anaerolineales bacterium UBA2029 | reverse complement strand
TGCGTGACGAAATCGTGCAACTGGTCGCGCAGAGTCTGGCCCGCCGGGGAATTGTCCCCGCTGCCGAAAGCCCCGCCGTGCCCCCTCCCGCTGAGGCAGAAGCGCCTCTCCCCGCACCTGCGGAGCCTGCCCCGGCCATCGAGCCGCCCCGCACTGGCGTGGAGATCATCGGCTCGGAGCAGCGCAAAGGCGTCATGTATCACGTGATGCGCGATCTGCGCAACGGCAATGTGGTCAAGAACGTCACCCGCTCCTCGGCACGGCGGTTGTGGCACTACGCCATCACCGAGAAGGAGTCGAACCCGGTGCAGCCGGACAAGGTCGAGTGGCGCGGCGACATCGGGCTGTGGAAGCGCTACAAACGCGGTGGGACGGTGCGCTACGACCTGGTGCAGCGGGTGAACGGCGAATTGCGCGTCTACTACGGCGTGACCGACGACGGCATGCACGGCCCCTGGCAGGTCTTCGCCGGCGAGGACGAATAAAGCGTCTGCTGGTCAGCGCGCCGTCGCTTCTGTGCAACGCCCGGCGATCCCCCTGCGTAGAAGTCAGTGACGTGACGGGCATAACACCGTTCAGAAAGGGGACAGGCCGTGCAGGGGATCAGACATATCGGCGCGTTGCTGGCCGCAACCATCCTCATCTGGGTGGGCATGGGCATGGCAGATGCTCTGACCAACAGTCAGTTCGTCACCAGCATTGCCGTGCTGGCCGCTTTCGGCTCGACGCTCTCATTGTGGCTGGTGTGGGGACTGAATACCATCGAGCAGCAGAAACAGGTTGCCCAGGAGCAACACAAGACCAAGCGCGGCGGTGACGACGACGCCCGGCTGGCCGTATTGCTGGCACTGCTGACTGACGACGAGCGACGCGCGCTCAAACAACGCCTGCTCGACGACCTGGCCGCCGACGGCGAAGCGATACCGCTGGCCGCGCTGCTGGACGAAAGTCAACGCGCGCGGTCGGGGCGTTCATAGCGTGCGCGTCAGGTCGTGATAGCCCGTCGCGCCGCTGGGGAAGGTGCCGGCGCGGGCCTCGATCTGCGGCGTGCCGTCCGCCTCGCGGCAACGCACGGTGAAGGTGTGCCGCCCGGCGACGAAGGGCCACTCATAGCGCCACAGGACCCAGGTGGTGTCGGAGAGCGGCTGACGCAGTTGCGCGGGCTGCCACGGCCCATCGTCCACGCGCACCTCGACGGCGGAAATCCCGCGCGCGCCCGCGTAGGCGATGCCGCCGATGGGCACCAGGGTCATGCCCTCGCTGGTGTGGCGCAGGTCATCGGCTACCACATCAATCACCGCCGTCGCCCGCACGCGCGCCTCTCTGTCCCAGCCGCGGGCCACCCAGTAGCCGTCCTCGTCCCCCGCGATGGCCTCAATCTCTGTGATCCACTTTGGCTGTTTCATGCCATAACGATCGGGGATGTAGAGGCGTAGCGGGTAGCCGTGCTCGTGCAGCAGGGGGATGCCGTCCCAGGCGTAGGTGAGCATCAGGCGCGGGTCGTCGCGCACCAGGTCGAGCGCGACCGTCTCGTAGAAGCCGTCGGCGCTGCTGATCCGCAAATGCGTCGCCTGCGGCTGCACGCCCGCGCGCGCCAGCACCTCCCCCAGCGGCGCGCCCGTCCAGCGCGTGGTGCTGATCAGGTCTCCGCCGATGGGATTGGAGATGCACGACAGCGTCACGTAGCGATCGATCCGCGAGAAGTCGTTGACGATCTCGTCCAGCGTCAGTTCCAGGGGGCGCTCCACCAGCCCGCCAATGCGCAATCGCCAGGTCGCGGCGTCCAGTTCCTGCGCGCGCACGTTGATGTCAATCCGGTAGTGATCTTCCAGGGGCGTGTATTCGGGGCGCGTGCCGGGCACAGGGATCACAGGATCGTCGCGGTTGGGCAGGTCAACCTGCCCGGCGACGGCCTCAGCCGCCGCGCGTCGTTGCCGCACCAACGCCTGATAGCTGCGCTCTTCGCGCACTTCCAGGTAGCGCCCCACTCCCGCCCCGATCACCGTCAGCGTGGCCGAGGCGCTGCCCACGCGGATCAGGAACTCGCGGCGGCTCAGCGGGCGAGCCATGAGGGGAGGGACGGCGGCGAGTTCGGCAGGCTGCGGCTCTGGCCAGCGTTCCGCCAGCCAGAACAGCAGCGCTCCCCATACGGCGAAGGCCAGCAGCAGCCAGATCGCGACGATCCCTGGCGCGGTGTCGGTGCCCCCTACGTCCAGGCTGATCGCCACGACGGGCACGCTCACCAACATCCCCGCCAGGCCACCAGGCCACAGACCCTGCGGCAGACGCCCCCGTCCGGCCAGCCACTGTCGCCAGACCAGCAGAAGCATCGCCGCCAACACCCCGCCGCCGAAGAAAATCAGCAGCGCGGCCAGCGTCTCCAGCGTCTTGGCCGTGCCAGAGGTTTCGCCCAGGTCGAAGCGGCGGATGATATCCACCATCGCTTCGATGCTACGCACGACGATATCGCCGGGCAGCGTGCGCGCCAGCCAGTCGAAGACGGCAAAGGGCGGGAAAGGCAGGCCGAACACCTGCTCGGCCAGATAGAAGACAGCCAGCAACGGCGCAGTGAGCAGCGCGCCCAGAGTAGCGCCAAGGAACGAAGTCGCAGGGCGACGCATGATGGCACCTCCAGCTACCTGGCGGATCAACGATGGCGAGGCACCAGAAAACGAGCGCCTGTGTGCAGGTTATAGCAGCACAGACGCGGGCATGTCGAGTGACGGGTGATGAGTCTGGAGTCTTGAGTTCGGAGTTTAGAGCGTGTTATGCACTTTTTGCCCTCATCCTCCGCGCGGGAGAAGGGGCGACTTCCCCTCGCCCCGCGAC
>DDBP01000226.1 GCA_002332795.1 Anaerolineales bacterium UBA2029 | reverse complement strand
AGGGGATTAAGGGGTGAGGGGCAGATTGCCAGACAGATAGGGGCGGGTACCTGAACCCGCCCCTGTGATTACGTCTGCCGTCCGCTCATGAAGGCTCCGCCAGATACGGCTTGAAGGTGCGCAGATAGGCCAGCGTCGCCTCCAGGTCGTAGACGCCGTCCGGCCACTGCGCCTCCGCGGTCGGCTCATACTCCCAGACGATGTCGGTGCCTGTGCGGAAGCAACCAATGGTGAAGAAACCCAGTCGCCCCCAGGGCTGCCCGCCGGTCGGGTAGGGCGGGGCGGCACTGTGCACGGCCAGGCGCGCCTGCAAGGCCACCAGGCGCGGCGTCCAGAACAGCAGCGGGTTGAACGGCTGACTGCTGCCAAAACTGTGCTCGCCATCGGTGACCAGGTGTACCTCCAGGTGCAGATGGGCGTTGTTGCCCTGAATGGCGACCGTGCCGTCGTCGCGGCGGTAGATGGGCCAGCCCGACGTGCCGATGATCTGTCCGGCGCGCACTTCGTCGCCGACGTGCACCAGTTCCGCCGTCGGGTCACCGGTGAGGTGCCCATAGGCGACGATGACATTGGAGAGGAGGCGCGAACCGTCCGCGGCGCGGTATGTCTCCGGCAGATAGGGGCGCAGCGCCAGCGAACGGTCGGCGTCGTCGGCCAGGAAGCGGAAATCCACGATCACACCGTCGGCGACTGCGATCAGCGGCGATCCTTCCGGCACGAAGAAGTCCAGGCCAGGGTTCATGCCGCGCGTGTTCTGGTAGAACAGTGGCCACTGCTCGTAGGCGATGGTACTGGGGCCGAAGCCCTGGAATTCCAGCGCCGCGATACCCGCGGGAGGCGCGGTGTGCACCGGCAGATATTCGAACGGCGCAGGCAGCCCCACCTGCCCGGCCAGATCGTGCACCTGTCGGGCGGCGGGCGGGATGGTCTGGCGGGCCAGGGTGTCTTCGAGTTGCCGCAGGGCCTCGCCGCTGAGCGTGCTCAACCGGGCGAGTTGTGCTGCATCCGCCCCGCGCACGCGCAACAGGTCGGCGGCCAGGGCGCGACGGAAGGCCAGCACCGCTTCCGTCTCGTACCAGGCGTCTACCACCTGATTGTAGGCTGCCGACCGTGCGAAATCCGTGTCTTCGCCGGGAATCCACGCGCCGCCATTTTCCCAGGGGATGAACAGCCACGAGTACTCGCCGAATTGCACGGCGTGCGCGGCCTGCTGCGTTCCGGCGGTCAAGTCGCCCAGCCGCCCGGCGCGACTATCTGGCGCGGCATAGACTGTCGTGCCGCCCGGTCGCACGGTCACGGTCACGTCGCGCAGGGGAATGGCCCCAGCCGGAGCCGACACCGCCGTGACGACCCGCCGCACCGGCACGGCTGCCGCTCTCATCCCCGTCCCCAGGCGGGCCAGCAGGGCGTCTTCCGCCCGCTCCAGTTCCTCACCGGTGAGCGCCGCCTGCGGCGTCTCTCTTCAACCGGGCGCGGTGTCAATCCCCGCGATGCCGGCGATCTGCGCCTCCATCTGCTCGCGCAGTTCCTTCCAGCGCCGGTCGAACTCTTGCTGAATCGCTTCGGCGGCCAGGTTCTGCACGCTATCCACATCCAGGCGGACGCCTTCACCGGCGCGGCCCAGGGCGCGCTGCCCCTTGGTCAGCAGGCTGATCACCTGATGCACCCAGTCGGTGCCCAGGCCCATCAGAATGCCCGCCAGCACGGTATCTATGATCTCAAAGGTGCCCGCGAACCAGCCGGAGACCTGCACGTCGAGCGGCTCGAAGAGGCGCAGGCTGGCGGTGAAGGCCAGCAGCACGCCCAGGATCATGCTCAGCACACCTGCCACCATCTTCTTGCGCTCTTTGTACAGCGGCGAGTCCATGATCTGCTTGAGGCGGGTTTCGGTGTCGGTCAGGAGAGTCTCGATGGCAGAAAGCTGCTCTTCCAGATGTTGCAGCGGCCATTCAGCGGGATCGGCGGCAGTGGGATCGCCCGCTTCGGCAGGCACGGCTGCCTGACGGCGACGCAGCAGGGCCTCGCTCAGTTCATCGAAGCGCTCGTATGCCTGGTGAAAGTCCACGCGCACCAGCCCGCTGATGCGCGTCGCGATGCCGCGCATGGAACTGGTGGCGTCCAGGGCGGCGCGTTCCGACCAGGCGAACAGGAACTCCAGGGTGCGCTCGATCAGCGCCGCGCCGACCAACAGCGGCACCAGCCGCGCGGCGGCCTCGCTGAGGTCTTCGGGCGTGCCGGGGGTTGTCCCACCCGCTGTCGGGGTGCTCTCGCCCCCCTGGGCCAGGACTGGCACGACCATCAGCAGGGCGGCGATGGCCCAGCCCACCAGAATCGCGATCCGCAAAGCTCGACGTGTTCGCGCAGACATCAGCCCACTCTCCTTCGACTCAAGCGGTCGGCTGTCGGGGCGACAGCCGCCGCGAAGGGATGACCTGGCCCGGCCTGGCACGGCTCAGGCGCGGGTGCGGCTGACGGTTAGTATAATCCAACCTTCGCAGGGCGAAAGTCGGGCAATGCAGTGTCGAGGGCTTCACCGCAGAGTCGCCGAGAGCGCAGAGAAGAAGGATACTCTGGGCCTCTCTCTGCGCCCTCTGCGTTCTCGGCGGTTTGATCACCACCAACGGGCGAGCCGGAGATACTCATGGCAGGCGCACCGTTTCCCACGTCAGCGTCTCTTGCCACGAGTCATCCTGTGCCCTCAGCCGCACTTCCGCGCGCAGTTGGCTTGTTCCTGGCGCGGCGGCCCGCAGGACTTCGTAGGGGATGGACAGAGTCACGTCCCAGAAGCGCGTTTGTGGGCAACAGGGCGTCAGCGGTTGCGCGATCCGTAGCTGATCGCCGGCGTCGCGATAAGCCACGGGCGCAGCCGGATTGATCACCGGTGACAGCGCTGCTTCGTCGTAGAAGAAACGCGCTTCTACCTGTGCCGGACGACCCTGCCAGCCGGAGAGAGTGAAGGTCACGTGCAGCGCCAGCCCCGGCAGGCCGTTGATCGTCACCGCAGGGTCGAGCCGCACCTGTTCCAGCACAACGCTTACGGCGGGCGCAGCGCTCGACGCGACCGGCTGATAGTCGTCCAGCACGGCCATCAGCGCGACCTGCGCCGGGCGAATCCCGCCCAGTCGCCCGCCGGTCTGCTCTTCGGACTGCACGAAGGTGGGAATGCCCACGAATTCGCCGTTGCCGTTGACCACCAGCCCGCCGCTGTTGCCCGGCGCGATCTCTGCGTCGGTGCGGTACCACATCGGCATGCGCTGCCCGTTGAAAGTGCCGTTTTCCACCGAGACGATGTTGCCCTGGGTGACCACCAGATAGTCGTCGCCAATACCGGGGTAGCCGAAGATGTAGACGATGTCACCGCGGTAGACTTCGTCGGCGGCCAGCGTCACCGCCATATAGGGCAGTTCGAGCGAGCCAGTCAGGGGCCGCCCGTCCATGTCGCTGCGCACAGCGATCAGCGCCACGTCCACGCGCTCATCCAGGCTGACCACGTCCCCCAGGTAGCGCCATTGCGGGGGATCGTTGAGATCGTCCAGCACGCCCACGGCCACCTCATCGGCTCCCTCGACGACGTGCGCGCTGGTGAGAATCAGCCCTTCGGGTGAAGCGATGGTGCCCGTGCCGGAAGCGTACAGCCGACCGTTCTGCCGGATCGCCAGCAAGACCACGCTGCGGGCCAGTTGGGCGATCTCCGTGCGGTCGAGCACACCGTCGCGGTTGATGGCGACAGGGGCGGCGGTGGGCAGGGTCAACCGAGGGGCGGGGCAGGCGTCCAGACGGGGCAGGATCGCCCAACCTTCGCGCCCCTGGTAACGCACCGGCAGCCAGGTGTAGCCGTCGGCCTGGCGCTGACTGGCGTAGTCCGCTTCGAGGGCAGCGCCGGGCGGGAGCGTGAACATCACCGCGTAGCCGGTGCCCGGCCCACCCCGCACATTCAGCCCTACTTCCCCGTTGACTCGCGCACAGCGCCAGTCTGCCCCCGCCTGGGCGGGCGGTAGCGTGCCGTCCGGAGTGGGGGCGGCGGCCCATGCAGGCGTCGCCAGGGCGGCCAGCGTCAGCAGCAGCGCCCCTGTGACCTGTATCATTGCCGTTCGATTCATGGCTCTCTCCGGTGTTGAGAGGGTGTGAGTCTGGAGTCGGGAGTCATGAGTCACGAGTCCAGAGTTCGAATAGTGGGGCTGGCAGTGTCCTGAGTCTGCTCCTCACTCACGAAAAGATCGTCTGGAAGGCGACCGAGAGCACCATGGTGATCGTGCCCAGGATGACCGAGGGGATCACCAGGCCAATGCTACGCCCGATCTCGTCCTGATCCTGGTGCAGGCGCTCCAGGTGCGAGCGTTCGTCCATCGAGCGCCCATACAGGTAGGTGAAGTCGCGGGTGGTGCCCCATCCGCCCATCATGCTGAACGGCCCGATGGCGAAGATGATCACGCCCACCACCAGGTAGGCCATGGCAATCTCGTTGACGGAATGCCAGCCCATGGCCAGGCACACGATGGCCACTCCCGCGATCACACCCGCCTCGATCATGATCAGGCGCTTGAAGACGAAGCGCAAATGTTCCTTGCTCATCATCCCCTTCTTTTCAGATACCACAACACACGCCGCCCAGGAACAGCGTCTTCTGCAGCTTTTCCCCTTTGTGCTCTCTGTGCCTCTGCGGTCGAAGTCTCTTGTCTCGAATGTGAGACATATCTACTTTGATTGTACGCGCTTGGAACTTTAAGGGTCAACCGGCAGGGGCGGTGTTATAATGGCGGCAAGCCCTCGCATCTTTGTTCGATTGTCGCGCGTACCGAGGAAAGTGCCCGATGTCCGACGCCGAGAACTTCGTCCATCTCCACGTGCACACCGAATTCAGCCTGCTGGACGGGTTGAGCCAGATCAAGAAACTGGTCGGGCGTGCCAAAGAGCTGGGCATGCCTGCGCTGGCCATCACCGATCACGGCGCGATGTTCGGCGTCATTGATTTCTACCGCGCCTGCCGTGCCGCCGGCATCAAGCCGATCATCGGCATGGAAGCGTATATCACCCCCTGGGGGCGCTCCATGCGCGACCGCGACAGCGAACTCGATGCCAGGTCGGCGCATCTGCTGTTGCTGGCGCGGAATCAGACGGGGTACAAGAACCTGCTCAAGCTGGCCTCTGCCGCACAACTGGAAGGTTACTACCGCAACCCACGCATTGATCACGAGTTCCTGGCGCAGCACGCCGAGGGGTTGATCGCCACGTCTGGCTGCCTGGCGGCGGAGATTCCTCGCCTGGTGGAGGAGGGGCGCGAGGACGAAGCGTTGCAGCGCATAGGCTGGTATCAGGATGTCTTCGGGCGCGATAACTTCTTCCTGGAGTTGCAGCATCACGACATCGAGCAACTGCACGCCCTGAACCGCTGGCTGCTGGCGCATCAACGCTATGCTCAGGTGCCGCTGGTCGCCACCAACGACGTGCACTATGTGCTGGCCGAAGACTACGACATTCACGACACCCTGCTGTGCATTCAAACCAGCAGCGTCAAGGCCGACCGCAACCGCCTGCGCTTCGAAAGTCAGTCGTTTCACCTGCGGTCGATCCCGGAAATGTGGGAGCTATTCCATCATGTGCCGGAGGCGCTCACCAACACCCTGCTGATCGCCGAAATGTGCGATGTCAACCTGGACTCGGACGGCTACCATCTGCCCGTCTTCCCCGTGCCAGAGGGGTTCACCCCGGCCACCTACCTGCGTCACCTGTGCGAGCGCGGCCTGCGCTGGCGCTATGGCGCGCGCGCCGACGAACCGGCTGTGCGCGGGCGGCTGGACTATGAACTGCACATCATTCACGAGATGGGCTTTGACACGTACTTTCTGATCGTGTGGGACTTGTGCGAGTTTGCCCGTCACGCTGATATCTGGTGGAACGTGCGCGGGTCGGGCGCGGGCAGCCTGGCCGCCTATTGCCTGGGCATCACCAACATTGACCCGTTGACCAACGGCCTGCTCTTCGAGCGCTTCCTGAACCCTGGGCGCGTGTCCATGCCCGATATTGACCTGGACTTCCCCGAAGACCGCCGCGCCGAGATGATCCAGTACTGCGCCCAGAAATATGGGGAGGACAAGGTCGCGGCCATCATCACCTTTGGGACGCTGGGCAGCAAGGCTGCCATCCGCGACGTGGGCCGCGCCCTGGACATGCCGCCGACCGAAGTAGACCGCATTGCCCGCCTGATCCCCAGCGCGGGCAAGCCGATCAAGTTCGAGGACGCGCTGAGCGACGATCCGGAGAAGGCACTGCCCGATCTAAAGGCGGCCTACGAAAACGACCCGACCGCCCGTCGCCTGATTGACGTGGCCCGTCAACTGGAAGGCATCACCCGGCACGCCAGCACGCACGCCGCCGGTGTGATCGTCGCCGACAAGCCGCTGGTGGAATACATCCCCTTGCACCGCCCCACCAAAGGCTCGGCGGAGGATGCGCCCGTCAAGATGGTGACGCAGTTCCCCATGGAGACCTGCGAGTCCATCGGGCTGCTCAAAGTGGACTTCCTGGGCCTGTCCACGCTGACCATCATGCGCAAGGCGTGCGAGCTGATCGAGCACTATCACGGCGTACACTACGATCTTTCCAATATCCCCTACCGCCCCGACCCGAACGATCCTGAAAAGACGCGCATGGTCGAGGAGATGTTCGCGATGTTGGGGCGGGGGGAGACGGTGGGCGTCTTTCAGCTAGAATCGCAGGGGATGCGGCGCATGTTGACCGACATGCGCCCTACGCGCTTCGAGCACATCGTGGCGGGCATTGCGCTCTACCGCCCTGGCCCGATGGAATACATCCCCAGCTACAACCGTCGCCTGCACGGCGAAGAACCCGTCGAGTACAAGCACGAGAAGCTCAGATCGATCCTGGAAGAGACCTACGGCATCATCGTCTACCAGGAGCAGATCATGCAGATCGGCGCGGAGCTGTTCGGCTACTCGCTGGGCGAAGCCGACCTGATGCGCCGCGCCGTCTCCAAGAAGAAGAAAGAAGACCTGCTCAAACACCGCACTACCTTCATCGAGCGTGGCCCACAGCACGGCGTCGATCCGGATACGGCCAACGCCATCTTCGACGACATCGAGTTCTTCGCGCGGTATGGATTTAACAAATGTGTTGTGGCGGACACGGAGATCGTGGATGCTGTGAGTGGACGACTGGTGCGCGTGGGTGACCTGGCCATGGGCGTCGCGACCATCGAACACACTCTGACCTGCGATCTGGATCGGCTTACCATCCAGTCTGGGCCTGTCACGCAAGTCATGTTCAACGGAGTCAGGCCGGTCTACCGTTTGACGACACAATTGGGGCGCATGATCACGGCCACGGCCAATCATCCCTTCTACACGTTCGAGGGCTGGCGTCTGCTGGGCGAACTGCGGGTTGGTGACTCGATCGCGGTGCCCCGTCGTATTCCGGTGGAAGGGCGAACCGAGTGGCCGGAGCACAGAATAATTGCCCTGGCGGATTCGCTGATCCTTGACTGCCCGACATCAGCTTTTCCTGATGAAGTTTTTGGTCTGAGGAACTCCTGTATTGAACGCCTGCTGAGGCGATTATGGCAACGTGGCATAGGAGACGGTCAACTGACGCTTGCATCACGCCGCTTGGCGCAGCAAATCCAGCACCTATGGCTGCGGCTGGGTGTTCTGTGCCGCGTGCAACACGGTCGAAATAGCTGCGTGATTGCCTGTCTTAATGACCTGCCCCAAGTATCCTTCAGGGGGGGGCAGCCCGATTTACCTCACCCCCACTCGGCGCTGACGCGCCTCGTTGCCCCCTCTCCTGCCTAGACTGGAGAGGGGGCAAGCCGAGCGAAGCGAGGCTGGGGGTGAGGCAAAC
>DDBP01000103.1 GCA_002332795.1 Anaerolineales bacterium UBA2029 | reverse complement strand
AGGACGACAAAATCCCCGGCCCGGTAGACGCCGCCGCACGACAGTTGCTCAAAGAGCAGATTCGCGGCGCGCTATCAGTGCTCAATGCCCGCGAGCGCGAAGTGCTGGAGATGCGTTTTGGGCTGGTAGATGGTCAGGAACATACGCTCGAAGAGGTAGGCCGTCACTTCGGCGTGACGCGCGAGCGCATCCGTCAGATCGAAGCCAAGGCTCTGCGCAAGCTCCGTCATCCCAACCGCAGTCATCCCTTGCGCGACTTCCTGGAGTTGTGAGGCTCCGCTTTTCCCTCTATGCTCTCGACCGCGCGCCCGACGTATTGCCCGCAGTGCGGCGAACCCCTGGTGACCCGCACCATCGGTTCACGCGAGCGCCTGACCTGCCCTTCTTGCGGCTATGTGCACTACCGTAACCCGGTACCAGGGGTGGGCATCATCATCGAGATGGAAGGCGGGGTGGTGCTGGTCAAGCGGGGCGGGCAGGTGAAACCGGGGCAGTGGGCGTTGCCTTCCGGCTACATCGAGGCCGAGGAGAGCGTCGAAGAAGCCGCCATCCGCGAAAGCCGTGAGGAAACCGGCCTGGACGTGGAACTGATCGATCTGCTGGGCATCTACTCGTTCCCCGAAGGCCCGCCTACCAGTGGCATCATCGTCTTCTACCGTGCGCGTCCGGTCGGGGGGACGCTGCGCGCCGGCGACGATGCGCTCGACGTGCGCGTCTTCAAGCCGGACGAGCTGCCAGAGCTGCCCTTCCGCACACACCGGCAGGCGATGGCGCGCTGGCTGGCGCTGCAACAGCGGGCCTCCTATACCTCGGAAGAGCATACCAAAGGCTTTCACATCCGCGAAGCCGAGCCGGGCGACGCCGACGCCGTGCTCGAACTGCTGGGCCTGGTAGATGCCAACGCCAGCCTGACCCCGCAGGACTGGGCGGCGGCCCGGCAGCGCTTCGGAGAGCGACAGACGATCAGCGTTTTCGTGGCCGAGACCAACAACGCTCCGCAGCGAGTGATCGGCTTCGTGGCCATGTCGCTGGTGCAGACGTTGACGGGCGGGCGCGGCTGGATTGACGATATGGCTGTGGCGCTAGACTATCGCGGCGAAGGGGTGGGCGCGGCCCTGCTCGAAGCCGCGCTGCGTCATGCCAACCGCCTGGCGCTGACACATCTCTACGTCAACATCGCGCGGGGCAGCCCGGCGGCGCGCGCCTTCTATCAGGCGGCAGGTTTCCAGGAGAGCGCCATCTCCTACCTGCGCATCCGCTGATGGCCTGGTTGCGTCGCTGCGTATAACGGGTAACGGCAATGGCGCAACTGGAGAGGGCCGGCATGATCAGACGGTACACTTTGTTGCTGATGTTCTGCCTGACCCTGGTCGCCTGCGGCTCGCAGAGAGCGCAGCCTGCGCCCACACCTACTCTGCAGGGGGCCAGCACGCTCTTCGCACAGCCCACGCGCGCTCCCCGCGTCACACCCTCGCCGACCCCCCTCAGCGCCATCGAATTCGAACTGAACCGGACGGTTGCCCGCATGGAACGCGCCGTGCAGACCGCCAGCCTGGACACCTATCTATCCTTCGTGTGGACGGGCGACCCGATCTTCCGAGCCGAGCACACCGCCTGGGCGCGCGACTGGGTGGAGCACCCGCTGGCGGTGTTCGAAGCCGAACTGTTCAACATCCGCACCCTGTCGCCAGAGACGGCTATCGCCCGCATGAGCTGGCGCTGGCGGCAGGCCACCCGCACCGGTGACGATTCCGCGGGCGGCACCACCATGTCGGTGATCTTCTACCGCCAGGACGATCGCTGGCTGTTTGCCGGCGAACACTGGACGACCGCCGAAGTGCCGGGCTTTCGCCTGTATTACCTGACCGACGTGGTGGACAACAGTCAGCAGGCGCGGGCCATGCTGGATTACCTGCCGGAGGTGCACGCGGCGGTGACGCGCGCCTTCGCCTACGCGCCCCAACAGATCGCGCATATCAAGCTCTACGAAAGCCCGACCGTCCTTTTCAACTGGACGCGCCTGTCGCAGCCTGATCTCACGTCCTGGAATGCGCCTGGTCAGGCCATCAAGCTGACGCTGACACCGATCGGCACCGCGCCAGACGAGGCCGTCGTGGCACGCGAGTACACGCGCTTCCTGCTCTTCGAACTGGCAGGAGGAGCGCGCGAGCGCTTCCCCTGGTGGCTGGAGGAGGGCATCGCCGAGTATGGCGGGTCGCTCTTCAGCACGCTGAGTCAGCGCAACCGCACCTTCAAACGCATCGCGGCGCTGGCGCTGGCTCCGGAGACCGCCGACGAGCGCCTGTTGCGCTGGGACGAACTGACCGACCCCGCCGCCCTTTCCGCTGATGAGCGCGATCTGGCCATCCGGCAGGCGTTCGTGCTGGTACACTATCTCACCGAAGTGCACGGCATCGAGGCCCGCAATGCCTGGATACGCGCCATCGCCAGCGGGCAGTCGCCCGACACAGCCTGTCAGAGCGTGCTGGGCCTGTCCTTCGGCGAGCTAGACACGGCCTGGCGGGCCTGGTTGCCGTCGCTGCTGTGAAGGCAAGGCGCGAAAACGCAACCGTGAATCGCCGAGAGGCAAAGTGTGCCTGAGATCGCCTGCACACCCCCTGCGGCGAGTTTCTCCTTGCACATCCTCTTCACTCAGTGTAGGCTTGGCATCATGCGTGCAAGTCAGGCTCTCGTCGAACGTGTCCGCCAGGTCTCGGCAGACCTGGTGCAGGCCGATCTGGCCGTCGAACCCGCCCTGATGCAACTCAAGGCGGGGCAGGGGTTGCTGGTACGCCCCCATCAACAGGTGGGCTGGGAACCGTATCTGCGCGAACTGTGGTTGCCGGTTGACATACGTCCGGGCCGTCTCACCGTCGAACTGTCGTCGTCCTGGCTGCCCGTCCCTGGAGACGTGCTCGATGTGCTCAGCCCGGTGGGCCGCCCGATTCCGGTGCGCCCGCGCCTGCAACACCTGCTGCTGATCACCGAGGACGCGCTGCCCACGCCCTTCATCCTGCTGGCACGCACGCTCAGCGGAGGCGGGGTGGCGATCACCCTGGTGCTCAGCGGGCTGGCCGCGCGTTACCCCCTGGAATTGCTCTCGCCGGAAGTGGAGATCGTGCGCGGCGACCTGGACTGGCCCTGGCCCGAACAGGTGCAGACGTTGCAGTGGGCCGATCAGGTGTTGGTGCTGGCTCCGCACTACCGGCAGGCCGAAGTCTATGCGCGCTGGCTCGACCGCGTGCAACAGGTGCGCCCGGACGCGGTAGCCGATCATTTCGTCTGCGGCCTGTTCTACGACCGGCTGGCCTGTGGCGCGGGCGCGTGCGGTGCGTGCGAAGTCCCCACTCGCGACCGCGACAAACCATGGCTGGCCTGCACCGACGGCCCGGCGGTTGACCTGAGGAAGGTGATGTTCCTGTGACTCAGACGATGCTATCTCGTGTGCTGTTTGTGGGCGCTCACCCCGACGACGAAACGGTGATGGCTGGCGGGACGCTGGCCATGCTGTCCGCGCGGGGCGTGACGGTGACCGTGCTCTGTGCCACGGACGGGCGGGGCGGCGAAGACGGCGGCGTGCCGGAAGCGGCTACCCTCGAAGGGCGGGCGCGCGTCCGGGAGCGCGAATTGCGCTGCGCCACAGAAGCCCTGGGCGTGCAACACCTGATCCTGCTCGGTTATGTGGACCCACCCATTGGCCCAGACGAGACGCTGTACCCCTTCACCGACGACGAGGAGACGTTGATCGGGCAGATCGCCGCTGTCATCCAGCAGACCCGCGCTCAGGTCGTCCTCACACACGGCAGCGATGGCGAATACGGTCATCCGGCACATGTGCAGGTACACCGGGCGGTCTTGGGGGCGGTGCAGCGGAGCGCGCCTGAAGTGTACGTCTATGGGGTGGCTGGTCATCTGCCGGACGTGGAAGACCGGCTGTGGAACGTCAGCGATCCGGCGCACCTGGCGCTGGACATCACGCCCTGGTTCGAGGCCAAACACGCCGCCATGCTGTGCCATCACACCCAACATGCCCTGTTCAAACGCCGTCGCAATCTGCGCACCGTGCGCGAAGCCGTCCGCACGCTGGAGACGTTTCACCGTCACCATCCGCCCGTCCCTCCTGGTGCCCTGCCCGACGATCCCTTTGCCAGCGCATTGCTGGCGGCGGGGGCGTGGCAGCCGCTTCACAGCCGTTGACTGGCAGCCCGCGCCAGAGAAAGGCTCTGCCGATGGTTGAGATCACGCGCGGCGGCAAGAACCCGCTCATTCTGGAGAATGCGGTCATGGCGGCGGCGGGCACGGTGGGGTTCGACGGGGCCGCCTATCGCGAACTGCTCGATTTCTCCAAGCTGGGGGCGCTGGTCACCAATCCGGTCACCTGGCAGCCGCGCCGCGTGGCCCGTGGGACGCGGGTCGTCCCCCTGCCCGCTGGTGTGCTCGTCCATACCGGCCTGCCCAACCCTGGCATCCGGCGTGTCATTACGCGCTACCGCGAACGCTGGGCGCGCAGTCTGGCTCCGGTGATCGTGCACGTGGTGGCTACCTCGCCCGCGGAGGTGGCGCAGTGCGTCGCCGCGCTGGAAGGCTGCGCCGGCGTGGTCGGCGTGGAGATCGGGTTGCACGATCAGGCGACGCCCGCCGAGATCGTCCCCCTGGTGCAGGCTGCCGTGAGTCACGGCGTGTTGCCGGTGCTGGTGCGCGTGCCGCTCTACAGCGCTGTCGAGTCGGCCCGCGCCGCCGCCGAAGCGGGCGGGCGCGTGGAGGTCCGCGGCGCGGGCTCGAAGAGGCGGATGGGCGGGCCGGTGGTGGAAGCGGATTTGCTGATCGAGACCACGGGAATGGCGGGCGTGCGCGAGTACGACCCGCGCGACCTGACGGTGAGCGTGGAAGCGGGGATGAAGTGGCGCGAGTTCTGCGCGCTGCTGGCCGAGCACCGGCAGATGGCGCCGCTCGATCCGCCATGCGCGGAGACGGGAACGGTAGGCGGCGTGGTGGCGGCGAACCTGAGCGGGCCGAGGCGGCGGCTGTACGGAGCGGCGCGCGACCTGGTGATCGGAATGCGCTACGCCACGGTGGACGGCGCGGTGGCGCAGACCGGCGGGATGGTGGTGAAGAACGTCGCCGGGCTCGACATTCACAAGGCGCTGATCGGCAGCTTCGGGACGCTTGCGGTGATCACGGTGGTGAACTTCAAGCTGGCGCCGCAACCGGAGAAGACGCGCGGCTACGCTCTGGCGTTCGATACCGCGGCGGAGCTGGCGGCGGGGCGGGACGCGGTGCTGGGCGGGCCTCTGCAGCCGGCGGCGCTGGATGCGCTGAATCCGGCGGCGGCGCGGCTTGCCGGGCTGGACGGCTTCTGCCTGCTGGTGCGCGCCGGGGGGCCGGAGGCGCTGCTGGACCGTTACGGGCGGGAACTGCAGGGCGCGCGGGTGTATGAGGGGGAAGAAGAGAAGGCGTTGTGGCGGGCGGTGGAGGAGTTCGCGCCGCGGCAGCCGTTCGTGGTGCGCGCGGGGCACAAGCTGTCGGACCTGCGAACTGTGCTCGAGCCGGCACCGGGGGCGTGCGTGAGCCGCGCGGGCACGGGCGTTTCATGGATCGCCTTTGAAACCGCGGACGAGGCCGAAGAGTGGATGAGCCGCCCCGCGCACGCGCAGTGGAGCCGGCTGCTCGAGTGGTCGAGCGGGCCGGCTGCCATCTACTGGCCCGATCCGGGGCCGGAGCTCGAATGGATGCAAAGGCTCAAGAGCGCATTCGACCCCTCGGGGATCCTGAATCCCGGGAGGCTGTATGGCCGCATCTGAGGCGCCGGTGTTCCCGCCGGTGCTGCCGGACCGGCACCCCGACGCGCCGAAAGGCGCGGACCTCGACAAGTGCGTGCACTGCGGGCTGTGCCTCAACGCATGTCCGACGTACCGGGAGCTGGGACTGGAGATGGACTCGCCGCGCGGCCGCATCTATCAGATGGTGCAGGTGGCCACGGGGCTTGCGGAGATCACGCCCTCCTATGTG
>DDBP01000104.1 GCA_002332795.1 Anaerolineales bacterium UBA2029 | reverse complement strand
CTTGGAGACGGAGCCACGCCGTCAACAAACTGCGGGGAAATCGTTGCGGGGAAAAGGATTGGCTCCTCAGGTAGGACTCGAACCTACAACCCTCCGGTTAACAGCCGGATGCTCTGCCGTTGAGCTACTGAGGAAGGCGATTGAAAGATTACCAGACTCACCGGGGGCTGTCAAGACGAAAATCGCCCGTCCGCAGGCGGATTTGGACGAAGCGCACAAGGCACTTTTTGCCTGGGTCAGTCCGCGCAGTAAGATCGAGCGCCAGGCCGATGGCGAACCCATAGAGAGGGGGGAGGGTATCATGGCCGCTGCGTTGTCCGTGCGCCGGGTCGAAAGCAAAGCCGACTTCTGGGCGTTCCTCACGTTTCCGTGGATCGTCTATCGCGGCGATCCATACTGGGTGCCGCCGCTGCTCTCTATGCAGCGGCACAGGCTCGACAAGACCAGGGGTGCCGCCTGGGAATACATGGAGGGCGACTATTTCGTCGCCTGGCGCGACGGGCAGCCAGTGGGCACCATCGCCGCCTTCATCAATCATCGGCACAACGAATACTGGAACGAGCGTATCGGCTTCTTCGGTATGTTCGAGTTTCTGGACGATGCCGAAGCCGTGCGCGCCCTGCTGGAGACGGCGGCGGACTACGTGGCGGCGAAGGGCGCGACGGCCCTGCGTGGCCCGGCCAGCTTCTCCACCAACGCCGAATGCGGTGTGCTGATCGAAGGGTTCGACGACCCGCCGGTGCTGATGTATCCCTACAACCCGCCCTACTATCAGCGCCTGATCGAGGCGACGCCCGGCTTTGCCAAGGTGATGGACCTGCTGGCCTATCACATCACCTTCGAGGCGGCCAGTCAGTCGCCCAAGCTGGAAAAGCTCTTCCGCATCACCGCGCAGAACAACGCGCGGCGCGGCATCACCGTGCGCCCCGTAGACCGGACGCGCCTGGCGGAAGAATTCGTCCTGCTCAAGGATATCTACAACCGCGCCTGGAGCCGCAACTGGGGCTTTGTGCCCTTCTCCGAGCGCGAACTGGACGAGATGGTGCACGACATCGGTCAGTTCTTCGACCCGCGCATGGGCTTCTTCGCCGAGGTAGACGGGCGACCGGTCGCTTTTCTGCTGGCCCTGCCGGACATGAATCAGGCCTTGCATCGCGCCTACCCGCGCCCCGGCAAGCCGGAGTTCCTCACCCTGCTGCAATTGCTGTGGCACTGGAAGATTCGCTCCAAGATCACCCGCGTGCGCATCATGTTGATGGGCGTGGAAGAGGGCTACCGGGGCATTGGCGTCGAGGCAGCGATGTTCATGAGCGCCTATCAGCGGGGCGCAGAACTGGGCATACACGATGCCGACGGCGGCTGGGTGCTGGAAACCAATACCCCCATGAGCCGCCTGGTGGAGTCCATGAATGGGCGCGCGTACAAACGCTGGCGGTGGTACGAGCGCGCGCTGATACCTGCAACAGAGGGAGAGACACAGGCATGAGCCTTCCCGTCGAAGTACGCCCCGTGCGCAGCAAAGCCGAGCTGGAAACGCTGATCACTTTTCCCTGGACGCTCTACAAAGACGATCCCTGCTGGGTGCCGCCATTGCTTTCCATGCAGCGGCATAAATTCGACCGGCACAAGAATCCCACCTGGCAACACCTGGAAGGGGAATACTTCATCGCCTGGCGCGGCAATCAGCCGGTGGGCACAGTGGCCGCGTTCATCAATCACCGGCACAACGAGTTTCACGGGGAGAAGCTCGGCTTCTTTGGAGCCTTCGAGGTCTACGACGATCAGGAGGTCGCCCATGCGCTGCTGACGACGGCGGCGGAGTACGTGCGGGCGAAAGGGGCGACAGCCCTGCGCGGCCCGGCGACTTTCTCCACCAACGAAGAATGCGGCGTGCTGATCGAGGGCTTCGACGATCCGCCGCTGGTGCTCTATCCCTACAATCCGCCCTACTACGCCCGCCTGATCGAAGCGGCGGGCTTCGGCAAAGTGATGGACATCTCCAGCTACTACTTCACCCTGGAAGCGGCGCAGGTCTCCGAAAGGGTGCAGAAGATGCTGCGCGTGGTGCGCAAGAACAACGAACGGCGCGGCATCGTCGTCCGCCCGCCCGATCAGCGCCGCCTGAAGCAGGAATTCGCCATCCTCAAAGACATTTACAATCAAGCGTGGGAGAAGAACTGGGGCTTTGTGCCCTTCTCCGACGCCGAACTGGACGACCTGGTGGCCAACCTGGGCACATTCTACGATCAGCGCATCGCCGTCTTCGCCGAGGTGAAAGGACAACCGGCGGGTTTCCTGCTGGGCCTGCCGGACATGAATCAGATTTTGCGGATCGCTTACCCGCGCCCTGGCAAACCGGAACTGCTGACCAAGCTGCAATTGCTGTGGCACTGGAAGATTCGCCCCAAGATCAACCGCATTCGCATCCCCTTGATGGGCGTGCGGGCCGAATTCCGCGGGATCGGCGTGGAAGCGGCCATGTTCGCCGACCTGTACGAGCGAGCGCTGACCTTCGCGCCGCAGGCCGGTTGGGACGCAGCGGACGGCGGCTGGGTGCTGGAGACCAACGAGCCGATGCATCGCCTGTGCGAGATGTTCAACGGCGTCGTCTACAAGCGCTTCCGTTTCTACGAGCGGGCGCTGGGAGATAAGTGATCGGTTGTCAATGCTCAGTTGACAGATAGCTCTCAGCGAAGCTGCACGACCGTGATGGTAAACGCCCCGCTGCTCCCTGGCCCGCCAGTCAACGCACTGAAGCGCACACGCCGGTACTCGCCGCGCAGGTCGTAGATGGCGCTGTAGAGGTGATCGTCCGCGTAGGCGGGCGGCTCGGCGCTCAGGTTGAGCGCTTCCAGGACGGGCACGCCGTCTATCGCCAGGGCGGAGGCCAGGGCGGGCGCGCCTGTCCCTGCCTGGTCAAAGCGATAGAAAGCGTCAACCCCCGTGCCGTCCGCCAGAGAGCCGCTCCCCTCGAAGACCAGCCGCACGCGCCCATAATAGCGATACTGCGTCTGCACCGGCTCGCCGCTCTCCAGCGGCAGGCTGAGCGTCTCCACCAGCGGATCGCCGTAGTCGGGGATACGGTCGAGCGGATTGCCCTGGTCATTGGTGGAAGCGACCAGCACAATGGCGATGATCACCGGCAGCGCCGAGCCGATGAGCAACGCCAGCGTGCTGGCGGCGCGTTGCCAGGGGTGTTGATGCTCTCCATCGTTTCGGCTCACGGCGTGTTCCCTTGTGATCAGCTTTCCGCCAGGCGACTATAGCATGTGCGCCATCCAACGGGGTAAACCAGGGGGCGTGTGCCAGGATGGTTGCATCAAACGCGCCTGCTGCGCTGCCTCACACACCCTCGCGACTTCAAGGGCAGACAGCCATTGAGCGCATATCGAACAGGACGCCGTCCCTGGCTTTACCTCACCCCCGCCCGGCGCTGACGCGCCTCGCGGCCCCCAGCCTGAGTTATCAGTCTT
>DDBP01000059.1 GCA_002332795.1 Anaerolineales bacterium UBA2029 | reverse complement strand
AGACTGATAACTCAGGCCGGGAGCAACGAGGCGCGTCACGCCGAGTGGGGGTGAGGTAAAGTCAAGGACAGCCTCCTCACTTTCGGGGTTGGTAACCGCCTCTGTGCCCCGTTACAATAGCGCATACCAACACCCCCTTCAGCACGAGGAGCAGGCAAAGTGACGACGTCCGCCATCCTTCGGGGCATGAACCCTCAGCAGTGCCAGGCCGTGACGGCAGGCGACGGGCCAGTGCTGGTACTGGCCGGGCCGGGCAGCGGCAAGACGCGCGTCCTGACGCATCGCATTGCCTACCTGGTGCAGGAACGCGGGGTACGCGCCTGGCACATCGTCGCAGTGACCTTCACCAACAAAGCCGCTCGCGAGATGGAAAACCGCGTGGTAGGTTTGCTGGGCGGCTCCGGTCAACTGGACGGGCTGAGCATCGGCACGTTTCACGCGCTCTGCGCGCGCATCCTGCGCGTCGAGGCGGACTATACCCCCCTGACGCGCGACTACGTCATCTTCGACACCGACGATCAGCTCAGCGTCATGCGGCAGGTGATCGCCGAACTGAACCTCGACCCCAAGAAGAACAATCCGCGCACGCTGCTCAACGCGGTATCGGCGGCCAAGAACGAATTGATCGGACCGGCAGAATATCAGCCGCGCGACTACGCCGACGAGAAAATTCGCCGCGTCTACGTGCGTTACGACGAACTGCTGCGCGAGAACAACGCCCGCGACTTCGACGACCTGCTCATGCACACAGTGCAGTTGTTCCGCGAGCACCCCGACGTGCTGGAGCGCTATCAGCGCCGCTATCGCTATATCCTGGTGGACGAATTCCAGGATACGAACATGGCGCAGTATGTGCTGGTGCGTCTGCTGGCCGGGCTACACCGCAACCTGTTCGTCGTCGGCGATCCAGATCAGAGCATCTACGCCTTCCGCGGTGCGGACTACCGCAACGTGCAGCGTTTCCGCGAGGACTACCCCGACGCTCAGGTGATCCTGCTGGAACAGAACTACCGCTCGCATCAGGCCATCCTGGACGCAGCGATGGGCGTGATTGACCAGAACCCCGACCGCCCCAAGAAGAAGCTCTTCAGCGAGCGTAAGCAAGGGCCGTTGATTCACGTCTACGAAGCCTACAATGAGGACGACGAGGCGCGCTTCGTGGTGGAAACCATCGCCGACCTGGTGGCGCGGGGCGAATATGAGCCGGGCGACTTCGCCATCATGTACCGCACCAACGCACAGTCGCGCGCGCTGGAAGAGGGCTTCCGGCGGGCCAACATGCCCTATCGCGTGGTCGGCGCGACGGCATTCTTCGGGCGCAAAGAGATCAAGGACGTGATCGCCTACCTGCGCCTGATCCACAATCCGGACGACAACGTCAGCCTGCAGCGCATCATCAACGTGCCCACGCGCGGCATCGGCCTCAAGACGCTGGAGACGCTCGATACCTGGGCGGCTGACCTGGGCACGACCGCCCCGCAGGCGCTCATGTTGTTGCTCGACGAGAACGTGGATGCGCCGTTCACCGGACGCGCCCGCCATGCTCTGACGGCCTTCGCCGAACAGTTGGCGGAATGGCGGGCCGTGCGCGATCAGCTCGCGCCGGACGAACTGATGACGCGCGTGCTCAACGACACCGGCTACCTGAGCTATCTCGACGACCGCACCGAGCAGGGCGAGAGTCGCATCGAGAACGTGCTGGAACTGCGCGGCTATGCTGAGCAATATGCCGGGCTGCCACTGTCTACCTTCCTGGAAGAAGTGTCGCTCGTCTCCGACGTAGACACGCGCGACGATGACGAAAACCGCCCCAGCCTGATGACGCTACACTCGGCCAAGGGGTTGGAGTTCCCCGTCGTATTCATCGTGGGGTTGGAGGAAAACATTCTGCCGCACGCCCGCTCGATCAGCCCGGAGCGCAACCCGCTGGCAACAGCGGACGAGAAGGAAGCCGCCCGCCGCGCCGTCGAAGAGGAGCGCCGCCTGTTCTACGTGGGCATCACCCGCGCCAAAGACCGGCTCTACCTGGTCTACGCGACCATCCGCTCGCTCTACGGCGACAGCCGCGCCAACCTGCCTTCGCGCTTCCTCTACGACATCCCCGAAAAAGTTCGTGAGGGAGCAGCGCTGAGTCGCCGTGCCCGCGCCGACCGCGATCAGGAGCAGTTTCAGGCATTGCTACGCTGGGATCGCGGAGCGAGCCTGGAAGATCGTCCGCGCCGCGCTGGTTCCGCCAGGCCTGCGGCGGCGACACGTTTCAAAGGCGGCGACCTGGTCTGGCACAGCAAATACGGCGAAGGGGTGGTGCTCAGCGTGAAAAACAGCGGTGATATGGAACTGGTGGACGTGCTGTTCCCCGGCGATGTAGGGCAGAAGACCATCGTCGCCGATTTCCTCAAGCGAATGGAAGAATAAAGGGGAGCGGACGTATGGACGGGAGCAGGCTGGCCGCCATTCGCGTCGGTGCGCTGCGCTGGGCCTATGAGGTGCTGCAGCAACCGCTGGTGGTGCTGGACACCGAGACGACCGGCCTGGATCGGCGCGATCAGGTGGTGCAGATCGCCGTCATTGACGAGACGGGAGAGCCGCTGCTTCTACGCCTGATCAAGCCCTCCGTGCCGATCACTCGCGACGCCATCCGCATACACGGCATCACGCCGGACATGGTACGGGACGCGCCCACTTTTCCGGAGGTCTATCCGGAATTGGTCGCCGTGCTCGCGAATCGCACGATCATCGCGTACAATGCCGCCTTCGACCGGCAGATGCTCAACCAGACCTGTTGGGCTTACCAACTGAAGGAGTTCCCCAGGAAACCCTGGCACTGCGCCATGCTGCGCTTCGCCGAATATTACGGGCAGTGGCATCCGGCGCGGCAGGCCTTCAAGTGGCAAAAGCTGGGCGATGCCTGCGCCTTCCTGGACATTCCTGGCACGGGCGCACACAGCGCCCTGGGCGACGCGCGGATGACGCTGCGCCTGGTACAGCGTATGGCCGAACTTTACGCGGGAGAGAAGTAGATTTATGCCGACCATCGTATTTGTGGTTCTGCTGGGACTGTTGGGGGGCATGGCCGTGGCGTTGCAGGGGCCGCTGGTCAGCATGATGACGACGCGGCTGGGTCTGCTGGAGAGCATGTTCATCATTCAGTTCGGCGGGACGGTAGCCGTCGCCATTCCCCTGCTGCTACGCGGCGGCGGGGCGCTGAGCAACTATCGCAACGTGCCCTGGTACGCGCTCGTCTCCGGCGTGGGCGGCCTGGTCATCCTCAGCGCCATCAGCTACTCCATCCCGCGCGTGGGGACGGTCGCCACGGTAGTGCTGGTCGTCGCCGGTCAACTGCTGCTCAGTGTGGTGCTGGATCACTTCGGCCTGTTCGGCATGGCGACGCGCCATCTCGACCTGCAACGCCTGATCGGGCTGATCGTGTTGTTCATCGGCGTGTGGCTCACCGTCCGCTGAGCAGAGCGGCGAAGGCTGCGTCGTACTGCGGGGCCATCTGCGCCCAGTCGAACTGTGCCATGTGCGCGCGCAGATCGGGCGGCGCGGGACGCGGGTCGGTCAGACGAGCGCGCAGCAGGGGTAGCAGATCGTCGTCGGTGTCGTAGATCGTCTCGCTGTGCCAGGCCGAAGGCACCAGCGCCGGATAGTTGAGGCGGCGCGGCAACACCGGCCAGCAGCCACAGTAGATCGCCTCCGCCACGCTGATCCCGAAGAAATCCTGGTAGGCGGTGCTCACCACCACGTTAGCGTCCCACAACAGCCGCGCATAGTCGGCGAAAGACTCCACATAGCCGAAGCGCACCACCCGCTGGCCGAGCCGTTCCCGCGCGGCGAGGAATTCTGTCGGCTCCTTGCGCACGTTTTCCCCTACGATCGCCACTTGAAAAGCGATTCCTTCGGCGACCAGCGCGTCGAGCGCGGCGAAGAATAGCTCCGGATTCTTGTCGTATTCCCAGCGGTGATTCCACAGGATCAGCGGCGGACGGGTCGGGTCGCGCGGCGCGGCGGGGCGGTGCGCGTCGTAGCGGCGCAGGTCGAGGCCGACGGGCAACACCTGGCTGCGCGCCTGAATGGTAGCAATGGTGTGCAGGTTGGTGTAATCCGGATAGTGCTTGAGCAGGCGCGGCAACTCGTGCAGGAAGGCGTCGCGGTGAAAGGCGCTGTTGAAGAAGACGGCATCGGCGGCCAGGGCGCTGAGGTAATTGATGAAGGCGTAGTGTTGTTGTAGCTTCTGGCGCGGCCCGCCGGGATAGGTGAGCTGATTCTCGTGGAAATACACGGCTACCGGCAGGTGCGCCGTCACCGGACGGGTGAGCGCCAGGAAAGTCGTCAGGTCGAGCATGTCGGAGGCAACGATCAGGTCGGGGCGCTCGTCCAGGGCCAGGAACTGCCCGGCCAGCGTCACCGCACCACCCAGCATGCGCCACTGCCAGAACTTTCCCTCCAGCGTCAACAGGCGCACGTCGTGCGCACTGTGCGCCTGATAGCCGCGCAACCAGACGGCGTGCGAGCCGGTGTCGTAGGGTTCGAGCAGCAGCAGGCGCATGGTGTCGCCTCGCTCTTCGTTCAGGGCAACGCGGGCAGGCTCGGCGCGAGCAGCAACGCCATGACCGGGTCGCTGCGGGGATCGCATTCGGCGGGGACAATGCCCTCGCTGAGCGTCTCGACCGGCGCGGACGGATTGAGCGCATTCCACGCCAGGCGCGATAGTTCGCCAATCACTGGCGCGGAGTCGTCGAACTCCAGCCAATCTTCCTCATAAAGCACCGCCACGAAGACGTAGGCGCTCTCTGGCCCGAAGACAATACCCGCGTCACCGTGCGTGTCGCCGATCCAGCCGTGTTTGTGCAGCACCTGCGCGGTGCCGGGCACGCCCGCTTCCAGGAAGACGCCGATAGTGTTGGCGTCCATGGCCGCCAGGATTTGACGGCATTCCTGCTCCGTGAACGCCGTGGGAAAGCGTTCCAGCAACAGCCCACCCTGCCCCTGCGCACACTGATAGACGCTTGCCAGCAGCCAGCCCAACTCGGCGGGCACGATCTGATTGGTGGGATCGGGGCGGGCGCGCGTCTGATCCGCGCCGGTGCGGATCGTCCCCACTTCGACGACCGGCTCGTCGGGCAAGACGGTGTAGGGCCGCAGGATGAACGTGCCGCCGAAGCCCAGCGTCTGCATGGTGGCGGTGACGCGCTGCGCGCCGCGCAGAGGGTCGCCGGAGCCGATCTGCGCCAGCAACTCGTTGGTGGTCAGGTTCTCGCTGCACATCATGGTATCGGCCACCAGAAAGGCTTCGTCGCGGCTCAGCGGCCCGCTGTGATATTGAAAATAGGTGACCAGGATAGGAATCTTGGTCAGGCTCATGCCGCTGTAGGCCACACCGTCGTTGAGGGTGAAGGTGTCGCCTGTGCGCAGGTCGAGCACGAAGACCGAAGCGATGCGGTCTCCGGTGGGAGCGAAGCCCTGCCCCAGCAGATATTCGTGCATGGCCAGACCGAGCGTGTCCGCCAGGCGACCCGGCGGGCTGCCCGCCTCACCCCAGGGAGCGGCGCGCACCACCACCGTCTGCGGCGTGGGCGTCAGCGTGGGGTAGCTAAAGGTCGTCGCTTCGGTGACCGGCACGCTGCTCAGATCGCCGCTCACCTCGACGATCTCGCGGAAGAGCCAGCCGCTGCCAGTGGGCGACTGCGGCAACTCTACGCGCAGCCAGGGCACCAGCGCGTGCCGTTCCAGGATACGCAGGCTCGTGCCTTCGGGCACCTGCGCCACCACGGGATAGCTGAGGTCTGGCCCGAAGCGGACATTGGCCTCACCCAGGGTAAGCGCCAGCGGACCGGTCACCGTCGGCGTGAACGTCGGGCTGAGGGTGAGAGTCGCCGTGTTCTGCGGCACGGGGAGGGTGGCAGTCGGCGCGACGGGCGCGCTGTCCGTCGGCGGAAAGTCCGTGACCGAGGGCACGTCGGCCAGCGCCCCGCTGACAGTCACCAGGTCGGCGTAGACCCAGGCGACGGGCACGCCGGGCACTGCCAGTTGCAGCCAGGGTACGTAGGCGTGCTGCGCCAGCACCGGATAGCGCGTCCCGCTGACGATCTCGCCGACCAGCGGATATTCGACGCCCGGCCCGGCCCGCAGGTTCGCCTGACCGATGGCCTCGGCGAACGCCGCAGGGGAAGGCGTAGTCTGCGCCGCCGGGCGGGCGGAGGCCAGCGGGGCATGGATCAGCCAGAGCACGGCCAGCAGCAGGCCAATCAGAGCGAGCGGAGCAGTCCGTTTTGGGCACTTCATACAGCGCTCTCCCTGAGCAGGGACAAACGAAAAGGGCGACTCCGCTCCAGCGCAGATCGCCCCCCGCAGCCAGCGTGATGAGCGTGGCAGGACTCGAACCTGCAACCAATGGCTTAAAAGGCCACTGCTCTGCCATTGAGCTACACGCCCGGCTTCGAGGCCAAGTATAGCATAAACAGGCCGCTTGACAACGGCGATTTGGAGCGCCTGACGGGCCGACCTGGCTCTGACACAGGTTTGTCTTTTATGCGCTTTGCACGAGATCAGAATTACACAGTTCGGGGAGACCGTAGTATTATAAATACCACAATGGCAAAGCCAGCCTGTCCGCACCAAATCTAGAAACATCATTTGTCCGGTTCGCAGCGACGAGGAGAAAGAAGTTCATGACCAACAGGACACGTCTGATTGGCCTGTGGCTGATCCTGGCCTTGATTGCCGTGCTCGCGCTGGCGGCGTGCGGTGAGGAGAAAGCGGAACCCACAGCCACGCCGACGGCCACGGCCACGCTTGAGCCAACGGCGACTCCGACGGAGGAGCCGACAGCCACTCCGACCGAGAAACCGACGGCGACTCCTACCGAGGAGCCAACAGCGACTCCGAAGCCGACGGACACGCCTGAGCCGACGGCGACGCCTACGGAGAAGCCCTCCGCTACCCCAACCGAGAAACCTTCGGCGACGCCGACCGAAAAGCCTACCCTGACGGCCACACCCAAGCCGACGGATACGCCTAAGCCGACGGCGACGCCTACGGAGAAGCCGTCTGCTACGCCGACCGAAAAGCCTACCCTGACGGCCACACCCAAGCCGACTAACACGCCCAAGCCTACGGCCACTCCGACGGAAGAACCGTCGCCTGCCGCTGTCGCTGCTGTCGCGACGCCCACCGAGGAGCCGGTAGCCGAAGCGACGCCCGTCCCGGAGACGCAGCCGACGCCCGCCGCACAGCCCGATCTGGGGGTGGTGGTGATTGGGACGAACGCGGAGTATCCGCCGTTCGAGTTCGTGGACGAGCAGGGCAACATCGTCGGCTTCGACCCGGACCTGGTGGCGGAGATTGCCAAACGCGCCGGCTTCGAGTTCGAACTGGTCAACACGCGCTGGGACGGCATCTTCGTCGCGCTGGCGTCCGGTGAATTCGATATGGTGGCCTCCGCCGCGACCATCACCGACGAGCGCGAAGAGATCGTGGACTTCTCGCAGCCCTACTTCTACGCCAGTCAGCGCATCGCCGTGCTGGAGTCCCGCGCCAGCGAAATCCAGAACGTCGAAGACCTGGCCGGGCTGCGCGTCGCCGTGCAGGCAGGCACGACCGGTGACATCTACGCCAGCGAACTCCCCGGCGTCGAGGTCGTGCGCTACGACGAGATCACCCTGGCCTTCCAGGCCCTGGCCTCCGGTGACGTGGACGCCGTCATCAACGACGGCCCCGTCAGCGCCGACATCATCGAGAAAAACCCTGAACTCGGCGCGGTGCTCGTCGGCCCGCCCCTCAGCGAGGAGTACTACGGCATCGCCGTGCAGCCGACCAAACCCGAACTGCTCGACGCCGTCAACAAGGCCCTGGCCGAGATCATCGCCGACGGCACCTA
>DDBP01000277.1 GCA_002332795.1 Anaerolineales bacterium UBA2029 | reverse complement strand
GATTTCCCCGGCCTGGAACTGTTGCGCAGCGCCTGGTCTATCTTCTACGGCGAGCAACTGACGCGCGTCGTCCTGCGTTTCCACCCGGACGTGACCCGCCGTGTGCAGGAGACCCAATGGCATCCCTCGCAAGAGCTAAGCTGGGACGAAGACAAACCGGGTTACCTGTTGCTGGCACTACAGGTCGCCGACACGACCGACCTCAAGCCCTGGATTCGCACCTGGGGAGCCAATTGTGAGGTGCTCGAACCCCCAGAACTGCGCGACGAGATGGTCGGCGAGGCCCGGCGGCTGGCCCATCTCTACGGATGGCATACCTCAACCGAGCGTCAGCACGATCACAGCCGCTTCAAGGACATTTTCGGAGAATAGGACATGAACGATAGCGGGCTTTGGCCGCACCAAGAGCGGGTCTTCGATCTGCTCTTGAAAGAGCGCCGCAACGTTATCCTGCAAGCTCCCACCGGTTCCGGGAAAACACGAGCGGCGCTGTATCCCTTTCTGACCGCTCTGGACTATGAGACAGAATACTACCGAGATTTCCCACACAAATGTCTGTATTCAGTGCCGATGCGGGTTCTGGCCAGGCAGTTCTATGAGGAATACAGTCAGATCGTGCGGAAATACAATCTCCGATATGCGCTCAAGACCACTACAGCGATTCAGACTGGCGAACGAGCAGAGAGCCGCGACCTCAGCGCCGACCTGATCTTTGCCACCATTGATCAGACGCTCAGCAGTTTTCTGCTCCGTCCCTACAGCCTGCCCCTGCGCCAGGCCAACCTGAACGCAGCAGCGGTAATGACCGCGTATCTGGTCTTCGACGAGTTTCACCTCTACGATCCGGATTCGACACTGCCGACGACCCTGCACATGCTGCAGATGTTGCGCGGCATCACGCCCTTCGTGCTGATGACCGCCACCTTCAGCCGCGATATGCTCGCTGGCCTGGCCGATGTCCTGGACGCGGTGATCGTGCCCGGAACAGAAGAAGAGCGTGAGCAGCTCCAGCGCCTGGAATCGCAGCAGAAGACCCGCCGCTATCACGTGGCCAAAGAGCCGCTGACGGCTCAGGCTGTGCTCGAAAGACACCAGGGACGCTCGCTGGTGATCTGCAACACCGTGGATCGCGCCCGTGCCCTCTACGAAGCATTGTGGCAGGCCAAAGACTCGCATACCGAGGTCTGGCTGCTCCACAGCCGTTTCCTGCGCAAAGACCGCGACGAAATCGAAGCGCGCCTGCGCGCCCATTTCGCCAGAGGCATGAAGGACGGCAGCCTGATCGTCGTTTCCACGCAGGCGGTCGAGGTGGGCGTGGACATCACCAGCACCGTCCTGCATACCGAACTGGCTCCCGCCAATGCCATCCTGCAACGGGCGGGACGCTGCGCGCGCTATCCAGGTGAGGAAGGGGACGTGATCATCTACCCCTGTACCCTCGACGCCCCTTCCGGCGAGGTGCTCGATCTGTGCGAACACCCGGAACCCTACGCGGGCAAAGAAGAGCGCCAACTGTTCCGCCCGACGCTGGAGCAGTTCCGCGAGCGCTCCGGCGAAGCGCTGGACTTCCGCGCCGAGCAGGACATCGTCTCCGCGGTGCATGGCCCGCTCGACGCGCGGATCATCGAGTCGCTGCAGCGCGGAGCCTACGAGCACCGGCGGCGTATGTTCGCCGTGATGCGTCACGACAATAGCACCGACGCCAAACACCTGGTCCGCGAAATCTTCCAGCAGCAGGTGACGATTCACTCCGATCCGGATGTGTTGCTTGCATCGCCCTTCGATGCGCCATCCTTCGGCGTGCATCCGGGCACGTTGCAAAAATACGTCAAAGGCTGGCTGGAACGCGCCGCGGAGCTTGAGTTGCCCTGGGCGGTCAAGTTTCTGTGCTCCGTATCCGACGAAGACGACAGCCAGGCCAACCGTTCCGTCTACAAGTGGGAGGAAGTGTACACACCAGAGACCGCCTGGGGCGCGCCGCTGATCGTGGTGCACCCGGCCCTGGCGACCTACGATCCTGCCCTGGGTTTCCTGCCGGATCGCGGCGGGAACTGGCAGGCGACGCTACCCGCAGCAGAACAGCGCAGCGAACGCCCTCTGCCCACCTATCGCCTGGAGACCTACGAAGAGCACGTCCGCCGCGTGTATCGGGCGTTCGACGAACTGTGGCCGGAACTGGATTACGCCGCGCGTCGCCTGGAAGAGCGCTACGGCTGGCCACAGGGCAGCGTCCAGCGGGCGGCGGAACTGGCCGTGTTGCTGCACGACGTGGGTAAGCTGAGCGTCAAATGGCAGGGCTGGGTGAAGCGTTACCAGGATGCGATCGAGATGCCCGTGAAGGCGGGGCAGGCCTATGCCCATACCGAAGTGCAGAACGACGCACACCGCGACGCCGAACGGAAAGCGGGCAAGCGCCCCTGGCATGCCGTGGAGGGGGCCATCGCCACCGCGCCCATTCTCTTTGGTCTCTTCGCGGAGCAGCAAGCACTGGCAAAAGCGGCATTCAGCGCCATCGCCCGTCATCATGCACCCAAGTCGCAAGGCAATCAGCCTTTCCGGCTTGTCAAGAACGCAACCGCACATGTTCGGGCCGTCCTGAATCGGAGCCATGACCTCGATGGATGGCTGGCACATCTGGCCGGCATGAGCGAAGAAATCCCCTCTGACTTCGGGGCAGAAGACGCTATCGCACACCCTGAGGACGATGATCTGGCGGGTTTCCTGGCCTATCTGCTCATCGTGCGCGCCCTGCGCCGCGCCGATCAGCGCGGGACAGAGCGCGGCACTGTAGACTTGTGATACACGAGATGCGACCCCATGAGGAGGTGCAATGGATGAGTACAGACATTTCTATGTAGACAAGAGCAGTCAAACTTTCGCCGACACGCTCGTTGCCTTTGGCCTGGCGCGGATCGTAGACGAGCTGCTCCGCGAGCAGACGAGAGGAGGCAGAGATATTCTGATTCAAGACAAAGGCCCGTACTACCAACTGACGTGCACACCGGCTCTGGAACGGAGGACGGTCGAGGCTTCGCACGGGGTCTTCCCTATCAGGGTGATCGCCACCGCCAAGAATCGCGGCGGCCTGCCCGCCGATCTGCCCTCTGACCTGATGGTTGACTACGACCAGGAACGCGAGAGGGTCAACCTTTTCTTCGCTGCCCGCAAGGCAGGGGGAAACGGCAACGCCTTGCCTGAGAGACCGCACCCGCATTGGGACATCTTCCGGGCGATCAACTCACCCGGCGGGCCACTCATCGGCTACAACAGCCTGGTGCTGGACTGGTGGACCATTCGCCAGGCACATCCGCAGGTGTTGTTGTTACTGCTCGATCTGTACAGCTCTACTCCCAACGACTACGAAACCGCCGAAAGTCAGTGGAAGGCCCTGGACAAGGCGTATGGGTGGGGTATCAAAGCGCGAGCAACCTGTCAGCAACTCTACAATCCCGACCAGGGCAAGGGCCAGAACCGGAGCAAAGCCGACGCCCTGAGCATCGGCAACCTGGATGCGCTGTGGCTGACCGAATGGCTCAAAGCGGTCGGCTTCTACGAAGCCGCGCTCACCCGTCAGATGCGGGGCGTGAAAGACCGCAAGACTTTCGTCGTCGCACCGCGCGAACTGACTTTCTCAGAAAACCGGGCGGTGATGGAACGCTTCGTGCAGACCATGCAGGTCTCCGAGACCGCAACGCGCTTCGACATCCTGGCCGCGCTGCGCTACGCCAGGGCCTTGCTGGAACATTTCAGCGCCGAACCGGGCGGTCTGGCCCGTCTGCTCGGTCTGCAACAGCTCAAAAAGCGCGTAGTGGCCGGTTTTCACACGGCCTTCTACAAAGACCTGGGCAACGCCACGGCCACCATGAACCTGGCTTTCGTCGCGCTACCGGGCTGGATCGAGGTGCGCTCGCGCGAGGAAGTAGACCTGTACATCGCCCTGCTGAGCGAACTGGAATTGTTCGTGCGTCAATTCGACGAAAGGAACAGCGACGCTTTCACCCTGCTGCAATACCTGCGCGACTTCGTCTCCGGCGACGACCTGGACGCTTTCTTCCGTTTCACCAATGCGTTCCCCGCCTATCTGATGGGACAGTTGGAACGCAACAAGTTCGCCCGTCGGCTTAGCACTGAGTTCATAGAAAGGCTGGTCATGAGCACAGAGAAACGCCTCTCACGTATCCTGGAGAGCCAGGGTTTCAAGAACATCGCCTATGCCATCCGACAGAGCACCGTCACGGCGCAATATCGTAAGAAACAAGGTGACCGTAAGTACGACGTGCGCTATGGCCTGGGGCAGGAACTGGCCCGCAAGGCCCGCTATCCCGATAGTTTCATCGCCGCCCTGAGCGACTTTTTGCACAAGTATAACGCGGAGAACGCTCAGGTAATGGAAACTCGCAGCGGGCCGTACCGTCGCAGTGTGAAGACCACCGACATTGACGAGATCGTGGCCCTCATAGACGAGTTCGGCTCCGAGACCGTCGCCAACCTGTTGATCGCTTACGGCTATGCCCGCGAACCCTATGAAGCGGAAGCAAGCGAAGCAGAAGCACCCGAAACTACCGATGAGGAGGAATTTGCCCAATGACCACTCAGCTCTACAGTCTCTCGATCAGCGCCCGCGCCATCCTCGACATGCACAGCCTCAACAACGAGGGCGGAGAGGGCAATCAGATTCAAACGCGCATGGTCAACATCGTTGACCAGAACGGCCAACTGCAAAACGTCAACGCCATCAGCGGCGACATGTTCAAGCACATTCAGGCGGAGCACCTGTTCCACATTGCCCGCGAACATCCCGACTTGCCGCTGTGCGCTGGCTGCCGCGAGTTCAACGCGAACCGCATCAACGCGGACGGTGACTTCATCACCAACACCAAGGGTCTCAGCGATGCCGAAACGCTCGACGCCATGCTGCAAACCTGCGCCATGGACGACATCGAAGGCATCCTCATCACCGAAGGCGGGCGCAGCGTCCCGCGCAAGAGCGTGATCGAGTTCGGTTGGGTGGTGGGCGTGCCCGATCACGTGGAGACCGACAGCTACTTCCACGTCAAGTACGCCACCGAGCGAAGCGGTGAGCAGCGCGCCGCCGACCGCGAGGCTGTCGGCACTGGCGCGAACCTGGGACAGGCCATCTTCCACCGCCCGGCCTCGTCGGGCATCTACGCCGCCGTGTGCCACCTGGAACTGGCCCGCATCGGCTTCAACGACATCACGCAGCAGTACGCCATCAGCGAGGAACAGCGCGCCCTGCGCGCCCAGGCTTTGCTGCAAAGCGTGCTCTACACCTTCCTGCAGCCCAACGGCGCGATGCGCTCGGCTCAGGCCCCGCACCTGGTGGACTTTTCCGGCGTGCTGACCCTCAGCAGCGGGCCGGTGCCCGCCCCCACCGTCAGCCCGCTGAAGGACGACTACCGCGAGCAGATCGCCCGCGTGCGCGACGCACTGACGCGCATCGCGGGGGACACGGTGAGCATGGCCACTTTCGATTCGCTGGGCGAATTCACCGACCTTATCGGGGAGCTGCTGCAGAACACCGTGCCCTATGAACTGCGCTATGCGTAAGGGAGGCGGCCATGTGGCTCGTAGCTGAATACGAGGCCAGCGCCCTTTTCACGCTCAAACCGGCGACGGCGACGGCTTCCGGCGGCAAAACGCTGCTGGTGCCGACGCCCTTCGCCGTCAAGATGGCGCTGCTGGACGCCGCCTGCCGCCTGGAAGGGCTGACCGCCGCCGAAGCAGCGTGGGAGTGGCTGGGCAACCTGACGGTGG
>DDBP01000060.1 GCA_002332795.1 Anaerolineales bacterium UBA2029 | reverse complement strand
CTACGACATGGGCGCGTCGTTCCTCAACTTCCTGATGCACCACTACGGCGGCATTGACTTTCACCTGCAGTTGGTCAGGAAGATGCGCGGCGAAGGCAAGTCCGTCTTCAAGGCCGTCGAAGACCTGACCGGCAAACCGTTCCTGGAAGTGGAGAACGAGTGGCGCACCTACCTGGGCTTCCGGCCCCTGACGCCCGCCGACCTCGATCCGGCGCTGGCGCTGGAACCCTACGAAGATGCGCTGTTCGCCGTCGGCGACACGATCACGCTACCGGCCATGCCGCCCATCGTGCAGATGTTCAAGTCGCCAGTGCCGCGGGCGGCGCTCTCCGGCTCGTGCTTCGCCAACACGCCGGTCAAGGTGTTGCGCATGGGTCAAAAGGACGGCGTCGTCTACATCGAGATTGACTGCATGGGCATGACCGGCTGGGTGAGCCGCGAGGCGCTGGTCGGTCCGCAGTAGCATCATCACCGGCTGGAAGTGAACCGGCGCTGTCACAGGCAGACTTCCGAAGTCTCAAAGATTTCGGAAGTCTGCTCTCCTGGCTCACTGCCAGGTGACCGGCAAATAAAAATAACCGTTCCCTCGCGCCACAACAGGGTTGCCAGGAAGAAGAGGGGAAGAGTGAGAGTCAGTCAGCAAACCCTCATTTCCCGATCTACGCTATACTGGGGCACAGTGACACTGCGACGGCTGTGTTCGCCCGACAAGGAGCACCCGCACCGCCCATGAGCAACCGTCCTACGGCTTCACCGCAGGGGCTTTCTGCCCGCGAGCGCTGGGCCTATCGCCTGACGTTGAGCGCTTTTGTCTTCTTCAGCCTCCTGGGGCTGTACCTGCTGTGGTTCCCCAGCGACCTGTTGATCAGTGTGTTCGTGGTGCTGCTCTTTGTCACGCTGGGCCTGGGGCTGATCGCCGGCCTGCTGGCCGTCTATTCGTCATAGACGCCGCGCCCGCACCCGCAACAGCGTCGGCGACCAGACAACGCCCCTGTCAATCTTTGCCGCGACAGACAACAGCGCGCGTGCCGCCGTCAGGAAGCCCTCGCGCTGAGCGGGCGACAGCGCGTGTATTTCCGCGCGACGGTCGGGGCGGGCCAGCAACAGTTGCAGATATGCCTCCACGGACGGCAGGCGCAGCGTCACTGGCGCGACTTCCTGGGCGTCTTCCACGGCAAAGCCATATTCGTCCAGCCACTCCTGGTAATCCTCGATATCCTGCAGCAAGTCACCCCACAGCGGCGGCAAGTCGTGCAGCGCCTGTCGCAATGTAGATAGCGCGGGCGACGGCGCGTCAGTGATGTGTTCGGCCAGCAGATCGTCCAGGGCCAGGTGCAGCGAGCTGTCCGGCCCCCATTCCTGAATCACCAGCCGCCCCCCTTCAGCCAAAGCGCGCTGCAGCGCGGGCAGACTGCGTTGAGGGAGTGTGCCGTGCAAGGCAAACGAAGCCGTGATCAGCGTGAAGCTGCCCGCGCAAAAGGGCAACCGTTCCAGATCGCCCTGCATCAGCCCGATCTCTCCGCCCAGGCCAACGGGGCGGGCCAGGGTCAGCGCGCGCCGGGCCACGTCTATGCCAGCGACGAACTGAAGGCGCGTCAGCAGTCGCCGCGCGACTTCGCCCGTGCCTGTGCCCAGGTCGAGCGCCCGGTCGTCCGGCAGGGGGGCAGCATAGGCGATGAAGTCGTCATAGAGCGGGGCCAGGAATGGGGCCACGTAGCGGACAAAGTCCGGCGCAGCGTCGTCGAACAGGGTCTGAAACAGGGCCAGGCGGGACAGGCCTCGAACGCTCACGCCGTTTCCCAGCCCGCCGCTGTTTCGATGATCAGATGATCCACCACCGCCTTGAGCGCCTCGCAGACTGTCGCGCCGTCGGCCAGGGCGCGCTGATAGACGGCGATCTGACGGTCGGCGCTGGTGCCCCGTTCGAGGATGGTGCGGATATGCGCGACCTCTGCGCGGCAGTTGAGTTCGTCCACCACGTCGTCCACGAACGCGATCAAGTCCAGGGCCAGATCGCGCATGGGCACCTCGACCTGTGCGCCGAAGTCAATCAACTTGCCGTCCAGGCCGTAGCGCACGGCGCGCCACTTGTTCTCCTCAATGAACATGCCGCGATAGATACGCCACGACAGATTCTGGTTGCGCAGGCGGATCAGCTTGGCAACGAGCGCCTGGATCAGAGCGGCGATGGCAACGGCGTCGTCCACCAGGGTACACATGTCGCAAATGCGCACTTCCAGCGTGCCCAGGTTGGGGTGCGGGCGGGCGTCCCACCAGATTTTGGTCGGATCGGCAATAGTGGTGGTGTCCTCGGCGTGTTTGACGGTATCGGCGCGGCGGCCCAGCGACCCGACTTTGCCCATCACCGCGACATAATTGGCGTACTCCGCATAGCTGGTGAACTGCGGCGGGATGCCAGAACGCGGCATGTTCTCGAAGACCAGGCTGCGATAGCTCTTCAGGCCGGTGTCGCGGCCATGCCAGAAGGGCGAGGAAGTGGTCAGCGCCAGGATGTGAGGCAGGAAATAGCGCAATTGATTGAGCACCTCGATCATCAGCTCGAACGCTTCGGGCGTCTTGCCGAAGCCCAGATGCACGTGCATCCCGAAGATCAGCAGCCGCCGCACGGCGTCTTTCATCTCGTTGGCCAGGTCGTCGTAGCGCGCCCCCTCGCTGATCTCCTGATCTTCCCAGCGCGAGAAAGGATGGGTAGAAGCCGCGAGGATTTTGCGCCCGTGTTGCCCGGCGACCTCCATCACCGTGCGCCGCAGATGGATGAGTTCCTGGCGAGCCTCCTTGACATCGCAACAGATGCGGCTGCCGACCTCGATCTGCGACTGCATGAATTCTGGTTTGAGCTGATCGCCCAGCACCACACGTCCCTGGCCCATCATTTCCTGCACGTAGGAAGTCAGTTCGCGCGTGTCCGGGTCAATGATCTGATACTCTTCTTCAATACCAAGAGTGAGGGGCGCGCTGGGCATGGGACTCTCTCCACTGCAAGGGCACGGGTACTGGTTCAACTATACTGGCTGTGAGGCGAGTTGCAATAGACGGACTACGGCAACTTGCACAAATCTGCTCAATTCTGGCACCCCGCCGCCGCCTGGCCTGTGACTGTCGTCTCCTGGTCGCCGGGCAGAGGCGGGATCAGCGCCCCCGTACCAGGCAGGTCACTGACCCCCTGTGCCCGCACCCGCTGCTGATCATCTGCTCTCAGAATCGTCAGTTATGTGCTATCTTAGAAGGAACTCAAGAAAGCCTTGGGGAATAGACTTTGGGCAAAGGGCTTTATGGGAGGGGAAGCGACGTGTATCGGGTTGTTGTGATTGACGATCATCGTGAGATCTCGCAGCTTCTGAGCATTGTGTTGAGACATCCAGATATCGAACTCCACACCGCCGACGACGGCTGGGAAGGACTGCGCCTGATCCGCGAGGTACGCCCTCACCTGGTGGTGCTCGACGTCATGATGCCGGGCATGAACGGCTGGCAGGTCTACGACGCGGTGCGCGCTGATCCGGCGCTCCAACAGACGCCGATCATCATGGTCACCGTGGTGCCGGAACAGGCCAGCCGTCGGCATCATTTCGTCAACAGTCCTATTGACCGCTACTTCACCAAGCCGTTCGACACGCTACAACTGCGCCATGAGATCGAACGGATGCTGGGGGGAGTTTCACTGTGGCGCTGAATGAGTGAATGCAACACCGCCCACGCCGTGTTGAAGGACTGGTTTGAGTGCGTCTCTCTGAACAACGTGCCGCCATGAAGCAGACCGAGCCAATCGTCACGTCCGAGCGCCATATTGTCATAGACGCAGAGCATTTTCCGGTGCGGTTCTGGGGGCCGGTGCTGGCCCTGGGGATGGTGGTGCTGGCGCACATCGTCGGCATGGCCCTGGCCAAACGCGCGCTGGAGCCTTCGGTCAGTCCGCTGTGCGTGGTGCTGCCCGCCGACGTGCTGGTCTTCATCGGCGGCGGCGCGCTGATCGAACGCCTGTTGCGGCGAGTGTGGCCCAGCCGCCGCTCGGCGACGCTCAGCGAAGAAGCCCTGGTGATCACCGACGCCCGCCGCTCGCCAGCCCGCGTCACGCGCATCGAATGGGATCGCACGGTCAACATCAAAGCCTGGCGTTTCCCGGTGCGGCGCCGCACGCGCGTCCCCAAGGGCTGGTACTGCATGGCGCTGCACCTGCTGCAAGACGAGGAAGAAGCGATCTTCTATACTTTTATGCCACCCCAAGAAGCTGAGAACGCCATCGGCTACCGCTATTTCGTCCGGCTGCGCCCGCGCCGCGAGACACAATCCAACACCGATCTGAGCGCCGTCGCCGAGCAGCGCCGCCTGCTGAAGCTGGAGGATCAGCGCTGGAACGACGGAGCGGAGATCGCCCGCGAGGATTTTCACGCCGTGTTGCGCATCCTGCAGCAGCGCGTGCCGGATTGGCGCTAGAGCACGCCCAACTTGACAGGCGCAAGGAGGAACTCATGAACATCTGGCATCGCCGGTGGTTGATGGCTCTCAGCAGTGTATGGCTGACCCTGGTCGTCACCCTGACGCTGATCCCTGCTTCTCCCGCCCAGGCCATTCCCGCCGCTCAGCCCGTCCTGTCTTTCGATGATCCCGTCCCACAGACCGGACGCCTGGACGCTGTCACACCGCAGGTCAACTATGCCTTCCGCTGCACCGACTCCGGCGTGGGGTCGCTGGTGGTGCAGACGACCTCCGGCGACCTGGTTGTGGAGGCGACGATCCAGGATGCGACAGGCAGCGTCTTCGCACGGGGTACAGTGGTTCAGGGCACTCCCAGCGTGACCGTGGCCGAAGCGTTCACCATGCCCGCCGACGGCGACTGCCTGGTCACGCTCAGCCGGCGCGGAGACACGGCAGGGAAGTACTCGGTGCGCCTGTTGCCGGGCTTCGCGCAGTTGACCGCCTGGGACACCTTCGCCCCGGTCGCCGATGGCCTGCACCTGGAATGGGAACCCTATGCCTCGCAGAACATGACGGTGACCACGTTCCAGGGGCAGTTGCGCATCGAAGTGATGACCGACAACCTGCTCGCCTATGCGATACCCTCTGGCGAAGACCTGATCTGGACGGACTCCTACATCCAGGCCGATTTCAGCATCCAGGGCGCGCCCAGCTATTTCGAATACGGCTTCGTCCTGCGCGACAACGAGGAGAAGGAGACCTTCTACTCCGTCACCTTCAGCAGCGATGGCGACTATTCGGTGTACTACTTCGACGGTGACTGGGTCGCCGTGCAGGACTGGACAGTCCACGAGACCATTGACCCCACCGACATGCAGCCGCGCGCGGCGGTGCTGGTGCAGGGCAATCGCTTCCTGATCTTCTTCAACGACCGCTTCGTGGCCGAAGTGATTGACAGCAACAACTACGCCAGCGAGGGCCTCAGCGGGCTGGTGGCCGCGACCGGCCCGGATCAGACCGACGCGCTGACCGTCTTCATGGACAACGTGATCGTCACGCGGCCCTACGGCCTGGGCACGACCGCCGCCGTTCTCACCGGCCAGGACATCGCGCAGCCCACACCGACCAGGCCGAGTCTGCTGGGCGCGCTGGGCGCGGTCGTCACGCCCACGCCAACCGTTTCGCTGCCCGTTCCCAGCGTCACGCCCGCGTCGGCCTCGCGTTTCCCCGCCCGCCTGGGGCGCTGGTCGAGCAACGTCCCCGCCGACATCGTGGGCGAGCTGAGTCAGGCGGGTGCGGTACCCCCAGGAGGAGCCATCGGGTTGACTGTGCCCAGCAGTTACGGCGACACTTCCAACGCCGGTTTCAATTCCTACCCGCTGGGCCAGGGCAAAGTCTTCCGCAACTTTGTGCTCGGCTTCGACGCTCGCCTGATCTACGGCAACGCCGAAGCGGGCTGTGGCATGTATTTCCGCGCCAACGACGGCAGCGACACGGCCATGGCCTTCGCCGACGGCTGGGCGCTGCTGGGCGAATGGGACGCCGAAGGTAATCTGCTGGACTCCAGCGTGCTGGATCAATTCAGCGCGGTGATCCCCGGCGTCGGCGCGACCAACCGCGTGCTGGTCATCGCCCTGGAAGACACAGTGGCGATGTACGTCAACGGTGAACTGGTGGCCGAGTCGCGCTTCACGCCGGACGAGGGCACGGTCGCGCTGGAGATGTACGTCCCCGAAGACGACAGCGGCGCGACCGAGCAAACCTACTGTCAGCTCAACAACATCTGGCTATGGGAATTCTGAGCTTCCGGCGTTTTCAGCGACGATGGCCTCTGGGCGGGCTGCTGGTAGCGTGGCTGGCCCTGATCGCCGCACCGCTTCCGGCAGTCCGCTCGCAGGAACCCCCGCCGCTCACCTTCTTCGTGCCGGTGAGCGGCACCCTGAACGACGCGCAGCCCGCCGAAACCTGGCAGTTCGAGGGCTACACAGGGCAGGTCGTCTCGCTGATTGCCGTCACGACAGACGGCGACCTCGACCCCGTGTTGCAGGTCACCGGCCCGGATGGGCAGATCGTGGCCGAGAACGACGATCTGGATTCGCTGGTGCGCGACGCGGGCCTGGAAGCGCTGACGCTGCCCGCCGACGGCACCTACACCGTGCGCGTGAGCCGCTACCAGGGCGAGCAGGGCACATCGCACGGCAGCTACCAACTGACGCTGACGCCAGGCTTTGCCCGCCAGGCCGTGCGCGGCGAGTTCGAGCAGGGCGACGTGTCGTGGGTGACGCCGGACGGTCAGCCGGTGCCGCTGTTGCAGGGGTATCTGCAGATGCGGGTGAGCGGCCAGAGCGCCACCCTGCTCGCCGTCCCGCCGGAGGATCTGCGCGCCGCCGACGTGTATCTGCAGGCGGAAGCGCGTCTGCTGGGCACGCCTCCCTATGCAGAATTTGGCCTGATCCTGCGGGCACAGGGGCCAGGGCTGGGCCGCTTCTATCAGTTTAAGGTCAATACGCAGGGGCAATGGCATGTGCTCTACCAGGACGAGACGGGCGTCTATGCCCTGCGCACCTGGACGGATGCCCCCGTGCTGAATACTCCCAACCGCACCTGGTCGCTGGCGGTGATGGCCCGTGGCGAACGTCTGGACTTCTTCGCCAACGGGGTGATGCTGGGCACGGTGAGCGATGCGCGCCTGCTCACACCGGGTACAGTGGGTGTCTTCGTGAGCACCGGCGATCAACCGAGCGCGGCGACAGTGTTGTTCGATCAGGTGATCGCCACCACCCGCCTGGGGTCTACCTATCGCGGGCTGCCGCTGGCCCTGACCACCTGGGAAGCGCCCGACCCGGCCACCATCGTAAACGAACTGGCCGAAGGGGGACACATCACCCCCGCGCCCGCCCGCGACCTGTACCTGTTCGAGAAGACGCAGGCCAGCACCGATCTGGCATCCGTCTTCGAATTGCTGGGCAGCGAGCAGGCCGTCTACGGCGATTTCCTGTTCGGCGGGCGAGTGACCATCGTCACCGAAGGGCAGAGCGTAGGCTGCGGGCTGGTCTTCCGCTGGACAGACGAACGGAATCTGTCGCTGGCCTATGTAGATAGCAGCCAGGGTTTCGGGCTGGTACAGGCCCAGGACGCCCAACTGACGACCAACGTCTACGATCTCAGCCCGCTGGTACAACCAGAGACCAGCCGCCTGCTGATCATCGCCCAGGGCGAGCGCGTCGCCTATTACCTCAACGGCGCGCTGGTCGCCCAGGAAACCATGATCCCTGGCAAGGGACGGGTGGGCGTGGCCCTGCTCAACTATGAGGACGTGAACACCCGCTGCCTGTGGTCGGAGTTGTGGGTGTGGCCACTGACCGGCTGACCAGACCAGAGTCCTGAACCGCTGAAACGCAGAGGGCGCCGAGAGATTCCGCCCTCTGCCCGCTTCTGCCCCCTGCTGCACGGCCTGTTCCCTCGCCGTATTGGTAAGCGCCATGTAGTGCGCGGGTGTGCACACTCAACACCGTGCTTACCACGTCATCGCAAGCGCTGAGCAATCACCGGGCGGCTGTCCGGCGCGATATCCGTAAGCGCAGTGTTGATATTGAGCGTGTACCGTTAGGCTAGCTTGTTGTGCCTTCAGACGGACAGCGAGCCGGGCACACAAGTGCTTACCAGGATTTGGTCATGCTGAACGCCCCGCCAGGCCAGAAGGCGGGCTGCACCGTAAGCAGGCCGTTGCACAAAGGTTGTTAGGATGCAGTCAGTTCTGGGAACGCTGGATCAGGTGGGTGGGTGAAAGACAGGGGATCGATCATGGTAGCTATTCTAGACATTACCCCGGAGACAGAACCAGCCGACTGCTGGTATTGTGGGCACCAACACACCCTGCGCGAAGGCGAGACCTGTCCGCAGTGTGGACGCCTCCAGGACACGCGGCCCATCGGCACCGGGATGCTGTCTCGCCCTCCCACTCACGTTAACCCGGTGCGGCGCGGCGACCCGACTTTTCAGCCGGGCACGGCCCTGCTGCTTCAGGTATTGCCTTCCGGAGCGTGCGCCTGGTTCACTCTCGACAGGCCGCTGACGCTGGGCCGCGCCGTAGGGCCGGTGACCGAGACGCTCTTCGATCTCAACGATTTCAACGCGCACCTGCACGGCGTCTCGCGGCGGCATTGTCGCCTGACGCGCAAACACGATCGCGTGGTGTTGACCGACCTGGGCAGCACCAACGGCACCTATCTCAACGGGACCCTGCTGGCACCGTATCAGGAAGTGATCCTGGCCGATGGCGATCAATTGATCCTGGGCACGCTGCACATCACGGTCTTTTTCGTGCGCTCGCGTGCCCGCTAGCGAGGACGTGGTGCTGACCCCCTCGCTTTGACCGAAAATTACCTGTCCCCCTCCCCCCCAGAGCCCCCTTTCCAGACCTGTCTCAGGTCTCCGAAAGGGGGCCCGCTTTTCGTCAGGCCGCCGCGGAACACGCTACAATCAAGGTGAGCACAACGCGCACCAGGAAAGCCCATGACAGCCGTCTCGACCCCGATCAGCCTGCTGTGGCCGCCCGGCCATCAGCCCGACCTTTCCCCTCGCCTGAGCGCCCGCGCCATCGCCGACCTCGACCTGGAAACGCTGCTGGCCGGACTGGGCGGAGCGGGACGCCGCGCCAAGGCCACGCGCGCCGTCCTGCTGAGCCTGTGCGACGATCCGGCAGTGATCGCCTATCGCCAGGACATGCTGGCCGATCTGCTGGCCGCGCCGGAGCTGGTCGCCGATCTGGAAGCGCTGCTCCCCCTGGTGGACGGGCTGGAACGCTTCAACTATCTGCCCGCCGCCGGTCAGACGCCGCTGCACGAGGTCGTCTGGCGAGTGGGGCAGCTCGAAAGCTACGTGACCTGTGTGCAGGCGCTACACGCCGCGCTGACCCGACCGGCGCTGGCGCTGCGCGCCGCTGGCTGGTGCGCCTTGCGCGACCGGGTGATGGCCATCGCCGCCGACGAGACGTTTCAGCATCTGCTGCGCGACCTGCCCGCCCTGCTGCAACAGGTGCGCGGCGTGCGCAGCGTGACCATCGGCGTCAACCTGGACGACCAACTGCGCCCCTTCGAGGCCACCCTGCTGGCGATCAACAGCGAGACGTTCTCCGGCGCGACCCCTTCGCTGCTCGACGCCATCTTCGGGCGGAGCAAGTCAGCGGCGCGCTGGACGGGCATCGCTCCGCTGCACAGCACGCGCAGGTCACCGGGGATGATTCCGGGCGTGGACACCGAAAATCCCCTGCTCTATCCCCTCTTCCGCGACCTGGCCGAGGTGCTCAAACAGGTCAGCCGTCCGGTCGCGCGCGCCCTGCAACACTATCAGCAGCTCAACACCGGCTTCCTGGGCGCGCTGGCCGACGAACTGTCTTTCTACGTCGGCGGGGTGCGGCTGGTGGAGCGCCTGCGCGCCGCCAGACTGCCCACTTGCCGCCCGGAAATCGCCCCGCAGGCCGAGCGCGTCTGCACGCTGCGCGACGCCTACAACGTCGCGCTGGCCCTGCGGCGACTGACTCACTCCTCCTCCGCCGATGACATGGTGCTCAACGACGTGCACTTCGGGCCGGAGGGGCGTATCTTCGTGCTCACCGGGCCGAATCAGGGCGGCAAGACGACGTACACGCAGGCGATCGGGCTGGTGCAGGTGCTGGCGCAGGCCGGGCTACACGTGCCCGCGCGACAGGCCCGGCTCAGCCCGGTTGATGGCATCTACACCCATTTCCCCATCGAGGAGCAGCCGCAGGCGGGCACCGGTCGCCTGGGCGAGGAAGCGCAGCGGCTGCACGACATCTTCGCCCACGCCACGCCATATAGCCTGGTGCTGCTCAACGAAGCGCTCACCAGCACCAGCCCTGGCGAAAGCCTGTACCTGGCCCGCGAGGTGCTGCGGGCGCTGCGACGACTGGGCGCGCGCGCCATCTATGCCACGCACCTGCACGAGTTGGCGGCGGGCGTGTCCGCGCTGAATGCGGAGTTGCCCGGCGACAGCCCGGTCGTCAGCCTGGTGTCGCTGGCCGAAGAAGACGGGGACGCGCCGCAGTCCTTCCGCCAGACCTACCGCATCGTGCCCGGCCCGCCGCGTGGACACAGCTACGCCCGGCAGATCGCCGCCCGCTACGGTCTCAGCTTCGAGCAGATTGACGATCTGCTGCGCTCGCGCGGGATCGGGGATGGCGAGAAGGGGTGGAAATGAGAAGAAAAGACAGATTACGCAGGAATGCAGGACGTACAGCCAGCAAAACGGGCGGGGGAGAGAAGTCCCCCGCCCGGTCGTTTCCTCACGTATTCGCGGTTTCTACGGATGCGCGCTCCCGCCCTGGCCCGGCAAGACCTTGGGCGCGGCGATGGGCACCACCTTCACGAAGCGGCTGCGCAGCACCGCCGGCTGGCGCAGCGCCGCGATGCGGTCGGCCACGTCGTACTGCGCCGTCTGTTCCAGCGCGGTGATGTAGTGATCGAGCAGTTCCTGCACCTGCGGGATGTCGTCGTCGTCCAGCGGGGCGATGCGCACCTTGGCCCCGCGCGCGATACGCCGCTGCAACGCCGCCTCGTCCAGCCCCAGCTCGCGGCTGAGGTGTTGATAGACCACGCCGCCGGTCATGCCCGCGAAGGCATATGGCCCCGGATCGCCCATGATCAGCACGCGGCCTGAGGTCATGTACTCGCAGGCGAAGCCCTTGAGGTTGGCCGTCGTCGCGCTGACGCCCGCCGAATCGTCAATCGGGCCGCGCAACTCGCCGCCGAAGATCACGTCCGCGCCGGAGAGGCGCACGCACGCCCGCGAGTCGGCGTCGCCCTGCACGATCAGCACGCCGCGCTGCGCGCCGTAGGCGAAGCTCTTGCCCACGCTGCCGTCCAGCCGCAGACCGTTGTGGTTGACGCCCTTCATGATCGCCACGCGCCCGCCGCTGGCCCCTTTCGCCGCGCCGTCCTGCGCTCCACCCTCGATGAGGATGTCGAGCTTGTCGGTGACCCAGGCGGCGAAGCCGTTGCCCGCCACCGATGACGGGCTGAATTTGAGATGCACGGTATCAATGCGCCCCCACAGGTCGGGGCGGCGCACCATCTCGCCCGCCAGGTGCGCGCCCAGGGCGCGGTCGTGCGCCATCACCTCGTCGTGATAGGTCACTTCGCGCTCGTCGTCAAGCACCGCTTCCAGCACCACGTCGGTCAACATGCGCGTCAGCGTGTTGCGCGGACGGGTCAGGCGGCGACCGACGCCCGCTTCCGCCGCCGGACGCGGCTTGACCGGCGTGAAGGCGAACAGGGCGGAGAGGTCAACGCGGTCGTGCGCGGCGACCTGTTCCAGCAGGTCGGCCCGCCCCACCAGGTCTTGCAGACGGGTCGCGCCGACGGAGGCCGTCAGGCGGCGCAGGTCTTCGCCAATGGCGGTGAACACGCGCACGATGTTCTCCACGGCGCGGCAGGGGTCGCGCGGCTCGAAATGCTTGACGCCCAGCGACTCTGCCTCTTCGACCGTCTTGATGTGCGTGGTGATGCCCACATGGCAGGTGCCCTCGTTGCACTTGCGACAGATGGTGCAGCCCATGGCCACCATCGCCATCGTGGCGAACCCGACGCGGTTGGCCCCCATCAGGATCATCTTGAAGGCATCGGAGGCGGTCTTCATGCCGCCGTCGCACCACAGCTCCACGCGATGCCGCAGGCCGGAGTCAATCAACGCACGGTGCACCTGTGCCACGCCGACTTCGGCGGGCAACCCGGCGTATTGCAGGGAGTGCTTGCGCGCTGCGCCCGTGCCGCCGTCGTAGCCGGTCAGGTTGATGATGTCCGCACCCGCCTTCGCCACGCCGACGGCGATCACCCCCACGCCGGGCACCACGGGAATCTTGACCGACACCCGCGCATAGGGGTTCACCGTCTTCAGTTCTTCGATCAGTTGGGCCAGGTCTTCGATGGAATAGAGATCGTGATTGTTGGAAGGGGAGATCAGGGTGACGTAGGGATTGGTGCGGCGCGCCTGCGCCACCTGCGGGGTGACCTTGTGCGCGGGCAACATGCCCCCTTCGCCCGGCTTGGCCCCCTGCCCGATCTTGATTTCGATCACCGCACACGAGTTCAGGAAGTGCGCGTTGACGCCAAAGCGCCCCGACGCCACCTGCTGCCCGCGATTGCGCTTGTAATAGTCGCTCATCAGGTCGGGCAGTTCACCGCCTTCGCCGTTGATACACAGGATATTGAGCCGCACCGCCGCCTCCGCATAGGAGCGGTAGGCCAGTTCGCCCTGCGAACCGAACGACATGGCGCTGATCAACACGGGCATATCGTAGCCGCCAATGCTGATATCCACCTGCGCCGGATCGATCGTGCTCTCCACGGTCTTGATCCCCAGCACATGCCGCAGCGCGACAGGGAGCTTTTCGGTCAGTTCCTGGTAGGCGGCGTTGTACTCGTCCAGCGTGATCTCGCCGTTGGCCAGCGCTTCCGCTTTCTTCCAGAACTTGGGATAGAAGCGATCCACGCGGGCCAGTTGGGCGCGGACTTCGCCGCGCAGTTCCGCGGCGCGCGCCGCGGCTTCGGCGTCCAGCCGCTCCCAGGTCAGGCCGGCGCGCTCGCTGCCGAAGTAGTTGGGCACGCCCAGCGTGTCGGCCAGGCTGGGCGCAAGGCCGATGGCGCTGCATACCGTGCCATAGCCGCGCAGTTCATGGCAGCCGATGGTCGAGATGACTTTCTCCAGGCCACCGGTCAACGCCACCAGCAGGCGACGCTGCCGCTCGATCAGTTCCTGCTCATCGAGCGTCGCCGACGCCTTGCCACCGGTGACGGCCACCGCCAGCATGGCGTAGGGATTGACCGCATCCGCGCCAAAGCCCACCAGCAGAGCCAGATCGTGCAGCGTGCGGACGCTGGCGCTGCGCACCACAATCCCCGCCCGCCGCCGCAAATTATCATCGTCCGCGCCGCCCGCGCTGCGCAGGGCGTTATCCACCACGCGCGTCGCCAGGTGCGGGTCCAGCCAGCCCAGGCCAGCTTCCACCGTCTCGGTATCGTCCAGCACCAGGCACTGCGCACCGTCGCGCACGGCCTTGATGGCGCTGCTCGCCAGGCGGTTGAGCGCTGCGCTCACGTCCTCGTCGTCGAAGACGCCCACCGTCAGCCAGGTACAGCGCTCGCCGAACTGCGCGATCAGATCGTCGAGCGCCAGCGTGCCCAACGCCGCGGCGATCTCGTTCGCCACCTCCGGCCCGCCCAGGACGGGATGTCCGCCGGGTAGCAGCGGCGTCTCCAGCTCGATCAGGATGTCGCCGGGCTGCGGAGCCTGCCCGATGGCCGGGCGCGCCCCTACCACCGCGCGGGTCGAAAACAGCTCGGCCTCGCGCTCGCGGTCAATGGCCGGGTTGGTGACTACCGCCACGGTCTCTTTGAAGTAGTCCGCCAGGTTGACACGCTCCTGACTCAGCGCGGCCAGCGGGCCGTCGTGCCCCAGCGAGCCAACCAGTTCTTTGCCTTCGGCGGCCAGGCTCTCCACCTCGCTGACGTGCTCGCGATTCCAGCCCGTCGCGGCCAGCACCGGTGTATCCACGGCCCGCAACGGCTCCGGGCGGCGCCAGGGCATATTCACCGCCAGCGACACCGGCGCAGTCCGCTCGATGACCTCGGTTTCCACCAGCGGGGCGGGCGCTTCGAAGGGCATAGGCGCAGGGCCAGGGCCAGTTGACCCGCCCCCACCAGCGCGCGGCCCGGCGGGATACGAGCGATCCCAGCCGCGCCAGTAGCGCTCGGCGAACTGCGGCGCTTCGCGGCGGAAGGCTTCGTCCATCACCGCCGCGCGAATCTGCGCGTGATCGAGCACAGTCACCGAGCGCCCGCGTTGCACCCGCAGGGCCAGCTTTTCACCAGGGGCCAGCGGGCGCGCGTCGCGCACCATCGTCTCCAGCGGCACTACGCCGCGCTCCGACGACAGGTAATATTCTTTCTCCGTCTCGAAGAACCACAGCGGACGCAGCCCCAGCGCGTCCACGCTGGCGACCACTGTATCGCCGAAGCGGGCCACGACCGCCGCCGGACCCTGCGCGTAGGGGCCGAAAGCGTGACGGAGGCGGCGATAGACAGCCCGCAGAGCCGGCGGCATGGCCTCTACCTCGTGCGGGACGGGCGGGAAGATCATCTCGATCGCTTCGGTGAGATCGAGGCCGTAGTCCACGCATAGCGCGTGCAACACGCGATCCACGTCCTGCGAGTCCGAGTTGCCCAGCGCCAGGCGTACCCCGATCTGCTCGGCTTCCTGGCGGAAGCGGGCGATGGTATTGATCTCGCCATTGTGCCCCAGCAGAGAGAAGGGCTGCACGCGCTCGAATGACGAGACAGTGTTGGTCGAATAGCGGGCATGACACAGCACCATGGCCGTGTGATACTCGGTGTCCTGCAAGTCGGGGTAGAACTGCGTGAGCATTTCCACTGACCCGCGCGCTTTGTAGACCACCGTCGAAGCGCTGAGCGAGGCGAAGTGAATCTGCAGGGCATCTTCCAGGGCAGTGCGCACCGCCAGCAGCCGCGCTTCCAGGTCGGGCACGTCGGCGTGACCGGCGATCTGCCAGAAGACAGGGGCGTTGTCGCGGGCGTGACGGCCCAGCGCTTCCGGGCGCACGCGACCGGGCTGCTCGACGAGCAGGTTCAGCCCAGCGCGGTTGAAGTGCGCGTTGATCACTTCGCGGGCCATGTCCAGGTCAATCTGTCGGGGGATGAACAGGTGCCCCACCCAGAAGCCGGGATCGGTTGCCAGGGAGGCGCGCAGACCCACCTGGCTGAGCGTCCGCGCCCACAGGCGGCGGGGGATATCGGTCTGTACGCCCGCGCCGTCGCCTTCACCCTCGACAAAACCGGTGCGGTGCCCCATGTGGGCCAGCGCGCCCAGCGCGCGCTTGAGCGTGCCATAGGTGCTCTCGCCGCGCTTGCGCACGCTCATAATCAAGGCGCAGGCATCGTGTTCTGCTCCAAAGGGTTGGTCAGGTGGCGTATCAGTGCGCAGAGTCTGAGCTGGCATGGTCGCTCCCCTTTCAGCATGAACGGCCCGCATACTGGCGCGCGGCCCACCGATAACACGGTCATCCGGCGCAACGCGGCTCAACGGCTGCGTTCGCCGGAAAACCACAGATTACTTGGATTGATCCGATTAAATAGCGAACGAGGGAACGTAACTATTTTGCGCAAGTTTCTTGGCTCGCTTTCAATGGTAAGGAGATCGCCCGGCAGGGCGAACAGCAAAACGCACAAAATACTATTTGATCTATTTTTCACAAATTGTCTCCTGAGGGGCATATAAGCAAACTGCCCGAAAAATGACGTTCGATCAGGTTAAAATGCCTAATTTGATGAGTCTGTATGAAGGGATGCGGCCCTAAACAGCCGCCTCAGGTGCGCTTCCCTGGGCATTTTGCACGAGAGAAATTTGTGCATTTTCTGCTCTGCGCAGCGAGGGAAGAACACAGCCAGCAGTCGCGGGATGAATACGGCCAGGTGTTCTCATAGCCCTGCTGGCCGAGCAGTTGAGCGCGACCGTGCGCCCCCTCCGCGTCTGACGCGGCGGACGACGATCTGGCGGTGGCCCCTGCCAGGTTTAGGGGGACGTTGAGCGTGAGGGTGTCGGTGTAGCTGCTATAGGTGTTGCGGATATCGGCAAAGGCCCAACTGCCGCTGTAGTGGTACTGGCTGTTCAGCGCCCAGCGCCCCGTCGCCGTCCAGTTGCCACTGCCGCTCTCGAAATCGTCGAAGAAGAGGACCGGGGGGTCGGCGTGGGGATGAGCGTCGGCGTTTTGGTGGGCGGAGGTGTCTCAGCTGATGCGAGTGTTGGTGTTGGCGTCGATGCGGGGGGCAATGATGGTATCACCGCGAACCGAGGCTGTTCAGAAGTATTGTCGCTGTAGAGCAGCTGCCCACCATCCGGACTCCACGCGACATATGTGAGCCGCGCGGATGTATCCACCCGATCGACTTGCTGTCCGGTCGTCGCGTCCCAGTAGATGAGTACGTGATCACTTCTGCCGACCAGCAGGTTGCCCCTGGCTGCCACTCGATTTGGTACAATTGGCTTTCATCGCCACTCTGCAAGGTGACAATATGATAGATCGCCTCAACCTCAAAGGTGACTTCGACCTGGCTCGACGGCATTATTCCCCAGTCAGGCGACTGCAAGTTCACGTACTGAGAGACCGGGGCTTCAGTGAGCGGGGCATCGGCTGGCACAACGTACAAGTCGCCGTACCACTCAGGAGAGGATGCCCTCTTGAAGGCAATCATAGCGCCGTCCAGGGGAGACGGTAGGGTCGTAGTCTCCATAGGGCTATGAAAAGGCCCTAGAAAAAACACATTCCAACGAGCTTCTAGGCTGTTGGAATGCGATGCCCCATAGGGGACTCGAACCCCTGTTTCTGCCTTGAGAGGGCAACGTCCTAGGCCGCTAGACGAATGGGGCTGACCCTACACGGCCAGAATTGTACCAGCCTCCTGGACCCCCGTCAAGCTGTTTTCTCTCGATCATCGCCATGCATCGTGGGCGGCCCGCTACCGCCAGACCGCCCCTACACCTTCGAGGTCGAGCGCACCCGCAACTGGCAGGCGCTGGAGCCGGACGCCCGCGCCGCCGCTCAGGCGCAGATCGGCGCGCTGACGGCGCACGAGCACCTGCCCTGCC
>DDBP01000061.1 GCA_002332795.1 Anaerolineales bacterium UBA2029 | reverse complement strand
CAGGCCAGCGCCATGCCTGTCTGCAATCCGTGCAACCGTTCTGCCAACCGGCGCAACACATAGAGGACACCCAGATCGCAGCCCGTCATGGTCAGTCCTGCCAGGGTAGCCCAGGCTGGATAGTCCGGACTGTGTCCCAGACCGGCGATCACGTACAACCCCCGGTAGAGCAACCAGACCAGCGGCGGAAACTCAAACCAGTAATCTCGATACGGGAGCAAACCCCCGTCGGCCAGCGTCACCAGCCGATAATAGTACGGGAGGTCGCCGAAAGCGCTCAGTCCCCGCTCGACCGGAGTTATTGTTCCGTCTGCTTCGCCGACCGACACCAGCGCCGGTTGATAGACGATCGCCAGGGTGAGCCGCAATCCCAGGAAGAGCAGGATCAGCAACCGGAAGTCCAAGAAGATGGCTGGCAGCCCAGAGCGGCTTTCCCGATCAGCCACGTCTATCCCCCTGCCTCACGTACAAACAAGGCTGAACGCCCTTCATCGAACTGCAATTCGTGCCAGCGGCTGGGCAACAAACGCAGCGCTCCGGCCAGGGTGCTGTCCGACTCGATGGCGACCCGATCGATCCCATACTCGTCGAGCGTCTGCTGCCACCCATCGCGTAGCAAGATAACCTCCAGATACTTTTGCAGTAATTCGTCTCCGTAAAGATCAGTTCTTCCGTCCACGAAGACAGGCACCTGAGGCGCAACGAAGATCAGGTACCCGCCCCAGTTGTAGCTGTTGAAAAGCCTCCCCGTGGGTAAAGTTTGTTGGAGATAATCGGCCAACTGCGCCGGGAAAAATTCCTCCTGCGCCTGGCGGATTGTCCGCTCGCTGAGCGTTGTACCAACCTTGGCGAGTGCCCCCATGCTCACCAGCACCAGCAGCGCCCAGTTGACCAGCAGCATCCCCCGACTCACTGTTCGGCGCGGTCGCAAGCGCCAGCCGCGCTCCGCCAGCCAGGCGTCCGCCTGCCGCGAGAGCACCGATGTGGCAACAACCGCGAACAGGGCGATGTTGCGCCCGGCCATCAGGGCCATCGCAGCGGAACCTGACACCAGAACCAGGTCAGTCCAGTCAACTCGTTCTTTGCTCGTCGCAAAGACGGCCAGCAATGCCAGCAACATCACCAGAAAGGGCCATGTCTGCGGCAGATGGAAGTCCGGTGCCGCCCATTCCTGGATGAAATCCTGCAAAGCCCCAATGCTCACCGTCTCGAAAGGATAGGCCAGCATGCGGATACCATAAGGATTGATCGCGACAGCAGGAATGGATACGGCAGTCACCACCGCCAGCTTTCTTAGCCGCGCCCCGCGCAACACGTCTGGTCGCCGGTCGCCGGCCAGGTTCGCCAACGTCTCTCCGACCAGCGTCCCCAGCAAGAGAATGAACGCCATAGCAAACCCGCCATGCAGATTGGCCCACACCAAAACCAGCGCTGGAATCAGCCACAGCCAGTCAACACGCCGACGCTTGTAGAGATGCAAGAGATACAAAATGCCCGCCGCCAGCACGAAGGAGAACATCTGGGGGCGCGGTGCCCAAAAGACCGCCGCCGTCGCGGCCCCCAACACTACGGCGAAGGCCCGCACATACACGTTGCCCGCGCACATGGCATATACCAATCCCATCCCCGCCGTCGCCAGCGCCGCCGTGAACAGAGACAGGCCAATGTTGCCCGTTGCCCCTGGCCGAGTACCTCCGCCAAAGAGTTCATACACGCCATACAGAATGATCTGCGCGCCCCAGCTATGGTTGATCCAGGCTTCGCCTTGCCGCGTGTGCGAAAAGCGATCGTGGCGCAAGATGGTGTGCTCCTCCACCATGACCTGCCCGCTGCGCAAATGCCACCATGTATCAGTATCAGTCGGCACGCGAGCCGCGATGGTGAAGAGGAGTATGAACAAGATCAGCCCCATCAGGCGCTGCATGGTGAGTTGATGGTAAACGCGCATGATCGCCGCCTTGCCCTCAGAGATATCCAGCACCAGCACCGCGCTCTATCCTAGCACGATCAGCGCTATCGTACCGCGGACGAGTGACCTTCTCCCGTGCTGCTTTCTGCCCATACCTGGTTTGCGTGCTATACTGAGCCTGCCGTCTGCCCCTACGACAGGCTGAGCATTGGGGAGGTTACCAATGTCCCGCCAACCCGCGTATATAGCTCTTGACGATGCCGGTCGCCTGACTCTCTACCAGGGCGACGGGACCGAGCCACAGAAAGTCATTTTGTGGCAGGGGCCTCAGGTGAGCGATCACCGCGAGCTGGCCCGATTGGTTGAGGAACTGACGGCGTGGGCAGAGTCACAGGGCTTTGCGATCGTCGTCCCCGCCTACGACCTGTCTGTGACCGACGACGATCTTTCCACCCTGACGCTGGACGAAGAAGAGTAGGCCCGTTCCGCGTGCCCGTTGCGTGGCTGAGCTTCGTCCCCTTGTGCAGCCAGTCTGACAGTTGCGGCACGGCTTCAGACCGCCAGGTCGTTGGAGACAAGAAGAAAAGCATGGCTCCTTCTGGAGAACGTTTGACCCTGTTTCGGCAGTTCGCCCAGTATCTGTTCTACCGCGGCGAGATGCCGGTCTTTGCCGTGCTGCGTGTGGCAGACTTCCGCAACTTGTGGCTGGGGCAGATGATCTCCTTCGTGGGCGACGCCATGGCCTACAACACCATGACTCTGGCGGTCATCCGCATGGCCAACGAAGCGGATACCAGCGCGGGTCGCGTGCTCAGCCTGATCTTCGTCCTCTCCGCCCTGCCCTCGTTACTGCTGGGCATGGTCGCTGGCACATTGGTAGACCGCGCCAATCGCAAACAGGTGATGATCGCCGCCGACATCATCCGGGGCGTTCTGGCCCTGGGATTTCTGCTTGTGCGCGACCTCGATCAGGTCTGGATTTACGTGCTCGTCTCAGTGTTGTTGAGTACGGTGAGCACCTTCTTCTTTCCGGCACGCACTGCTCTTCTACCACTGATCCTGGACAAAGAGCAGTTGCTGGCCGCCAACGGGCTGGCTCAACTCACTCACACGCTGTCCTTCGTGATAGGGGCAGCAGCCGCGGGTGTGCTGGTTGGCACAGCCAATGCCACTGCACCTGGTTTTCTCGTGGATAGCCTGTCTTTCTTCGTTTCCGCCTGCTTCATCGCCCGCATCAGCACTTCAGGCAGAGTCGTCAGCGCAGCACCGCAGGTGATGTTGCGCCAGGACACAGCTATCACCGGTCACGTGAGCGCCGCGCTACGCAGCCTGACGACCATGACGAGCGAACTGCTCGTGGGGCTGCGCTACGTTCTCACCGATCAGGTCATGCGCGGCGTGCTCATCAGCTTCCTGGCGTTGATGCTGGGACTCGGTGCGGCGAATGTAACCTTTGTGCCGCTGCTGATCAACGAGCTGGGAATGCGAGAGGAAGGCTTGGGGCTGATCCGCTTCTCGCAGACGATCGGTATCATGTTAGGCAGCGCTGTCGTCACTACTTCTCTGGCAAAGCGCTACCACGCGCGCGACCTGATCGGTCTCAGCATGATCAGTTTCGGCATCATGACCGTCGTCGTCTCGGTTGTGCAGAACTACGCTCTGATGGTCGGTGTCCTGTTCCTGGTCGGGCTGACCATCGCCCCACCCCAGATTGTAGCCGCCACATTGATGCAACGACATGTGCCGAGCGCCAAACTGGGACGGGCCAGTGGTGCCCAGGGAACCATCGTGAACGTGGCCAATGTCGCGTCTATGGGGGCCGCCGGCCTGTTAATGGATGAAATCGGGGCGCGCACTGTCTTCACTATCGCTGGCGTGTTCATCTTTGCCGCGGGGATTGTGTCGTGGTGGGTATTGCGCAATGTGCGCGACGATTCGCCCGCCCCTGTCGAGAGCACGACAATGCCTTGACCGGGGCGGGCTGTCGCACGCTTTCGTCGCACTACGCCGGAGAACGATAGCGTTCCACGATGGTGGGAATCAGATAATCGTTGAAGGCGCGCTCCGCGTCGAAGTCGGGCATCCAACCCCAATCGCGCCGGGCCGCGCTGTCGTCTACCGCGCTGGGCCAGCTATCCACAATAGATTGCCGCGCATCAGATGGCTGGAAGGTGATCTGCGCTCCTGGGAATGCCGCCCGCACCATGTCGGCCAGCTCTCCCGCTGACCGACTGAAACTGGTCACATTGTAGACCAGCCGCGACAACCGCTCGCGCGGCGCGTCGGCTAGCATGAGCAGCGCTTTGATGGCGTCGGGCATGACCATGAACGGGATAGTCGTATCTTCGCGCACGAACGCTGCATACGGCTTGCCCTGCGCCGCGGCATGCAGCATCTCTGGAGCGTAGTCGCTGGTGCCGCCCGTGGGAACTGTGACTGCACTGATCAGGCCGGGGAAACGCACACAGCGGAAATCCACGCCCACCGCGCGTTGCGCCGAAAGCTGCCGATAGTGCCGGGCGTAGTAACGTCCCAGATGCTCGCAGTATAGCTTGTTGCAGCCGTACATGGTGATCGGTTCAAGATACTGCTCTTCGGTCACCGCCCCCGCCTGCTGTTTGACCGCCAGGTTGGGCATTCCATAGGCAGCAATCGAACTGGCATACAGGAATTTCACCGGACGCCCACGCGCCTCGCCCTGGTCAATGGCCATCTTCAGCAGGTTGACCGTCCCCTGCACGTTGACCCGGTGCGCGTTCTCCGGGTTGAATTCCGAGCTGGTCGAGAGCAGAGCCGCCAGGTGAAAGATAGTGTCTATTTCGTACTCCGTCGAGAGGGTCTCCAGCAGCTTGGTATCGAGAATATCTCCTACCACAACCCGACTGACGAAGGGGCGCAGCGCAGAGTCAAGCTGCTTGATATCCAACACGACGATCGGTAACCGATCGTCCCGTTCGCCCAGTTTCTGGATCAGGCCATGGCCCACTTCGCCATTAGCGCCGGTGATCAGAATGATCTTTCTGCGGATCAAGGTTTCGTCCTTTCTTCTGTCCCCGAAACTGACCTTTCAGGCCGGGCAAAGCGCGATGGGAATACTATCCCTGCCTCTATGGTTTCATGCTCCGGAGGTAGCGCCTCAATCAGGGCAGAGCTTCAGGTTGTTCGCCCTGAGCCACCACAAAAGCCACGGCATGTTCCCGCGTGTGACTCAGGCTGACCTGCCAGCTATGCAGTCCGCAGGCCGCTGCCAGCCGCGCTGCTTCGCCATACAGGCGCAGATGCGGTCGCCCTGCCTCGTCCGACCACACTTCAATGTCTACCCAGCACACCGCACCAATCCCTGTCCCCAGAGCCTTGGCGGTTGCCTCCTTGGCGGCAAATCGTGCGGCCAACCGGGCTGCGTTTTGCCTGCACTGTTCGCGCTCAACCGCCGTGAAGAAGCGCTCAAAGAAACGCTCCCCGTGTCGCTCCATGGCTTTCCGGATGCGCTCCACTTCGATCAGGTCTACGCCGATGCGCAACATGCCCTACCCATCCCCAGCATCGCCTCCACAAACAAGCTCAGCCAGTCGCAGCAGACCGATCCGGGCCGGCGATCGCCAGCGCGAAGGCATCGGGATTCAAGTAGTGCCGGGCCGCCGCCAGGACATCCTCTGCCGTCACTGCCCTGATTTCGTCCGCATAGCGCAGCAGATAGTCCAGCCCCAATTGATAGCGCTCGATGTTCAGTAATGCCCCCGCCACACCCTCATTCGACTCCAGTTGCAGTGGCAATCTGCCTATGTAATTGGACTTGCTGTTTTCCAGTTCCTCTTCTGTCACCGGTTCGTCCGTAATCCGGCGCAGCTCCCCCCGAATGACGTTCACGGCCTGTTCGACATTGGCCGGGCTGACCCCAGCGACAACGTGCCAGGGACCAGGTCCCAGGCCACCATCAAGACGGCTATAGCTGTAGTAGGCCATGCCTAGCTGTTCGCGCACTCTGGCTCCAATACGCCCGTACATGCCAAAGACGCCCAGGATGTGATTGGCCAGGTTGGCTGCCACCCAATCGGCAGCGAGGCGCGCCGGTCCGCTCACGCCCAGCACAATGTCAGCCTGACTTTTCCCAGGTAGCACTGCCTCACGGCGTTCAATGGCCGCCAACAGGGGTACAGGAGGGAGCGCCAGCGGTTCCGGTTGTGTCGGATTTTCCCAGTCCCCCAGGTAATCCTCCACGAGGCGAAACGCCGCTTCTGCCTGCACTGCGCCCACAATGACCACGGCCATCCGGCGCGGGCCATAATGCTTCTGGTAGAAATCCACCAACTGCTCGCGGCTGAAACCCGAAACTGTCTCGACCTTACCGTCTATCGGTCGGCTGTAGGGGTGCCCATCGCGATAGAGGATCTCGCGAAAAAGCCGCGAAGCCACGTACTCGGTATCCTGTTCATGTATCTTGAGCGCTGTCACTATCTGCCCCCGCAGGCGCTCGACCTGTTCCAGAGGAAAGGTAGGCTGTCGCAGCGCTTCGGCCAGCAAGCTCACCAATCCTGGCAGGTCTTCGGCCAGGCTTCGGCCTGCAAATCCCACGGAATGCCGCCCCGCGCTGAAATCCAGACTGGCCCCACAACTTTCCAGCCACTCGTGAATCGCTTGAAAATCGCGTTGCCCGGTGCCGCGCAGCAGCATCTCCGCCACGAAGGACGCCAGACCCTCCTGTTCCGGCGGATCAAAGAGGCTACCTGCTTCCACCCACCCGCTGATCACGACCGATTTGCTGTCCCAGTTCTCGCGTATCAGCACAACAATTCCGTTGGGCAAGGCGCGCCGGAAGATGTCGTGCGGGCCAGGCAGGGCTACAGAGGTGTTCATAGCGCCTCACCCTCCTGAACAGCATCCTGCACCGGGATGAACCAGCCCACTGTGCGCTGCGAGCGGCGCAGATAGCGTCGCGCCGCCTGGCGTACCTCGTCGAGCGTCACCGCAGCCAGATGATCCAGGTAGTTCTCGTACCAGGTATAGCTGGACAGATTCTCCGTGAAGGCAAGCCAGAAAGCCTGGCCGGTGACGCGCTCTGTGCCATAGGCAAACAGGGCACGGGCTTGCTTGCGGGCCTTGTCCAGTTCTGCCTCGCCGATTTCGCCCGCCGCCATGCGCTCTACTTCGGCATCCAGTGCGGCCTGCACTTCTTCGGGTTGGCGACCATCCCGCACAGTGACCATGATGCTGAACAGATACGGGTCAACCGAAGGATACAGTCCACCACTCACGCTGCTCGCCAGTTCAGTCTCTACCAGCGCCTTGTACAACCGCGAGGTGCGGTTGCCGATTCCATTGCCACCAGGAGCGCTTGCTCCCGCCAGCACACTATCTACCAGCGCCAGCCTGAACCAGTCCGGATCGGTGGCTGCGGGTGCGCGATAGCCCACGAAGACATAGGCCGCGTTGCCCTCGCGCTCGACCCGCACGGTGCGTTCGCCATACTGCGGTGGCTCAGCCCGCGTCACTGGTGGCGGCTGCGGTCCAGGAGGGATGTGCCCAAAATGGTTTTCTACCAGTCTGAGCATCTTCTCCGTCTCAAAGTCACCCACCGCCACGGCGATCGCATTGTTGGGGTTGTAGTAGGTGCGATAGTGCTGATACAGGTCATCGCGGGTGATGGTGTGAAGGTCGGCCATATCGCCGATGATCGGATGATGATAGGGATGCACGCGGAAGGCCAGGGCGCGCGTTTCTTCATAAAGCCAGAAGGTCGGCGAATTCTCCGACCCCTCACGCTCGGAAATGATGACGGTGCGCTCTTTCTCCACTTCCTGCGGATCGAAGCGGGCATTGGTCATACGGTCGGCCTCGATCTCCAATGCCAGCTCGATATGCTCGGCAGGCATGGTCTCGAAGAAAGCCGTGTAATCATACGAGGTCTGCGCATTCCACACGCCACCCACCCGCTCGATCAGGCCATCAACTGTGCCCGCAGGAAAGCGGTCGGTGCCTTTGAACAACATGTGCTCGACCCAGTGCGAGATACCTGTCTTGCCCGTCGTTTCGTTGCGACTACCCACCCGGTAGAGCAGCCACCAACTGATCACGGGGGCCGTGTGGACTTCCTTCAGGAGCACGATCAAGCCGTTGTCCAGCACATATCGGCTTACCTGGGGACCCTTGTCAGTCATGAATTCTCCTCAGCGTGCAGACCAGATCACCGCCCATAAGTTTAGCAGGGATGCCTGGTTGGGGCACCCCTGCTCGGGTATCCGCTATGCGTTGACTGCCACGCGCTCAGCGCAAAGCCGCCCCGTCATAGCCGCGCCCGATTCCGCGGTACTGGAAGCCCAGCCGGCGCATCTCTGCTGGATCGTAGAGGTTGCGCCCGTCAATCAATACCGGCGTGCGCATGGAGTCCTTGATGCGCTGCATGTCCAGTTGCATGAACTCGTTCCACGGTGTGACCACGATCAGGGCGTCGGCACCCTGGGCCATCTCGTAGGGATTCTGTGCCATGATCATGTACGGCATGATCCCGCGCGCCACCTCCATGGCAACCGGATCATAACCGCGCACCTCGGCCCCATGGTTGTGCAGATATTCGGCGATGGTGATCGAAGGCGCTTCGCGCATGTCGTCGGTATTCTGCTTGAAGGCCAGTCCCAGCAAGCCGATCACGCGCCCTTCCACCTTCCCCAGCAAGTCGTGCACTTTCAGGAGTACATGCTTGCGCTGATAGGCGTTGATGTCCATCACGGCCTGCAACAATTGTGGGTGCTTGCCGTGCACCTGTGCCATATAGGCCAGCGCTTTCACATCCTTGGGGAAGCACGAGCCGCCATACCCCACACCGGCTTCCAGGAAGTGATGGCCGATGCGCTTATCGAATCCCATACCCCGTGCCACTTCCTTCACGTCTGCCCCCAGCGCCTCGCAGATGTTGGCGATCTCGTTGATGAAGCTGATGCGCGTCGCCAGGAAGGCATTAGAAGCGTACTTGATCATCTCCGCCGTGCGCAGGTCGGTGACCACAATGGGCGCGCGCAAAGGCAAATGCAGTTGGGCCACACGCTCAGCAGCTTCCTGATTCTCGGAGCCAAGTACCGTGCGATCTGGATTGAGGAAATCGCTGATGGCCGATCCCTCGCGCAGGAATTCAGGGCAGCTTACCACCGCAAAGTCAATGGGGGTCGGCTGATTCTCGCGGATGATGTCGGCTACCCAGTCGCCCGTTCCCACAGGCACCGTGGACTTGTTGACAATGATCAGCGGATGATCCATGGTCTTGGCAATCGCTTCGGCGGCCATGCGCACGTATTTGAGATCCGCCTCACCATCTACGCCCTCCGGCGTGCCTACGGCGATGAAGACGAACTCTGCGTCCTTCAGCGCTTCCTCATAGGACGTGGTGAACGACAGGCGATTGGCCTTCACATTGCGCGCTACCAGTTCAGCCAATCCAGGCTCGTAGATTGGCATGATTCCCTTCTTCAGGCTTTCGATCTTGGCCTCGTTGATATCCAGGGCCACCACTTTGTTCCCCAGGTCGGCGAAGCATGCGCCGGTCACCAGGCCCACATAGCCCACCCCTACTACTGTGATGTTCTTCATGGCTTCTTCCTCATGTGTGCTCAGGGAGATTGTGATAGTTTTCACGAACGAAGTATACCGCGGAATCATCCCACGGCCAGATCAGATTTCCTACGCTTTCCCCACGCTACCTCCTGTCACTCCCCCACCGGCCAGGTCTCGCAGCACAAGTGCGGCTACATCGCGCCCCATCTCTACGGCGTAGTTGGTGCCCCGATCCCAGGGATAGACCTGACTCATGCTGGCAAAGTACAGCCCTGGGATCGGTGTGCGCAGGTCCGGCAGCCTCTGCGAGTGATTGACCAACGGCACCGGCTGCGCGTAGGGTGTGCGAAAGACCCACCACTTGCGCACCCACGTGGAGTCGAACGCCGTATTGAAACGCGACAAGACGCGCTGGAAGCGGGCTGCCAGCTCCTGTTCATCAAGACGCAGATACTCATGATCCGGCACCACGTAATCGCCACAATACACCAGATGGTCGCCTCCGTAGTGCTGCGCGTCCATGTAGTTAGTGTGCTCGACCAGGGCCAGAAACGGGAATTCCGAGTTACGCTTGTCGGGCTGTGACGCGGGCAGGCTCAACCAGTAGGTGCCATCCCGCAGCAACTGATGCTTGAGCGCAAAAATGACTACTACGGCCCCCATGCTCTGCAGACTGCGCAGCTTTTCGGCATACGCCCCTTCCAGTTGAGGGGCGAGGCGCAGCATTGCCTGTGGTGAGGTTGTATTGATCACCGCGTCGAACTCCTCGACCTGCCCCTGCACCTGCACGCTCAGCTTCCCGTCTGCCCTCCGCTCGATTTGCCGCACTGACGAATTCAGGTGAACGCGCCCTCCGTGCTGCTGCACATGCTCCGCAAGCAATTCCAGGAACGCTTGAAAACCGCCGACGAAGGTGCCGAGCCGCGGCGTGCGCTTATAGATACGCGCCCACATCCAGGCCATGTTGACCTGATCATAATAGGTTCCGAACTTGCCGATCAACAGGGAACGCCACAGCGTTTCGTAGGCTTCGCGTCCCATAGCCCGCTGCAACCAGCGCTCAGCCGTCACCTTTTCCAGCGGACGCCAGTTCCGCGTCAGGCGCAAGTACAATCCTGTTACCCCGTAGCGTATCTTGGCGGGCCACGAAAGCGGCAGGCGCAGATTAGCCACAACGATGTTAGGGCGATCCATGGGATAGACTTTGCCGTTCAACCACAGCGAAGTAGTCGGGCGGGGAAACAATACCCGATCCTGTGCTCCCAGTTCAGCGATCAGTCCCAGGATTGCATCGTCGCTGGCGAACCAGTGATGATAGAACTTCTCCAGCGTCCATTCCCAACGCTCGTCTTTGAAGCCAGCCGCCAGACCGCCCACCTCTGCACCGGCCTCATAGAGATCAACGCCGATGCCCTGCCGTGCCAGATCGTAGGCAGCAGCCAGCCCCGTGGCCCCAGCCCCAATGATTGCCACCCGCTGCATCAGGCCACACCCTCTCTTCCCACTGCAACCGCCTGATCTGCCGCATCCCCTTCCCCCACCGCCTGTTGGGCGCGGGCGAAATCTCGCCAGCTCAGTCCCTTGCGGTACAGATAATAGAAACCCAGCATGGTAATTGGCAGCCATAAAGCCGCGTGAAGGACCAACGTGTAAGACGCCGCCGTTGTTTCCTTCACCCCATAGGCGGTCAGCGTCTTGATTCCGGGCGTATCGAAAGTCCCCACGTAGCCAGGTGACGAGGGCAGAGTCGTCGCCAGATTGACGACGGCGGTCATGACCATCAACACAAAGAAGCTCACCTCGAAGTCGAAGGCGTGCATGACCAGCCAGTACTTCGTCGTTTCGGTGAGCCAGATGAAGACCGAGGACACCAGCGTCATGAACAAATCGCGCGGATGGCGCAAGTTGTCCAGGCCGAGCAGGAAGTGATCCGCCAGCCCCTTGAAGCGCACGCTCAGGGCGGCGGGCAGCAGTCGGTCAAAGACGGCGCTGTAGAGTCTACGCATGGTCTGCGGGCGTAGCGCCACCCACAGAAAGGCTAGAAAAGCCCCCCAGAACAGGAGAGTCGAGAAGAAGACCACGTCGCGCAGCCAGGGCTCTTGAAAGTCCGCAAAGGGCAGCGCCACAAACACGAAGATCAGCATCACCAGGCCGTCGAAGATGCGCTCGATCACAATCGTCGCCAGGCTGGACGACATACTCACCTGTTCGTCGCGCTTGAGCACGTAGGCGCGGATCACCTCGCCAGCCCGAAAGGGATAGACATTGTTGCCCATGTACCCAATGACGACAATCGGAAACAGGCGGCGCAGCTCTATACCCTTGATCGAGCGCAGCAGGTAGTGCCAACGCCAGGTGCGTCCCCACACCGCCAGGAAGTACACCGCGGCCCCTGCCCCCAGCCAGCCCAGGTGAATGCCGCGCATCCCATCCCAGACTTCGGATAGCTTGAGTCCGCTCAGACCGATATACAGGAACACCAGGCTCACTATGAGTCCGACGACCAGAGTCGCTGAACGGCGACTGGCGCGCAGCACATCGGACCTTGTCACGGTTTCTGTTCCCTTCTGCGTTACAGGCGACTAGAGCGGGTATTTTACCCGAAGAACTTTTCCCGAACAACCGGCAATCTGCGACATCGCCTACCGATCTTACACAGGGAGATCGCTCATTCCCCAATCCTGCCGCCCCCAAAACGAAAGTGGCCCGCCTTGCGCCGAGCCACTTTTGACAGAAAGTCACTCTTGAAAGGTTGAGCTAAGAATCTACGTTCATGGATTCAGGGAGCATGCCTGCCAGGATTCGTTCCAGCGCCATGGTGTGACTGCACACCCCGCGCGACTGGAAGAAACTGCAGTCACATCCCCATTGCCCCTGCGAATAAGTCACTGTATGAGGGTTGTTGTCGCCGTCAAAAGTCACATGGAACGACACAAAACGTATTCTATCGCGTTGCTCGGCATACCGCTTCGCCTTTTCGATCTTGCTGATCATCCCGTAGTCCATCAGTGTGCTCCTTCATCGCTCAAAGCGAACAAAGCCCTACAAAGCACAAAGCACCCTGGCACTGCCAGCGTGCTTTGCCCCCTACTTCTCGTGTGTGTGTTGCCACAAAACGCATACTCGCCTGCAGGACACCGATCCACCGATCAGCGCCTGCCCCCTTGTGCCTGAGAACACATGTTTAGGTCAGTATATGAGACTTCAGAATCAGAGTCAACCCGTTCTTGAGTTGCCATTGCGTTAGAATCTCGCACGTTACGGACCATCCGTGACCACCAATCTTGCCCCGTCACGCAACCATACGTCCAGCACATACTGGAATGCATCCACGTTGCGCCGCTTCAATTCTCCGTCGCGAAGCAAGTCATAACGGAAACTGTCGTAGACGTATTCTGGTTCGCCACTGCCTGGCTCCAGTTTGACATCCAGAGCCATCCCCTCTGGCACAAACAGTTCCAGGTCGCCGCCGCGCACGGTCAGGCGACCCTGCATCACGTCACGCGCGGGCAACCGTACCACGGCATCGCCGCCATCAGTTACCAGTTCCAGCCGCTCGACGCGCAAAGCGCTCAGGTCGGCGCTGACATCACCACTATCTCCACGCACGCGCAGGCTGTTGATGGGTACAGAAGTCGGCAACAGAATCTCGACCGCCCCTCGTCCGTAATCGCTCAGTTTGGGAATTGAACTGCGCGCCTCTTCAGCCAGTGTCAGGGTGCCTGTGTCGCCTTCGACCGTCCACTGCAGAGTCACCCGGCTGTCGCGGCTACCCGTATACCGGGCACTGATCGCATCGGCAGCTTCCGCCGCGGCAACTGTCACTGAGGTACGCAGCACCTGCGCTTCCACCCTTACCTGTGCCACTTCCGCGCTCAGGGTTTGATCGAGCGTCTGCACGTTCTCCGTTCGCTGCACGTCTGCCTGCTGTTGATAGGCAAACCAGATTGTCCCGCCCACCAGGGCCATGGTCAGGAGCAGGCCGAGCCAGTTCGCCTCCAGGCCGACGCGGCCCACCCGCAGATGTCGCCTTCCCACCAGGGCATCGAACGCAAAGAGGAACAGCAGTGCCGGCCAGGCTCGCCGCAACAGATCGCGGACTGCGTCGGGAATGATCCCTGCCACCGCCAGCAACCAGACCGCGCCGATGGCCATGATCAGCAGCGGCCACATGATCTGTCGGCGTGCAACGGTCATGCCGCCCTCCAGAGTTGCTTGATCAGCAAGACGAAACCGAACCCGATCAGCACCAGTGGGAGAAATGCGTCACCGCCGGTACCGGAGAGAATGCCCAGATTCCGTGCCAGGATGATCAGGCCCATGACAATCACCGCGATTCCCACCAAGACCACAGTCTCCGGCAGGCTGATGCGCTCGTCCTTCTCCGCCTCGTTAGGGATGTCTGCCAGAGTCTGTGCGGGCAGGATGAACCACAGCGCCAGGTAGATCAACGCACCGGTACCCGCCGTAAACAGCCCCAGAATCACGAACAGGGCGCGCACCCACCAGGGGTTGACGCCCACATAGGCTCCCAGTCCCCCACACACCCCACCCAGGACCCGATCGGTGAGATTGCGCGTCAGTCGTTGCCCTCGCATGGGCGCTCATCCTCGCCATTCGTCCGTGCACCGTATGCCACTATACCCTTTCTGTTACATTGCGCAAGTAGAAACCCTGGCTCCGGCCTTCCAGTCTCCCTGACCCTTCGTCGCCTGGTTTGCGCTAGAATAGGTCGGCCAACGTTTCCCTTGCGAGGCAACACTTGCCAGCATTGGGACACTCGAAAAGGAATTCTTTCCCATGCCCCCGATCGAATTCTACCCCGTGTCACAGGTGGACTTCGAGGCGTTCACCGCAGCTTTCAACCGCGCCTACGCGGACTACTACACGCCGATCATCATGACTGCCGGCTCATTCCGCACCCTGATCCGCTATGATGATGTAGACCTGGACGCCTCGGTCGCCGCGATAGAAGGAGAACAAATCGTGGGGACAGGATTGCTGGGGCTGCGCAACCGCGCCGCCTGGATCGGCGGGATGGGGGTAGTGCCCGAACGGCGGCGGCAGGGAATCGGTCGTCGTATGATGCACTATCTGCTGAGCCAGGCCCGCCGCCGCGCCGCGACTGA
>DDBP01000219.1 GCA_002332795.1 Anaerolineales bacterium UBA2029 | reverse complement strand
GGGGGTGCGTGCAAAACGTGTCAGGCAGTTTGGCTGCACTGCGCTTCACCTCACCCCCGCTTCCGACTCAAGACTCTTCACTCAAAACTCCTGACTCATGACTCCGGCCTCACTTCGCCGGCGTGCCGGTCTTCTCGGCCACCTCCGCGGGTTCCGGCTCCGGCGGCGGGTTGATCTCGATATACCAGCGGGCGCGCTGCGGATAGTAGCTGGCGATCTCGGCCACCCAGCGATCCAGCGACCCTTCCAGATCGCTTTCGTCGTGCGGGAGCGCGGTCTGAATCAGCGAGAGCCGCCCCGCCTTGACCACGTAGCCGCGCCCCGGCGGGAACTCGTCACCGCCGCCGCGCACACGCCCGCCCAGGGCGCTGGGCGCGTCGGACGAGTCCAGCCCCAGGCCGTAGCGCGGCGCGACGACCTGCTTGACCAGGTCGTCCATCGAGCGCATGATGCTCAGCGAGCCGCACAGGACGACGTGCAGCCCCTCTGGCCCATACTTGCGGGCGAGTTCGGCCAGATCGCGGTATTCGGTGGCGCGCGTGGCCGGGCCAAGCACGTTGGTGAAGTCGTCGTAGTTGTCGGCGATGACGAAAATCTCCGGGCGGGGCAGATCGGGCGGGCGGGCGCTGTATTCGTATTGCAGGTTCTTGATCACCTGCGACATGCCTTCTTTCTCAGAGACAGTCGCCAGCACGTGCGGCAGATCGCCCAGAGTGTGCCTGCCGCCATACTTGAAGAAACGCTGCTGGAAGTCAATCAGCACCATGGCCACGCGCTCCGGCGGGTAGCTGTGCGCCAGGGCCATCACCCACGTGCGCAGCGCGGTCGTCTTGCCGCTGAGCGGCGGGCCGACGACGATGAAATGCGGGCCGCGTTGCTGCAGGTCGAGCAGGGCAGGTTCCAGGTTGAGGTCTTCCACGCCCAGGATGGTCTGCACGCGCTCTGGCCCCTGGCCCAGCGGCGGGAGCAGGCTGCGCAGCGGGATGATCTCGCGCAGCACGTCAATGCCTTCGGGGCGCTTACCCGTCCAGGCGCTGGCGAGCAACTGCGCGAACTGCTCCAGCTTGGCCGTCTCGTCCAGCCCTTCGGCTTCTTCCTCCTCGGTGATACCCACTGGCAGCGCCGTCTGGAATTCCAGCGGGTTGCGCTCCACCGAGACGAAGCCGCGCCCTGGGATGTCGTCAATGCCCGGCACGCCGCGCCCCACGATATTGGCGTATTCGGCTTTGTCCGCCAGCTTGAGCGTCAGGCGCTCGGTGAACAGGCTGTAGAGCTTGCCGGGCAGCGCGTTGGACTGATCGGCGGTGACGATCAGGTGCACGCCGTAGGCGCGTCCTTCGCGGGCGATGCCGATCAGCGACTCCATCAGGTTCTCGTAGTTCTCTTTGAACTCAGCGAAGTTGTCAATCACCAGCAGGATGGCGGGCAGGATGTTGTCCGGATGGCTGGCATTGTAGGCACTGAGGCTATCGGCGCGGGCCTGGCTGAGGATACGATTGCGCTCCTCCAGGATGCTCTCCAGGCGGCGCAACAGGCGTTGCACGCGCTCTTCTTCCGACGGCAGGATCGAGGCGGCGCGGTGCGGCAGTGCTTCCAGCACGTCCAGGCCACGCCCGCCGAAGTCCAGGATATAGACGTGCAATTCGTCGGGCGAATGCGTGGCCGCCAGGCTGGTGATCACTGTGCGCAGGAAGGTCGTCTTGCCCCAGCCCGACGCGCCGAAGATCACCGCATGGCCGCGCGTGAGATCGAGCGTCAGGCGCAGGCGCTCGGCGCGGATGGGATTGTCAATCAAACCTACCGGCGCGCGCATGGCCTCGGTCGTCCAGTTGACGCCGTGCCAGCCGCCGCGCCCTTCCAGCCAGGCCAGCACCGCCGGGTTGAGCGGCAGCAACGGATCGGCCTGGTCTTCACCCTTGATCTGCGCCGCGTGCAGGGGCAGGTAGGCGGGCAGGGGATCGGGCCAGGGCTTGCGCTGTTTGGCGACATCGGGGTTGTCTTCGGCCAGGCGGTGCATGATCTCCACCAGCACGTCGGAGAGGGCGGGCGCTTCCTGCAGCGGCCCGGCGGGGCGCGCCCCGGCCATGGTGCGCCTCTGCCGGTTGAGCCAGATGACCGGCGGCTCGGCGTCAATCTGCGGGCCAGTGTACGGGCCGCCCGCCCGCGCCACCTGCATCAGTTCGACGTTCTCGTTGCCCACCTGCAGGTAGGCGCGACCAGGGATGTTGGGCGGCAGGAAGGCCGCGTCCGAACGGCGCAGCAGTTCGCGGCTGTCTTCCATCGTCTCCACGCGCAGGCAGATGCGGAACTTCATGTTGGCGCGCATCTGATCGGTGACCGCGCCCGCCGGTCGCTGCGTGGCGGTGATCAGCGAGACGCCCAGCGCGCGCCCCAGACGGGTGATGCTGTCGAGCTGCGCCTTGAAGTCCGGATTCTCCTTCACCATCTCGGCGAACTCGTCCACGATGATGAACAGGAAGGGGAACGGTTCGTGCGTCAGGTGCAGCCCTTTCTGACGGTAGTGCACGATGTGCTTGACGTTGGTGTCGGCGATCAGCTTGCTGCGCCGATTGAGTTCGGAGCGCAGGGCAGTGAAGGTGCGCACCCCCGCGGTGCCCTGCAGGTTGGTGACGATGTCCACACAGTGTGGCAGCGTGCGGAACGGCTCGAAGGCCGCGCCGCCCTTGTAGTCCACCAGCACGAAGTTGACCACGCTGGGGTCGTATTTGATCGCCAGCCCGACGATCAGCGTCAGCAGCAATTCGGACTTGCCGGAACCGGTCGTGCCGGCGATCATGCCGTGCACGCCGTCGCCGTCCGCCGAGAACTTCAGTTCGCGCACCTTGTTGCCGGGCATCAGGCCGATGGGCACGCTCAGCCATTCGGAATTCTCCGGCTGACGGCTGCGCCGCCAGTTTTCCAGGATGGGGATTTCCTCCACCGTCTCGACGCCGTTCATCTCCAGCAGGTTGACGGCGGTTGCCAGGTCCGCGCCGTAGGTAGTGCGCACGGCCAGCGGAGCCAGTTTGCGGGCGAAGTCGCGCTCGGCGCGGACGGCGTCCAGTTGATCCGCCGTGCCCACATAACGCAGCGTGTTGACGCCCACTTCGGCGTAGCGGAAGGCCACCCGCCCATTTTCGACCCGCTCGACCTCGACGATGGCGCGGCAATCGCTGGGGATCAGGCTGCGGTCGGGCACCAGGAAGACGATGGAGGCACCCAGGCGCGGCCCCTGCGTCAGCAGGAGCGAGACAGCGGCCTCGGCCTGTACCTCGCTCAGCGGCGAGTTCTCGCCGAAGCCCTCCATGCCGTCTACCACCACCAGCAGGTGCGGCAGGGTAGGATCGGTGCTGCTGTCGCGGTCGGCCAGGCGCAGTTGTCGCCGCTCCAGTTCCACCTGCAGGTCGTCCCAGAAGCGCCGGATTTTGTCCCTGGCGAAGCAAAGCTGATCGCCCGTGCCCTGCTGATTGCGGGCCGTGTTGCAGTGCGGCAGCCAGCGTGCCCACTCCCACTCGGCGCGCGCCTCTGGCGAGCCGACCACGTACAGGCGAGCGTCGGTAGGCGCGTGAAAGGCGGCATAGTGGGCCATCATCGCCCGCACGAAGTGATAGGTCTCTGTCCGTTGCCTGCCGGCAATGCCCAGGGCATAGCGCGCCTCAGTGCCTTTCATGGCCGGGCTTTTGCGGGGTGCTTCTCCTTCTTCCTCGCTGTCCTGCGGGCTGAGGGCTGCGTCGGGCTTTTCGTACTGGCGCAGGGGGATGGTGATGGGCACGTCGGTGACGTAGCGCGAATCCTCTTGCAGCTTGAGCGCCTCTTTCATCAGCGGCGAGTCTTCATCCGCCGCGCCGGTGCTCAGCACGTAGCGCACAGTCGAGGGGCGCGTGCCGATCCCCAGGCGTACCAGGCCGAAGTCGCTATCGGTGGTACGGCGCTCCCACAGTCGCAGCCCGTTGACCTTGTTCTGCCGATCGCTGGCGATCTGCAACACAGTCTCCGGCTCTGGGTAGTTGTAGAGGTAGAAGCGGCGCTGAATGTCGTGCGAAGCGCTCATCTCCTTGCGCAGTTCGCTCAGGCGCAGCAGATAGGCGCGTTTCTTCTCCGCTTCCTCGCGGGCGGCCCGCGCGAAGGCGATCAGCGCCACCGTAGTCGAAGCGACGACCGACATGCCCATCGGAATCAGCAACAACAGGCTGCGGCCCTGGCCGCTGGCGCTGACGATCACGTAGCCGATGATGGTGATCAGCGGCAACGCCACCTGGATCAATTGCTGGCGGCTGCTCGTCTCCGAGCCAGGCGGTGAGGGGATGGTCACCTCGCCATAGGGCAGTTCGGGCTGAATGCGGGGAGGGCGGTTGGTGAACTCTGGCATGAGCAGGTCTCCGGAACTGACGGAGCGGTGGTGGTTTGCGTAACTGCTATTACACTTATTATACACCAGCCCTGGAATTGGGCGCTGAAGCCCTGACATAGCGTTTGACACAAAAACGAGAACGCTGTACTTTACTGGTGAGGAGAGCAACACCCCTCGGTGCCGGTTCATCTCTGCGCCCGCTGTGTGTCCGCGGCGAACGTCGTTCCGGCCAGGGATCGCAAACGGGGAGCAAGGCAGTGAAGCGCATTTGCACGGTGTGCCAGCGCGTATCCGTAGACGGCAACCTGTGGTGCCAGGAGCCGGATTGCCCCGCAGGCAACATGCCGTTGATCTTCGACTACGGGGAGTGGCTGGGCGACATCAAGATCGTGCGCCTGCTGCGGGTCCTGCGCACGGCGGCCCTCTACGAAGCGGAGCGCGACGGTCAGCCGGTGTTGCTGAAGGTGGCGCATCCCGGTTGCCAGGACTTGCTGCGCCGCGAAGCGCGCGTGTTGCTCGAACTCTCGGCGCAGCAGCACCCCATGTTGCCGGTGTTGCTGCCCGCCTATCGTCAACTCGACCCCCGGCAGCGCCCCTATGGCAAGACGGTCTTCCGCGACGAGACCAAGTATTACGAGGTCTTCGCGCACGCCCAGGGCGAGTTTCTGCGCGATATGCTGCTGCAGAACCCGCAGCCGTGGTATCAGCACGCCGCCTGGATGACCATCAGCCTGGCCGACGCCATTGCCTTCATGCACCTGAAGGGCAAAGTGCTACACCTGAACCTGAACCCCGACGCGATCTACGTGCGCACGGACAGGGAGGGCATCCCGCGCCCCTTGCTGCTCGACCTGGGTCTGCTGGGCGAGGTGGACAAGGTAGACCCGACCTGGGTGCAGAAGTTCGCCGTGCCCGCCTATACCCCGCCAGAACTGATCGCCCGCGACGGGCCGGTGGGCTATGCGTCGGACGTGTACGGGCTGGGGTTGCTGCTCTACGAGATGCTGGCCGGGCATCCGGCGTTCCGCTTCGCGCAGCGCAAAGACGCCGACGTGCGGCAAATGGTGGTGGCGGGGGGCATCGAGCCGCTGGAACGCACCGATCTGGCCGAGGACATTCATCAGATCGTGCACATGGCCATTCAGCGCGCGCCGGAACAGCGTTACCAGGACGTGCGCGCTTTCGCCAAGTTGCTGCGCACCAAGTTCGGCGAAGTGCCGCCGGAGAAGAAGCGCTCGATCAACCGGCGCATCCTCATCGCCGCGATTCTCATCGCCCTGGCGACGATCGTGCTGATCATGCTGGCGGCGCTGTTGGGCTGAGGCCGCACACACAACGCTCACCGCGGGGGGCGGTGAGCGCCGGAATGCTCCTTGTGCTGAGATAAGACGGGCCTAGACGAAACGCTGCGAGCCGGAATAGTCCCCATCGCGCAGGCTGATGATCGCCCCGATGAGGTCCATGCTCAGTTCCTCGCACGTTGCCGCCAGCCGATCCACATTGGGCTTGATCCCTTCCAGGTAGTGCGCCAGGGCCATATTGCCCACCATCCCCAGGAAAGCAGACGCTTTCAGGATGCCGATGGCGACTTCCAAGGCCCTGCTCACAGCCTGCAACGTATCTGCCGACCGGCTGAATCCATCGGCCATGCGCTGGACGGCGTCATAATCCATGGATACTTCGGCCATATTATCCTCCTTAGCTCATTTGGTTTGCGCTCCGCCGTGGCGCTGGCGCTAGAAGATCGAGTCGAAGATATCGGTCACCTGGCCGACGACACCGAAGACATCGTTATCGGCTTGCTGAATGATGTCCAGGGCCGTGGTGATGCCGCCGCCGAAGCCCATGATGGACGCGATCAGGGCCATGATTTCGGGGATCAGGCGTGTCTGCACTTCCTCGATGAACGCCTGTGCGCCCTGGCCCGTCCAGGCCCCGCCGACGATGGGATTCATGCCGTTGCGGATGCCTCCGGCCACCTCTTCCACCAGGTTGGCCTGCTGGACCACCTGGTTCACCACATCCTGCACTTCACCCATGACACAGCTAAAGATCGACATGGCTCTTCACCTCGCTTTAGCCCTTGAAGCGGCTCGCTGCTTCCGTGTCGCCGTCACGCAGATCAACCAGCGCGCCGTACACGTCCATCGAGAGTTCTTCGAGCTTGTCCTGCAACGCGGCGATGCGTGAGTTGAGGTTGTTGCGCAGCGCCTGGGCGAGCGCATCACCACCCCGACCCAGCAGAGCGCCGTCCTCCAACCGCGAAGCGATGTTCTGCATGGCACGCCGCAGGTCTTCCATGTGCTGGGCACCTTCGCGGAAGAGGCGAGCCATATCTTCCATCAGGTCGTAATCCATTTGTACGTCTGGCATGGCAACCTCCTAATCGCTGGCGTAGCTGCAAAGACGCCAAACAGGACGGGTCAGCGCCGCCCAAAGAGCGAGCTGGCCTCTTGCTCGGCCTGCGAGATGATGTTGCTGATCTGCCGGAGAGCGCTGCCCGTGTCCTCCAGGGCGCGCGCCAGACGCTGCAGGCCCGGCTCGACCAGGTCGTGCATCTCGTTGTAGAAGGCGTCGGCTCCGCGCCCGATCCAGCCCCCACTTTCCAGTTGTCCCACCAGGTTCATGATCTGCGTGGTGAGCTGCTCGACGCCCGCTGCTTCCTGCATGAACTCATTACTGATGGCGGCCAACTCGTCGTAGTTGGCCTGAATCTTCCCCATGAAAGGCATGTTGACCTCCGTTTTTCTCACAGACGTGCGGTCACTGGCGATCTCCCCGCTGGCCCTGCCAGGCAACGGGGATGTCCTCGCTTACGAATACCCTGGCGCTCAGATCATCTCTCCTTGCTCTGCACGAGCCTGAACCTTCGAGGCTGCTGATCTCATATCACACCGCTAAAGTCAGTGTAGGTGAGGCGACAACAAGCTGTCAAGCGGGTGCGCGTAAAAAAGTTGATACTATCTAGTAAAAATTGACTGGGCTGTCCGGTTTTAGAGGCCGGTTGAAAACCTCACTCCCCGGCCCCCTTTCCGCAGCGGAGAGAGTAAGTATAATGCTAAGTCCCCTCTCCGCGTGTGGAGAGGGGATTTAGGGGTGA
>DDBP01000154.1 GCA_002332795.1 Anaerolineales bacterium UBA2029 | reverse complement strand
GTTTGCCTCACCCCCAGCCTCGCTTCGCTCGGCTTGCCCCCTCTCCAGTCTAGGCAGGAGAGGGGGCAACGAGGCGCGTCAGCGCCGAGTGGGGGTGAGGTAAAGCGGAGCGCGGCAAAACTGCCTGACACATTTTGCACGCACCCTCCGTCGTGCAGCAGTCGCGCCGAGGGCGTTCAATGGGTACAATGGAGACTGGCAACGGGATGCTCGGCTGACAGAGGGGATATGAGCACACGTCCAGTGATTTCGGTCGTCGCGCCGGTCTATAACGAAGAGCCGATCATTGACGAGTTGTACCGTCGGCTGGCAGCGGTGCTGGACAGCACCGGCGAGCCGTGGGAACTGGTCATGGTCAACGACGGCAGCTACGATGGCTCGGCGGAGAAGATGCGCGCACTGGTGGAGCGCGACCCGCGTGTGCGCGTGGTGAATTTTGCCCGCAACTTCGGGCATCAGAACGCGGTCACCGCGGGGCTGGATCATGCTCGTGGCGATGCGGTGGTCATCATTGATGCCGATCTGCAAGACCCGCCAGAAGTGATCCTGCAACTGCTGGAGAAGTGGCGCGAAGGGTATCAGGTGGTCTATGCTGTGCGCTCGGAGCGGCGCGGCGAATCCTGGTTCAAGAAGTTCACGGCCAAGCTCTTCTATCGCCTGATCTACCGCATCACCGATGTCAATATCCCGGTGGATACGGGCGACTTTCGGCTGATGGATCGCCAGGTGGTGAATGCCCTCAACTCCATGCGCGAGCACAACCGCTTCATCCGCGGCCTGACAAGCTGGATCGGTTTTCGGCAGACCGGCGTGACGTATGTGCGGCAGGAGCGTTTCGCCGGCCAGACGAAGTATCCCCTGCGCAAGATGATCCGCTTTGCGCTGGATGCGATCACGGGTTTTTCGTATTTCCCTTTGCAGGTGGCAATCTATGCCAGCCTGCTGTTCGCGCTGATCGCGATCCTGGCGATTCCCATCGTGGCTCTACTGCGCCTTTCAGGCAGCAACATACAGTTCGAAGGCCAGGCAACCACTCTGGTGGTCTTGTTGCTGGTCAGCTCGTTCCAGATGTTCTTCTTTTTCATCCTGGGGCAGTATGTCGCGCGCATCTACGACGAGGTGCGCCAGAGACCCCTGTATGTGGTCGCTGATGTATGGGAACAGCAGCCGGAACAGGCGCAAGGGATGTCTGATGTGGAAGCCGCCGGACGGACGATCCCGGCGGCGGGTGATAATAAGGTGGCTGAAGAATAATTTGGTGATGAAGGGGTGGAGCGGTGAGCGGTGAAGCCCGACCAGAGGGGACCGGAGATATAGAGCGCGTGCAGCGCTATCAAAAGCTTGTTCTGGAATACGAAGCGATCGATGAGGAAATTGATGCGCTGCTGGCACAGCACGGTGGCGCGACTGAGAAGATGCCCGACGAGGCTTATCAGCGCTACCGCGAACTGGCCAATCACCGCGACTATGTCTACAACCAGATGAAACGTCTGGAACGCGAAATCTTCCCAGACGACGAGGTGGGGTGAAATCGTCTGGGAGCACTACAGGCACATCGCAAAACGGCAGGTCAAGAGACTGCCGAACCTGACTATTGAGCACCAACAGGAGAATTCAAAGTGGCAGAACGTAGACTGATCACCGGGCCGACCTTCGAAGAGATGCTCCATCCGCATCTCATTGATCCGGAGATTCGGGCCAAAGCCAATGAAGCGCGGACCAAGGACCCGCTGGCACCCATCAACCTGTTCAACATTTCCTGGCGCGACATCAACAACCGCATTCAGTACGCGGTGCTGCCGCCCCAATTGACAGGTGTCGAGACACCGATCGCGGTGCTGACCAGCACACACTTTCCCACCCGCAGTCACAAAGTGGGTGCGACGTATTCGGTGCTGATCGAGAAGGAACTCTTCGGCGACGTTGACCCCTGGAAGCACACGCTGATCTGGCCCTCGACTGGCAACTACGGCATCGGCGGGGCCTATGTGGCGGGGCGCATGGGCTGCAACAGCATCGTGATCCTGCCGGAGGAGATGAGCAAAGAACGCTTCGAGATGATCGAGGCGTACGGGGCCAGAGTGATCAAGACTCCGGGCTGCGAAAGCAACGTCAAGGAAATCTACGACAAGGTCAAGGAGCTGATGGCTTCTGACCCCAACATGCGCAGCATGAATCAGTTCGAGGTGATGGGCAACTACCGGTTCCACTACTATGTGACCGGCAACACCATCATTGACCTGGCCAGGGAATTGGCCGAACAGGGCATCGGCAGCGGCAAAGTGTCGGCTTTTGTGTCGGCGATGGGCAGCGCGGGCACGATCGCCGCAGGCGATCGGCTCAAGCAGCAGTGGCACGATCACAAGATCGTCGGGCTGGAGCCGATTCAGTGCCCGACGCTGGCGCTCAACGGCTACGGCGGGCACGACATCCAGGGGATCGGCGACAAGCATGTGACCTGGATTCACAACGTCAACAACATGGACGCCATCATGCTGATTGACGACCTGGAGACCAAGCTGGGCCTGCAGATTTTCGCCGACGAGGGGGGGCTGCGCGCGCTGGTCAATTACTTCGGCATCCCGCAGGAGACAGTGGACTACCTGAAGACGCGCCTGGGCATCAGCAGCATCTGCAATATCTTTGGCGCGATCAAGACGGCCAAGTACTACCGCATGGGCAAGGACGATCTGATCGTCACGGTGGCGACGGATGGGCTGGATCGTTATGGCAGCGTGATGGAGGCCATGCGCCGCGACTACGGCGTGGTGGACGAGACGGAAGCCATCGCGCGCGTGCGCAGCCTGTTTCACGGCCTGCGGACCGACTATATCTGGGAAGGCAACTGGGAGAACCGCGCGCGCTGGCATAACCTCAAGTACTACACCTGGGTTGAGCAACAGGGCAAGACGGTCCAGGAACTGGATGCCCAGAAGGACCCGGCCTGGTGGGAAGCTGAGCAGGCGCTGGTCAAGGAGATTGACGCCAGGCTGCTGGAATATCGCCGCACGGGTCGCATCTGATCGGGAGGGGCGATGTATCCCGAAGATCGCGTCCTGGTCGGCGTGATCAAGCGGAAGCGCGATTTCGAGAAACTGCAGACCGAACACTGGTATCGCGTGCCGCAGGGGCAGGCCGGGCAGGGTATCTACGCGGAGTACATCGCCTTTTTCTTCAGCCGTGCGTTCGGTGAACTGAACGGCGGCATTCATTACTACGCCCGCCGCACGGGGATAGAGCTGGTTCGCCGCTGCGATCTGCTGCCGGAAGAAGCGTCTCATCCCCGTGCGCACGCGCTCTACTACAAATTGCAGATCGGGGAGTTGCGCCGCAAAGATCCACCTGTCCTGAATGCCAGGCGTCGGGCAGTGAGCTTCATTCACACCACATGGGATCGCTTTGTCGCTGCACACGATGTGGCGGACCTGTATTCCGACGCTGAGGACTTTGTGGATCGGGTGTTCTACGCGCTGGAACGGCAGGGCATACGCGCAGAACGAATCCTGTCCGGTGGAGCGTTGAGCGGTCCGCAGCTACGCATACCATGCCGCGAGGGGATCGTGATCGCCTCGACCGCGCCTCTCGACGGCGAGCATGTGCTGTTGCCGACCCCTGAGACGGTGGAGACAGGTGTTGGGACAATCCTGGCTGCGGTGAAACAACGCGGCGGCCCGCTGAACGGTCCAGATAGTTCTTCTTGACGCCCTGGCGCGATATTTCTGGAGTGCGACACAATGGCTTTGCTCATTCACAATGGAACAGTGATCACCTGGGAGACACCCAACCGCGTGATCGAGCATGGCGCGGTCTATATCGAGGGCGACACGATCCGCGAGGTAGGCGACGCGCAAACCCTGGCGGAGCGCTACCCTCAGGCGGAGCGTCTGGATGCTCGTGGGCAGCTGATCATGCCAGGCAACATCTGCGCGCATACGCACTTCTACGGGGCCTATGCGCGCGGTATGGCGATCCCTGGTCCAGCCCCCAAGAATTTTCCAGAGATTCTGCAACGGCTGTGGTGGCCGCTGGACAAGTCGCTCGATGCCGAGGCGGTGCGCTTCAGCGCGTTGGTGTGCCTGGTGGATGCCATCAAGCATGGCACTACGACGCTGATCGATCATCACGCCAGCCCCAATTTCATAGACGGTAGCCTGGACGTGATCGCTGACGCGGTAGAGCAGGCCGGGCTGCGCGCGGTGTTGTGCTACGAGGTCACCGATCGCGACGGGCCGGAAAAGGCGCAGGCGGGCATTGCCGAGAATGTACGCTTTCTGCGTGCGGCGAAAGCGCGCCCGCTGGTCGCCGCGACCTTCGGTCTGCACGCCAGCCTGACGCTTTCCGAAGAGACCCTACGGGCATGTGTGGCAGCGGCCAGTGGCCTTGAGACGGGCTTCCACATTCACGTGGCCGAGCACGAAGCCGACGAAGAAGATAGCGTGCGCAAGACGGGCAAGCGCGTCGTCGAACGGCTGGAGGCGCATGGCATTCTGGGGCCGAAGACCATCGTGGCGCACGCTGTGCACGTCAACGCCGCGGAGCGCGAGATTCTCAAACGGACGGGGACGTGGGTGTCGCATCAGCCGCGCTCGAACATGAATAACGGGGTAGGTGCGGCGGCTATTGACACCATGGCTCAGGAAGGGATCAGGCTGGCGCTGGGCAACGATGGCTTCAGCAACAACATGTGGGCGGAGTGGAAGGCGGCGTACCTGTTACAGAAAGTGGTGCATCGTGATCCGCGTCTGGCTCCGGGCGATCTGATCGCGCGAATCGCGACCGTCAACAATGCCCGTCTGGCATCGTCTTTCTTCGCACAGGCAGTTGGGGAGTTGTCGCCTGGGGCAGCGGCGGACGTGATCCTGGTGGACTACAAACCCTTCACGCCGCTGAACGCTGGCAATTTGCCCTGGCATATCCTGTTCGGGTTTGAAGCATCTATGGTCACGACGACCATTGTCGCGGGGCGGGTGCTGATGCGCGACCGGCAACTGTTGACACTGGACGAGGGACAGATCGCGGCTGCGGCGCGCGACTATGCACCTAGGGTCTGGGAGCGCTATAACTACCATGTGCAACAGGTGCTCGCTCAGTGAGGGAGGCGACTGAACTTGAGTGGCGATTCCAAATTCCTGACCATTGCTGTGCTGGGAGGTACCGGCAAAGAGGGTTCTGGTCTGGTCTTGCGCTGGGCACAGCACGGCTATCGCGTGCTGATCGGATCGCGCGAGGCAGAGCGCGCCGCAGCCAAAGCTGAGGAACTCAACAGCGTGCTGGGCGCAGCGCTGATCCAGGGCATGAGCAATGAAGAAGCGGCTGCCCAGGCCGATATCGTGGTGCTCAGCGTGCCCTACAGCGCTCATCAGGCGATTCTGGAGACGGTGAAAGAACAGGTGCAGGGCAAAATCCTGGTGGATGTCACGGTGCCCCTGCAGCCGCCCGATGTGCGCACGGTCCATGTGCCGCCCGGCAAGGCGGCCAGCCTGGAAGCCCAGGCCTTGCTCGGTGATGGCGTGAAGGTGGTTGCCGCCTTTCAGAACGTCGGAGCGGCGCACCTGAAGGACCTGGAACACAGCGTCAATTGCGACGTGTTGGTGTGTGCCGACGACGCGGAAGCCAAAGCCCATGTGATGCAACTCGTGGAAGCCATCCCTGGGATGCGGGCAATAGACGCTGGCCCGTTGGCAAACGCGGTGGCTGTTGAGGCGTTGACGCCGGTGCTGCTGTATATCAATAAGCGCTACAAAGTCCCTGGAGCGGGGATTCGCATCACAGGGCTGGAATGACGTGTCTCCAACCGTGCCGCTGACGCAAGTCACGTTCACCGGGTTGCCGGGTATCCCGCATGTGCAGCCCGGTGACGATCTTGCTGTGTTGATCTATGCCAGCCTCCGCCGGGCAGGGCTGACCCTGGAGACCGGGGACATCGTGGTCATCACGTCGAAGCTGGTTTCCAAGGCCGAGGGGCGCTTCGTCAACCTGAACACGGTGCAGCCTTCCGCGCGGGCCTGTCGCGTGGCCGAGATCGTGCGCAAAGACCCGCGCATGGTCGAACTGATTCTGCGCGAGTCAACGGCTATTTCGCGGATGCGGCAGGATGTGCTGATCGTGCGGCACCGCCTGGGCTTCACGCTGGCCAACGCAGGCATTGATCACTCGAATGTCGGTCGCGAGTCGGACGACTGGGTGCTGCTCTTGCCAGAAGACCCCGATCGTTCCGCCAGGCACATCCGGCAACGGCTGGCGGAGCTGACCGGCGTCGCGCCTGGGGTGGTGATCAGCGATTCGCACGGTCGTCCCTTTCGCGTCGGTACGGTGGGCGTGGCCATCGGACTGGCGGGCTTTCCTGCGGTATGGGACAAGCGCGGGCAGCGCGACCTGTATGGGCGGGAGTTGCGCGTTACTGTCACGGGCCTGGGCGACGAACTGGCAGCAGCGGCGGGGCTGATCACCGGTCAGGGGGCCGAAGGGTTGCCGGTGGTGCTGGTGCGCGGCCTGCAGGTCCCTGCAGGCGAGGGATGCGCTGCCGACCTGATCCGCCCTGAGGCGTTGGACCTGTATGCTGATCATCAGGAGACGGGCGGCTGAGCCAGCATGGATGCGGCGGAGACGCTCAGGCTGATCAAGACGCGGCGGTCAGTCCGGCGGTATGACGGGCGACCGGTGCCGACTCACCTGGTATGGGAATTGCTGGAAGCAGCGCACTGGGCACCGTCGGCGCACAATCGGCAGCCCTGGCGCTTCGCTGTGCTGATGGATGTGGAGCGCCGGCGAGCGTTGGCCGAGGCGATGGGCGCGCATTTCCGGCGCGATCTGCTGGCGGCGGGCGTGCCTGAGGAAGAGGCGGAGCGGCAGGTCGCCCGTTCCGTGGCAAGGATCGTTGACGCGCCGGCGGTCATCGTGGTCTTCCTGAGCATGGCCGACATGGATCAGTATGCCGATGCGAAGCATCGGGCATTGGAGCGCACGATGGCCGTGCAGAGCGTCGCGCTGGCCGTGCAGAACATATTGCTGCTGGCTCACGCGCATGGGCTGGGGGCGTGCTGGATGTGCGCGCCGCTCTTCTGCCCAGAGGTAGTGCGCGAAACACTGGAAGTGCCTGCCGACTGGGAAGCGCAGGCCCTGGTGACGCTGGGCTATCCTGCGGAGGTGCGCACCAGAGAACGGGATTCGCTGGCCGACAGAGTGCGATGGTACGAATGAGCGCGAAGAGGGTTGTCGCCCTGGCCGGTGGGGTGGGCGGTGCCAAACTGGTCTACGGGCTGGCACAGGTACTCCCAGCCGGGCAGTTGACGATCATCGGCAACGTGGCCGATGATTTCACGCTGTACGGACTGCATATCTCGCCCGATCTGGACACGGTGATGTACACACTGGCGGGCATCGCCAATCCAGAGACAGGCTGGGGCATCGCTGGCGATAGCTGGCAGATGCTGGAGATGCTGGTGCGCTACGGCGAAGAAGGCTGGTTTCGCCTGGGCGACCGCGACGTGGCTACCCATGTGTTGCGCACGCACTGGCTGGCGCAGGGGGTCCCTTTGACCGAAGTCACGGCGCGCCTGACACGGGCGCTGGGAGTGCCTCACAGGCTGCTACCAGTCACCGACGATCCCCTGGCGACGATGGTTGACACGGTCGAATACGGCATACTGCCCTTTCAGGAATACTTTGTGCGGCGGCGCTGGCAGCCAGTGGCGCGGCGGGTGTGGTTCGAGGGGGCAGAGACAGCGCGCATGACTGCTGAGGTCGCGCAGGCGCTGGCCGAGGCCGACCTGGTGGTGATCTGCCCCTCCAACCCGGTGCTGTCCATCGCGCCGATTCTGGCCGTCGGAGGCGTGCGCCAGGCGCTGCAAGGACGGGCTGGGCGTTGCGTGGCGGTCAGTCCGTTCATCGGTGGGCAGGCGGTCAAGGGGCCAGCGGCCAAGCTGATGCCGGAACTGGGACTGGATATCTCGGTCAACGGGCTGTGGAACTTCTATGCGGGGCTGGTGGATGGTCTGGTGATAGACGTGGCGGATACTCCCCAAAGTGTGGGGGAACACAAAGCGATTCTGATGACGTATACCTTGATGAAGACCGATGACGACAAGGTGCGTCTGGCGAAGGAAATACTCGACTGGATGGAGACTCTGTAGATGAGCGTTTGGGCTATTGTCCCTGTCAAACCCTTGAAACAGGCCAAGAGTCGGCTGGCCGACCTGCTTTCCGCAGAGCAGCGCGAGGCGCTGGCGACGGCATTGCTGCTGCGCACGGTGCGCCTGTTGCTCCCGCTGCCTCAGATTCAGGGAGTGCTGGTGATCAGCCGCGACAGTCAGGCCCTGGCGATGGTGCGCGAGTTGGGGGCGCAGACCGTGCAGGAGAGTGGCGCTCCGGAACTGAACAATGCGCTGCTGCGGGCTACGCAGGCTCTCAGGTTGTGGGGAGCGGAAGCAGCGCTCATCGTGCCGGCGGATATCCCGCTGCTGGCAGCGGAAGACGTGGCGCAGGTGGTGGAGATGGGGCGCTTTTCCGACACGGTGGTGCTGGCTCCCGATCACAGCGAACGGGGCACGAATCTGTTGCTGGTGCGTCCGCCGGGAATCATCCCCTATGCCTTTGGCGAGGATAGCTTCCAGCGGCACCAGTACTATGCTCATCAGGCTGGCGCGACAGTGGCGATTTACCAGTCGGAGCGGGCAGGGCTTGATCTGGATACGGCGGCGGACCTGCTGCGCTATGGAGAGTTGGCAAAGGTGTTGGGAGAGCCTATCATAGAACCGGCGGCTCTGGCGGAGTTCCTGGCTGGGGAATCCCAGCCCCGTTGACCCAGGGAAAATACCGAAAAAGATAGCGCTGACTGAGGAGATTTTCTGATGGCTGACCGAGTAGCTCTTTACTTGCAGGATGCTCACCCCCTTCGAGACGCGATTAGCTACGTGCAGTATGCAGAAGAACGCGGCTTTGAGGCCGTCTGGCAGGCCGAAAGTCGCCTGGTGCGCGATGCTATCGTGCCGATGGCGGCCTATGCGGCCACAACCACGCGCATCAAAGTGGGGTCGGGCGTGATCAACAACTGGACGCGCAATGCGGCACTGACCGCAGCGACCTTCCTCACCCTCGACGATCTCGCTCCCAATCGCATCATCCTGGGCATTGGCGCGTGGTGGGATCCACTGGCCAAGAACGTAGGCATCAACCGTACCAAGCCCCTGCTGGCGATGCGCGAGCATGTCACGGTGGTGCGCGATCTGCTGGCGATGAAGAATGTGACCTTTCATGGCGAGTTTGTACACGTGACTGGCATTGAGCTGGACATCGTGCATGGTCGCCGCGAGCCGCGCAACGTGCCGATCTACATCGGCGCGACTGGCCCCAAGATGATCACCCTGGCCGGAGAGATCGCCGACGGGGTGCTGCTCAACTATCTTGTGTCGCCAGCTTACAATGTGGCAGCTATGGATCACCTGGAGCAGGGGGCCAAACTCTCCGGGCGCGCGATAGAGCAGATCGATCGGCCCCAACTGGTGGTGTGCTCGGTGGACTACGATCGCAAGAAGGCGCTCGATGGGGCACGCAAGCTGGTGACGCAGTACCTGGGGCAGCAACCGCACATCATGAAGGCCAGTGGGGTCAGTTCGGAGTTGCTGGACGAGATTCATCAGGTACTCACCTGGCCGGCGACCGAGGAGCAGATCGAGCGCGCCATGGAACTGGTGCCCGACGACGTGGTGCAACTGATCACTGCCTCTGGTACGCCGGAGGAAGTGCGAGCCAAAGTGCGCGAATATGTGGCCGCCGGTTGTACCTGCCCGGTGCTGTATCCGCTGGGCGAAGACGTGCGCCTGATGATTGATACCTTCGCGCAGGGGTACTCACACTGACCGGAACGGCTATGTCGCAGCCTGAAGAGCTATCGGCGCGGGAGCGCTTCGACCAGCAGCCCAGCGCGCGTTGGTGCTTTGTCTGCGGTGTGGAGAATCCGTGCGGGCTGCACATTCGCTTTTTCAACGACGGGTATCAGCGCGTGCTGGCGCGGGTGACGCTGGACGAGCGCTACCAGAGCTACCCCGGCATCGCGCATGGGGGTATTCTGGCGACCATCCTGGACGAGGCCATGGGGCGCGCCCTGCTGGCGGAGGAAGGCTCCGACGAGATCGGGCGGGCGCGTTTCATGTTCACCGCTCGCCTGGAGACACGCTTCCGCAAGCCGGTACCCCTGGGCCAGGAATTCCTGGTGCACGGGCGTGTGGACCAGGATCGCGGACGGACGGCGACTGTCAGTGGTGAAATCGTGCTGGCTGATGGCTCAGTGGCGGTGGAGGCCTCTGCCTTGCTGGTGGACATCCCGCCCGAACAGGTCGCACAGATGCTCACGGCAGATGTGGGCTGGCAGGTATATCCGGCTGTGGACGGGGAAGATGCTTGAGGTTGCAAGGAGCGGGCATGGCTGAGCGCAGCCATCCGCAGGCCCGGCAAAGATGGGCCAGTCACGAGAAGCTGGTGGCGTGGCTGGCCCTTCTCTTCGTGACGGGGGCGGTCGTGGTGCTCTATGTGAGCGTGAGTCTGTCTGTCAGCCGCGATCCCCTGCTCATGCCCCTCGACGATACCTACATTCATTTTCAGTATGCGCGGCAATGGGCAGCGGGCGAGCCGCTGCGCTATTTTCCGGGCGACCCGCCCAGTTCCGGGGGGACGAGCCTGCTCTACCCAATCTTGCTGGCAGCAGGCTACCGCCTTGGCTTCAGCGACTGGGCGCTTTCTTATTGGGCGCTTGGTATTGGCGCGCTGTCGTTCGCTGGGGTGGCCTGGTTGATCTACTTGCTCGGTATAGAAAGCCCGCTGACGCCAGGCGCTGGAGGGCATGGCTACGCGCTGGCTCTGGCGCTGGCCTTTGCCCTATCCGGCCCCTTTGCCTGGGCGGCGCTGAGCGGCATGGAAACGGCGCTCTTCGTATTCGCCGTGCTGTTGACTATCTATCTGGCGCTGAAGGGTCAGTTGGTGGCGAGTGCGGCGGCGGGAGTGCTGGCGGTGCTGGTGCGACCCGAAGGTCTGGTGGTCGCGGCGCTGGCCATGGCGATGCTGGCGACGCAACAGTCCTGGCGGGTTGGCAGACGCGCCCGTCTAAAGCGGGCAGTACTGCTGGCCTTGCCCTTCCTGGCTGCACTGCTGCAGCCACTGGTCAACTGGGCGGCGACAGGGACGCCCGCTTCGTCGGGGATGCAGGCGAAATCTCACCTCACCAACAGCTCCGTCCCCATGGCGGAGCGGCTGAGCCTGACGCTGACGTTCTGGTGGCGCATGGTGCGGGAACTCTTCAGTGGATACAGCGCCGACTGGGGCGTTTTCGCGTCACCGCTGCTGGCTCCGGTGGCGCTGGCGGCCATGGTGGGCGGCACTTGGCTGGCGTGGAGGAGGCGGCGGGCCAACGGCGCGGCCCTGCTGCTGGTCGGCACCCTGGTGCTCACAGCAGCAGTGGCGACGCTGGACACGGCCTTCTGGCAGTTCAAACGCTATCAGCTTCCCATTATGGCTTTCTTCTACCCGGCGGCGGCGTGGATGGCGCGGGGGGTGGACGATGCGCTGGCAAGACGCACCGGATCGTCGCTCTGGCGCTGGGCGCTACCTGCGTTGATCTTGCTGCCCGCGCTCCTGACGACCGTCACCTTTGCCCGCTACTACGGTGAGAACGTGACGGTGGTGCGCGATCAGCAGGTGCCGATGGCCCGCTGGGTGCGCGATCGGTTGCCGCTGGCAGCGGGCGAGCGGGTCGCCGTGCACGATGTAGGGTTGATGGGCTATTTCAGCGAGCATCCGCTCTATGATGTAGTCGGGTTGACACTGCCCGGTCCAGCCCCTGCCTGGCGGCAAGGCCCCGGCGCGATCTACGAGACGATGGCACACAGCCTCTATCGTCCTACGGCCTTCGCTATCTATCCAGACGTGCAGGGTCTGCGCTATCTGCTGGATGCAGGTGTCTTTGGTGCGCTGCTGGCCGAGTTCCCGGTCAGCTTGCCGGATCACAATGTGGCGGCGGCGGCGGACTACCAGGGGGTCTATCTGGCCGACTGGTCAACGACCCGCGGCACCGAGCTGGTGACTCAGACCTCGACGCTGAGGGCGCTTGAGGGATTCGAACAGGTGGATGCAGTGGATGTGGCCAACCTGACCAGCGAGGCAGCGCACAACTATCGCTGGTGGCAGGCAGAGCAACCCGTCGGTTTCGTGACCGAAGTCTACACGCATTATTATCATGTCTGCGGCCTGGCTGACTCTTCCCTGTGCCGGGCGACAGATGGCGGGCGCGTATTAACAGGCGGCGAGGAATTCACTCTGCGCACGCGGCCCGGCGAAGACCTGTTGCTAGTGACGCGCGTGCATGGGCGAGACAGCGTACCGCTGGCCGTCTACGTGAACGGCGAACTGCTGGCGCGGCGGGTGCAGCCCGCTGTGCCAGGGCGCTGGTTGGAGATCGTCACGCTGGTGCCGGGCGAGAAGGTCACTGGGGCGCATACGCGCGTGCGCATCGTGGCCGATGCAGGCGAGGCAGACGCTGTCTATCTGCCGTATTATCATTGGGCCTTTCAGGGGGCCTTCTCCATGCCCCCAGCGTCGGATGCGCCGCCTGTGGCTACCTTCGGCAATGGAGGAACAGTCCGTCTGCTTGGAGTCGCGCTGGAGTACGAGGCGGCACGTCCGGGATCGGCAGGGCAGGTGACAGTGCGGGCAACCTGGGAGGGGCCTGCCGCCGATGTTGGCGACGCTGTGGTCTTTGTACACCTGTATAATACAGATAATCTGGATACCGAACCTGTAGCGCAGACGGTAACCCGCCCAGGTGGCGGCGTGTTGCCGCCGGCCAACTGGTTGCCTGGCTCGCTCGTGGATCGTTATACTGTCCCGTTACCAGAGGGGTTGGAGCCAGGCACCTACGCGGTGGCGCTCGGTTTGTTCGACGCGCGAACGGGTGAACGCTATCCTGTAGCAGGGCAGCGGGCGGGGACGGACCGCCGCCTGTTTATCGGCACGATAACTGTTGAGGAGACTGTGGAGTGAAAATTGAGTTTGTGCTGAACGGACAACCGGTGACGATGGAGGCTGCGCCCAACGAAAGCCTGTTGCGCTTGTTGCGACGACATGGCATCTTCGGGGTGAAATATGCAGATGATCACGGCCTCAGCGGGGCGGATGTAGTCCTGCTGGACGGCGCGCCGGTCGTTTCGTCGCTGCTGCTGGCGGCGCAGGTGGCTGGTCACTCCGTCACGACGATCGAGGGCATCGGTGGGGCGCAGGAACGCGGCTGGCGCGGGTCGGAGCCATTGCATCCGTTGCAACAGGCGTTCATCGAGACAGGGGCCATTCAGTGCGGCTACTGCACGCCAGCGATGATCCTGGCTGCCAAAGCGCTGCTGGATCGCACTCTCTCTCCCAGTGAGCAGGAGGTACGCGAAGCGCTGGCAGGCGTCCTGTGCCGCTGTACGGGTTACGTGAAGCCGGTAGAGGCTGTGTTGCGGGCGGCGGCCATGTTGCGCGGCGAGGAGGTGCCGCCTATTGGCCCAGAGCGGGCTATCCCCGTGCCTGCGGAGCTGTTCACCCGCCCTGAAGATCCGCC
>DDBP01000082.1:11548-13478 GCA_002332795.1 Anaerolineales bacterium UBA2029 | reverse complement strand
GCTGACAATCTTTGCATACACTCAAAGATCGCGATTCGGCTCACCCCCTGAACTATCAAGGGGCTGGTATACTTGGCAGGTATAGCGTGATGCGCTTTGTGGAGGCTTTGAACGGATGACTGTACCTGATGGCGTGTTGGTGGATTTGCAGGTCTTGCAGCGCGATCCGCAGTACCAGGAAGCGCTGGCCGCCTTCGAGCGCGACTATCCGGCGTTCGATGTCGTCAGCCTGGAACAACTGCGCGCAATCGAGTATTCCCGGCTGGATGCGCAGGGCCATGTCTATCTGGACTACACCGGCGGTGGACTGTACGCCGAGAGTCAGCTTGCCGAGCATCAGGCGCTGTTGCGGACGCACGTGCTGGGCAACCCTCATTCCAACAACCCGACTTCGCTGGCGGCGACGCGCCTGGCCGAAGAGACCCGCGCCCGTGTGCTGGAGTTCTTCAATGCCGACCCGGCAGAATATGCGGTGATCTTCACTCAGAATGCCAGCGGCGCGCTCAAGCTGGTGGGGGAGTCTTACCCCTTCCAGCCCGGCGGACACTATCTGCTGACTTTCGACAATCACAATTCGGTGAACGGCATTCGCGAGTTCGCCCGCGCCAAGGGAGCGACGCTCACCTACGCGCCGGTGCTGCCGCCGGAGCTGCGCATTGACGCGACCCGCCTGGAGGAGTATCTGGCGCAGGCCAATCCGGCCATGCCCAATCTGTTTGCCTATCCGGCGCAGTCCAATTTCTCCGGCGTGCAGCACGATCTGGAATGGATCGCGCGGGCGCAGGCGCGGGGTTGGGATGTGCTGCTGGATGCGGCGGCCTTCGTGCCCACCAATCGCCTCGATCTCCGTCAGTGGCATCCGGATTTCATCTCGCTCTCGTTCTACAAGATTTTCGGCTACCCCACGGGGGTGGGGGCCTTGATCGCGCGGCGCGAGGCCCTCCGGAAGCTGCGCCGTCCCTGGTTCGCCGGAGGGACGATCACTATCGCTTCGGTGCAGGGCGACGGCTACTATTTGCGCGATGATGAGGGTGGCTTCGAGGACGGCACCATAGACTACGTGAATCTGCCCGCCGTGCAGATCGGGCTGCGGCATATCGCGCGGGTGGGCGTCGAGACCATTCATACGCGCGTGCTGTGCCTGACGGATTGGCTGCTCAGGCATTTACTGGCGCTGCATCACAGCAATGGGAAGCCGCTCATCCATCTCTACGGCCCGGCAGACACAGTCAAGCGGGGCGGTACGATCACCATCAACTTCTACGATCCCGATGGCCGGCTGTTCGACTACCGTCAGGTGGAAGCGGAGGCCAACCAGGTCAATATCTCGCTGCGGACGGGGTGTTTCTGTAACCCTGGCGCGGGCGAAAAGGCGCACGGCCTCACCGCCGAAGACCTGGCCGAGTGTTTCCGTCGCGAAGAACGCATGACCTTCGAGGACTTCATCCGGGTGATGAGCGGCAAGGTTAAGGATGCAGTTGGCGCGGTGCGCGTTTCGGTGGGCATTGCCACCAACTTCGCTGACGTGTACCGTTTCGTTCGTTTCGCCGAGACTTTCCTGGATCGGCGCGCCTGATGGGGTAGCGTCGAGGAGGGTGGGCGCATGGCCAGCGACAGACGCAATCATCTTCTGCGGAGCTTCGCTGCAGGTGTGCTGACTCTGCTGACGGTCTTGCTGGGTGCCTGTGGCGAGGAAGAGCGCAGGCCGGTCGAGGAACTCGCGCAGACACCCGTCGAGACCTTCCTGACACCCTCCCCGACGCCCTCGGCAGTCGTTACCCTGCCGACGCCTACGCCTGTCCTTCTGGAGGCATCACCAACGCCGGCCACGATCACGCCGACGCCGACTTTCCGCCCGACGGAGCAGGCTCCCACGCCCGCCGACGACGAGTTTGACCGGGAGCTGACCGATAGCGAAGCGATGCGCACC
>DDBP01000082.1:0-11426 GCA_002332795.1 Anaerolineales bacterium UBA2029 | reverse complement strand
CCCGCCGCGACGAGTTGGTGCGGCGGCGGGTGGTGCCGGTGGTCTCCGATCCGCGCGTCATCGCGGCGATGCAGGCAGTGCCGCGTCATTGTTTCGTGCCGACCAACTACCTCGACCAGGCGTACAACGACCATCCGCTGCCCATTGGCTACGGGCAGACCATTTCGCAGCCGTCGCTGGTGGCCATGATGACCGAGATGCTCGACCTGCAGCCGGGGGAGCGCGTGCTGGAGATCGGCACCGGGTCGGGGTATCAGGCGGCGATTCTGCGCGAGATCACCGACCAGGTGTACACCATCGAGATCATCCCCGAACTGGCAGGCACCGCGCGACGCCTCTTCGAGGCCCTGGGCTACGGTGACATTCACACACTGCGCGGCGACGGCTACTATGGCTGGTGGGAGTACGCGCCGTTCGACGCCATCATCGTCACGGCTGCGCCCGATCACGTGCCCGCGCCCCTGGTGGCGCAACTCAGCCCGAACGGGGGGCGGATGGTCATTCCCGTCGGGCCGCCGGGTGGCTACCAGAGCCTGTGGTTGATCGAGCGGCACGGCGAGGACGTGACCATGCAGCGCCTGTTCGATGTGCTGTTCGTGCCCTTCACCCGCGAGTGAGCGCCGGACGGCTCAGCCAGGCCAGGCCATAGAGCGCCCCGCCCGCCCACAGAACCCAGGAGAAGCCCCCGGAGAGCGCGAGCAGAGGGGCCAGCACACCGCTGATCACCGAGGCCCCGCCATTGATGGCCCAGGCCCAGGGCAGCAGGTCAGCCGCCGGGCGAATGGCGCTCAGTCCGCGGGCGAAGGGGATGCCCATCAGAAAGCCCAGCGGTAGCAGTGCCAGCACACATAGCGCCCAGCGTACGCCCAGGTTCAGGCCCAGCACTTCGCTGAACACCGCCGGTATCAGGCGCGGCCACAACGCCGCCAGCACCGTGAGCGCGATCATCCCGCCGCTCCACGGCAACCGGTCAGAAAGTGCACTCCCTACGCCGGAGGCCAGTAACAGCGTCGCCAGCACGGTGGCCATGGCCAGGGTGGGCTGCCCCAGGATCAGCACGAACTGTTGCAGCGTGGCGACTTCGATGAACAGATAGGCCAGCCCCAGGCCGGCGAAATAGATCACGACGCGATGGCGCGTTCCCTTTCCGGCGACGCGCAGCGCCTGGCGAAAGCGCCGTGCCAAAGCCACTGGCAGCACCACGAACAGCGCGGCGGCCAGCGCCGCGAAGATCAGCAGTGCCACCAGCACGAAATAGCCGCTGCCCCCAAACGGCTGCCACGTCCGCCCCAGGTTGTTGAGGATGTCTGGCGTCTGCCGCCATTTGAAGAAATGGAAGAAGAAGGGACGGTCGTCGGTAGGGGGGCGCACCTCGAAATCGTAGGCGTCGTAGAAGGCGGCACGGTCGTTAGCTTGCAGTAATTCGCTCAGCGTTCGGTGATAGATCGGTTCCGGCAGGCGGGCATAGCGATTGATGCGCTCCGGCGGCAGGTCGGGGGCGAGCACCATGTCGTATTGCAACCGTTCTGTCGCGGCCAGCACCTGCGCGATCTCCGCCGAACTGAACGGCGCGCGCTTGACCAGAAAAGTGATCGTCTGGAAGGAGCGGAAGGCGATCACCTGCTGCGCGGGGGCGCTGGTGAGCGGGTCGAGTGCCGCCAGGATCAGGCCGAGCGTGCGCACTTCTTCGCTGGGCGGGGTCTGCAGCCAGCGGGTGACGACGAGCACCCCCTCCGGTCTCAGCAGGTCCAGGTAGTCGCGAAACGCCTCGACGGTGAGGGCGTAGTTTTCGGTGAGGGTGAACGCGCCCGACGTCACCGGGCGATAGGCATCGGTCAGCGCCAGTTGCACCACGTCGAACCGTTCGCGGCTCTGGCGGGCGTAGGCGCGGATTTCCTGGTGCAACAGGCGGACGCGCGGATCGTCGGCCAGCCCTGCCCAGTCGTGCAGTGTGCCGCGCAACGCTTCCACGACCAGGCTGTTTCCTTCTACAGCAACGACCGATCGCGCCCCATTGTTCAGCGCGATCCAGGCGTCCAGGCCGCCACCCGCGCCCAAGATCAGCACGTCCGGCTGCTCGAACAACCCCAGGGGCACGGCGGCGGGCATGGCTTCGGCGAAAGCGATCGGCGCGGCGCTGGCCTGCACGACCGGCAACAGGTTGTCCCCATCAATCAGCAGGCCAATTTCCGGCGGTGGGCCGCTGAGGTAGGTCATGCTGAGGCCGGGCGCAACGTGAATGGACGGGCTGCGCACGATGTCCAGGCGGGCGTAGGCGTTGTAGCGAGGTGCGGACAGGGTCGCATCCGGGTTGCGGCGAAAGTGACTGAGCGCCTTGTAGGGCGAAGGCTCGATTGAGAACGGGGCAGGCGGGGCACTGAGCAGGGACAGGGTGACGATGACGATTCCTGCGCCGATCAGCCGCGCGACGGGGGCGCGCCGCGTCTGGCTGGTCACCAGAATCAGGCCCGCCAGGGCTGCCAGGGCCGCAGTGAGCAGCACGATTCGCTCGTCGCCCAGCCAGGCGAGCAGCAGCGGCGCAACGGCTGCTCCGCCCGCCGAGCCGATCATGTTCGCTCCGTAGACGCGCCCAGGCGAGAGCGCAGGATCAGCCAGCAGAGCGCCGATCAACGCGCCCGCCAGGGTGAACGGCACGGCCAGCGACAGCAAATTGCCCAGCAAGCGCCACACCTGCGCGCGATCCCAGGCGATGGCATAGGAGTCGAAGGCCCAGTGGTTGAGCACCAGGTAAGCGGCGAGCATGGCCGGGCCAGTCGCCAGGGCGAAGACCGGTCGCCAGGCCGGGGTGCGCAGGCGAGGGCAGATCGCCAGCAGCGATCCGCTGGCCCCGAAGCCGAGCAACGCCAGGCTGATCACCAGGAAGGCAAAGTGATAGAACTGCGCCACCGAAAACAGGCGTGTCAGGGCGATCTGAAAGGTGAGCACCGTCGCCGAAAACAACGCCACACCGCCGTAAAGCCGTCTCATGGCCGTGCCCGCCAGACTCTCGTGGCCGGATGCCTTCAGTATAGCACTGCCGCACTCGCGCCGACCCCGGCAGGCAAGGCGAAAGTTATGAAGATTTAATGGGCGTTCGCCCGCACTTATGCCAGATTCTGTGGTGGTTGGAGTCAGTGAGCGGCGCAGACGCGCCAGACTTCGGCATAGCAGAAGGAGGAACGAACACACTATGAGCGAGGCAGCTCGCAATGAGTGGGAAGCACGCGAAGAAATCTGCCAGGTCGGGCGACGGCTCTACGACCTGTTTCTGGTAGCCGGGAACAACGGCAATATCTCGGTACGGCTGAACGAGCGCGAAATCCTGATGACGCCCACGCACGTCAGCAAAGGGATGCTGCGCCCTGAGGATATTCTCAAGATCGCGCCGGATGGTGCGTTGCTGGAAGGGCGTAGCGGCCTGAAGCCCTCGTCTGAATACCGGATGCACCTGGCCGTGTACCGGCATCGGCCCGATATGCACGCCGTGGTGCACGCACACCCGCCGACGGCGACCGGTTTCGCCGTGGCCGGGCGTGGTCTGGAGCGCGTGTTCCACCCGGAGATGGCCATCAGTCCGGGGCCGGTGCCGCTGGTGCCCTATGTGCCGCCGGGCGGCGATGAGTTGCCAGAGTCGCTGGTGCCCTATCTGGCCGGGCACCGGGCGCTGTTGCTGGGCAATCATGGGGCGGTGACCTACGCGCCGACGTTGCGCGAGGCGCTGTTCCTGATGGAGTCGCTGGAACTGAACGCGCGCATCTACCTGACAGCCGTTCAGCTAGGGCATGTCAACTACTTGAGCGATGAGCAGGTCGCCTTTCTGCGCGATCGCTACGCTCCTGTTGCTGCCCGCTAACCCTGAGACTGGCGGGGCGGGTAGAGGGCACGGTAAAGCCGGCGATGCTTCTCGTAGAAGCGTTCGCCGGCTTCGGTGATGATCACCAGATAGTGCATGGTCTCGTGTTCGGGGTCCAGGCGAGTGATTTCACGGGCCAGGGGCGGGTCGTAGTCGCGTAGTTGCCGCAACACCTGCCAGCTTCCGGCTCCCTGATAGCCTCTCCCACTATAGGGAATACCGCGTCTGCCCGCCGCGTATAATCGTTCCAGCGCGATCCACTGCGCTTCGCTGAGCAGCTTTCCGCTCACTGCTTTTCCCCATCCTGTATTCCATCCGAATATTAGCAGTTGCAGGCGGTGCGCCCCAATAACTCATGGCTGCGTGGGAAGGGGCGAGGCTTTCCGGGTGCGTTGGCGCGAATCGGCGCAAGATATTACCATGAAAGACAGCGCTGCATGACTGGGGGGTTGAAAGGCGGTCAGCGGTGACCAAGATTCTGGTGATCGAAGATGACAAGGCTCTGCTCGACGACGTGCTCACCATCCTGCGCTTCGAGGGGTACGAGGTGTTGGGCGCGCCGGATGGAGGAGAGGGCGTGCGTCTGGCGCGGGAACACCTGCCCGATCTGATCATCTCCGATGTCATGATGCCCGTGCTGGACGGTTACGGCGTCTTGCTCGCTTTGCAGGCTGACCCGGCTACCAGCAAGATACCCTTCATTTTCCTGACGGCGAAAGCTGCCTCGGATCAGGTGCGCCTGGGGATGCGTCTGGGCGCGGACGATTATTTGCCCAAGCCATTCACCAACGATGACCTGCTGAATACGGTGCGGGCGCGGCTGGCCCGTGGGGAGCGGGTGCGGGTGGAGCTGGCCCAACGCCTGGGGCACCTGCGTGAGTCTGTCGCTCTGGCGCTGCCGCACGAACTGCGCACACCGCTGACCAGCCTGGTGGGCTACGCCGAACTGATGATGCTGGACAGCCAGGTGATGCAGCCGGTCGAGGTGGTGGACATGGCCGACGCGATCCTGAAAGCTGGTGCGCGGCTGCGGCGGCAACTGGAGAACTTCCTGCTCTATGCGCAGGTCGAGCTGACTCGCCAGGGCGCTTATCCCTCGGCTGAATTCACGGGCGCGAGCACGGAGGATGCCAGGAGCCTGGTCTGTGAGGTGGCTCAGCAGCAGGTGACAGACTATGGCCGTGCGAACGATTTGACCCTGGATGCCAGGCCAGCCGCGGTGAAAGTCATCCGCCTGGCACTGCGCAAAATCGTGGCTGAGCTGGTAGACAATGCCTGCAAGTTTTCCCAGCCAGGGACGCCCATTCACGTGCGCGCGCTGCCCAACGAGGATCACTACCTGCTGCAGATCAGCGATCGAGGCTGCGGCATGACCCCTGAGCAGATCAGGCAGGTCAACGCCTTCGTGCAGTTCGAGCGTCGTCTGCGCGAGCAGCAGGGCACGGGCCTGGGCTTGGCCCTGTCGCGCGAACTGGCGACGATTGCCGGAGGCTCCCTCGAGATCGAGAGTGAGCCAGGGCAGGGCACACTCGTGACGGTGCGGTTGCCGCTGGCAGGCCCCGTCGCCTGAATGCCCCGCCCTGGTACCTTCTGGGGGCGGATCAGTCCAGACGCGGCCCGGCTGCGACTACTTCTGGCGGGCAGTCGGGCGCGAATTTCTTGAAGTTGTCCACATAGCGGGCGGCAAGCTGCCGATATTTCTTCCAGTATTCCTCGCGGCTCGGCCAGGCTTCGGCGGGATAGAGCACGCTGTCTGGCACGCCAGGGCAGGTCTTGGGCACCTCAAAACCGAAGATGGGATCGCGATAGTACTCCACGTTCAGCAGCGCACCGTTCAGCGCGGCTGTCAGCAGGGCGCGCGTGTGACGAATGCTGATGCGCTTGCCTATGCCATAGGGTCCGCCTGTCCAGCCCGTGTTGAGCAGCCAGCAGTTCACCCCGTAGCGCTCGATCTTGCGCTTGAGCAGGTCGGCGTAGAAGATCGGGTGATGCACCATGAACGGCGCACCGAAGCAGGCGCTGAAAGTGATCTCCGGCTCTTCACCCAGGCCGACTTCGGTGCCGGCGATCTTGGAGGTATAGCCGGAGATGAAGTGATAGAGCGCCTGATCGGGCGTCAGGCGGGCGATGGGCGGGATGACGCCCTGCGCGTCGCAGGTCAGGAAGATGATATTCCTGGGATGCCCGCCCCGCTTGGACGGGATGGCGTTGTCAATGTATTCCAGCGGATACGACGCCCGCGTGTTCTCGGTGATGCTGTCGTCGTCGAGATCGATCTTGCGCGTGATCGGGTCGTAGACAACGTTCTCCAGGATAGCTCCAAAGCGATGCACGGCCCGGTAAATCTGCGGCTCGGCTGTCTCCGAAAGTTGAATGACCTTGGCGTAGCAGCCGTTTTCGAAGTTGAACACACCGTCGTCGCACCAGCCATGCTCGTCGTCGCCGATCAGACCGCGCGAAGGATCGGCGGAGAGCGTCGTCTTGCCCGTGCCCGATAGCCCGAAGAAGAGCGCTACGTCATGGTCTTCGCTGCCCTGGTTGGCCGAGCAGTGCATGGTCATGATGCCTTCCAGGGGCAGGAAGTAGTTCATCACGGTGAAGATGGACTTCTTGATCTCACCGCCATAGCCGGAGTCGGCGATGAGCGCCAGACGCTGATCGAAGTTGATGGCGATCACGGTGCTGGTGCGCGTGCCGTCAATCGGCTCGAACGCCTTGAAGGAAGGCACTGCGATCACGGTGAACTCCGGCACGTGCAGGCGATATTCCTCGCGGCTTTGCGGCAAGATGAACATATTGCGGGCGAAGAGGGAGTGCCAGGCCAGCTCGGTGATGATGCGGATCGGCATGCGGTAGTCTGGGTGTGCGCCCACGTAGCAGTCCTGCACGAAGACATCGCGGCCCTGCAGATAGCCCAGCATCCGGCTGTAGATTTCGTCGAACTTCTCGGCGCTCAGGGGCCGGTTGTATTCGCCCCACCACACGTGCTGTGCGGAAGACGGCTCGCGCACGATGAATTTGTCCTGCGCCGCGCGGGCGGTGTGCCTGCCGGAGGACACGACCAGCGGTCCCTGGCTGGTGATGCGCCCTTCGCCGCGAAAGACAATCTCCTCATAGAGCGCCTCGGCGGGCAGGTTCCAGTAACTCTGGCGCAGGTTGGTCAGGCCGTGATTGACCAGGCCGTACTCCGCTTTCAGCGCGTGCGCCTGCCCTTCGGCGGGAGTCTTGATGTTCAGCAGGTTGTTGTTCATGGCCAGTCCTCGCTACAGCCAGTCGCGGATCATTTTGCGGTCGCCGATGTAGATTTCGTTGGGGGCGTTGGGATCGAGCGCCCACTTCATGCGGTCAATGGCCTCGATGATCTCCTTCACGCTGCCCGAATAAGTCAGGCGCAAGTGCCCCTCTGCGCCGAATTCCTTGCCCGGCACGGTGACTACCAGCGCCTTGTGCAGGAGAAAGCGGGCCAGCTCTACCGAGTCGTGGGAGTAGGCACGGAAGTCCACCAGGCAGTAGAACGTGCCATCGGGCCTGGTGACGCGCACATCGGTGAACGAGCGCAGCTCGGCCAGGGTCACGTCGCGGTTGTTCTGGATGGTCAGACGCAGGTTTTCGACGATGCTCTGCATGCCTGTCAGCGCCCCTTCAGCCGCTGCCTGCGAGATCACCGGCGGTGACGAGGTGATCTGCCCCTGCACGTTGGTCATCACTTCCACCAGCCTGCGGTTGGCGATGGCCCAGCCGATGCGCGTGCCCGTCATGCCATAGAGCTTGGAGACACCGTTGATGACGATGATGTACGAATCGTCAATGTCGCGCGTGGTGTAGCGGTAGGCGGGCGTGTGCTGACGACCGTCGAAGACCAGTTTGTGGTAGATGTCGTCCATGATCAGAAAGATGCCGCGCCGCTCGCACAGATCAACCAGGTCGGCGATGAGTGCTTCGGAATACATCACGCCGGACGGGTTGTTGGGGCTGTTGACAATGATCGCCCTGGTATAGGAGCTGATGGCCCGCTCGATCTCCTCGAAACGCGGGTAGAAGGTGCCATCTTCTGGCGTGACGATCACTGGCACGCCATAGCACATTTTCACCATTTCCGGGTAGCTCACCCAGTATGGGGCCAGGATGATCACTTCATCCTGCGGGTTGAGGATCGAGAACAGGGCGTTGAAGATGGCTTGTTTGGCCCCAGTGGAGACGATCACGTTCTCTGGCGCAGGTAATCGCCCGTAATTTTCTTCCGTGTATCGGATAACCGCCTGCTTGAGCGATCGCAGGCCATCAACGGGCGTGTATTTCATTTCGCCGGTCTTGAGTTTGGCCGCCGTGCCAAGAATCGCCGTGATGGGGGCCTTGTTGGCAGGCTGACCAGCGCTCATGTTGATCACCGGCGCGCCACGCTCTTTCATGAGCATGGCTTCTTCGTTGAGTTTGAGGGTGGGGGACTCTTTGATCTGTTGGGCGAGTTGACTGATGCGCATCAGCAGCTAAGCCTCCTGTGCGTCCACCTTGACGGTCATGCGATGAAGGCATACTCGCAAGCAATCGTCGGCGCGTGGCAATCATCATGGCTAGAGGCGTCATGCGGTTGCCTGCTGTGCAGGATCGCAATTGTAGCGTGCTCGCAGAGCGCCCCGCCAATCCGAAGTACACTAGAAGGACAGTCATCTTTCACTTTTTGTTCGTACGCTCTGTCCCTGAGGACGTGACGTTCATGGGCGGACAGGGCTAGAGCAAGCGTTAAGGCTGGCTCGCTTCGGTTTACCTCACCCCCAGCCTCGCTTCGCTTGGCTTGCCCTCCTCCAGATGCCCTCATTATCTTCTACCCTGTAACCCATGTCTCCGAACGAGTGTTACCTATCTGTCCGGTCTATACACGGGCGCGCGGGGCAAGGGAAAGCCGCCCCTTCGCCCGCCACGTGGAGAAGGGGTCGGGGGATGAGGGCTATCGGGCGAAGCAAGGTCGCGATAACCTTCGCACGCACCCTCTTGACAAAATTGGGCATTTCGAAGTACGATCTGAACGATCACGTGAACGTTCACGTGATCGTTCAGATAGAGAAGATTCGGAATATTATGTAGATTTGAGGTAGATGCCATGCCGCGAAGACAGCAGCGTCCCACCATGAAAGACGTTGCCAGGCTGGCCGGTGTATCTATCCAGACTGTTTCGGTCGTGGTCAATGGCAAAAGAGAGATTTCTCCGGAAACGCGCGAGCGAGTCCTGGCTGCGATCAAGCAGCTAGGCTACCAACCTTATAATGTTGCCCGTAGCCTCCGCACTGGCTCCACGCGCACGATCGCGCTGGTCGTCTCCGACATCACGAACCCCTTCTTCGCCACCATGGCGAATACGGTAGAGGATTATGCCCACGCCTCAGGCTATAACCTGATCCTCTACAACACGCACAGCGATCTCGACCGCGAGAGGAAATACATCGAGATAGCGACACAGCGCGGCGTAGATGGTCTGCTCTTTGTGGCCACCAAGGATGAAACACGTGGTCTGGAGACGCTAAAGACCGCTGGTATACCTGTGGTGGCCATTGATCGTATACCCGACAACTATAATGGTCCCTCCGTCGTACTCGACAATATCAAGACAGGACACCTGGTAGCCGAGCACCTCCTCGATCTCGGTCACACCCGCTTTGCCCATATCAGCGGGCCGCTCGACTTGCTCCTCTCGCGAGAACGCAAGTCCGGTTTTCAGGAGACGATAGCCGCTCGAGGGTTGGAGCCTGGCCCTTCCGTTCCTGGTGACGATAGCTGGAGTTGCGAATCCGGTTATCGCGCCATGCAGACCCTGCTGAAGAGTAGTCCGCGCCCTACGGCGGTGTTCGCCGCCAACGACCGCATGGCCATTGGAGCCATGCGCGCCATCATCGAAGCAGGCTTGAAGATACCCGAAGATATCTCCGTGGCGGGCGTTGACGACATAGAGTTTGCCGCTTTCCAGTCTCCCCCCCTCACCACAGTGCGTCAAAGCCTGGTCAGTGTGGCTACCTGTGGGATCACGCTCCTGCTGGACATTCTGCAAGGCAAAGAACCGGTTGAAACTCAGATTGTTTTCGAACCCAAGCTGGTCATACGAGAGTCGACTTCCCCTCCAGGGCAGCCGGCGCGTCACCCCTAGGGTAGTGGGGAGGACTTCACGGAGCTTGGCGCACAAGCATAGCGATACCTGATAAGGAGAAAGCCTCATGAAACGATCAGAAGTGAATCAAATCATCGAACGAGCGATAGTCTTTCTACGCGAGATGCGTTTCCTGCTTCCTCCCTTCGCCTACTGGACCCTGGAAGACTGGAGAACGAAGGGTCCGGAATATGACGAGATCAAAGATAACATGCTGGGGTGGGATGTCACGGACTTCGGCAGTGGGGATTTTCGCAACGTCGGTTTGCTCCTGTTCACGCTCCGAAATGGGAACTTCAACGATCCGAAATACATCAAGCCCTACTGTGAGCGCATTCTGATTGTCGAAGAAGGGCAGGTTCTTCCGTCGCACACGCACTACCGCAAGATGGAGGACATCATCAATCGGGGCGGCGGCAACCTGATGATGGAGTTGTACGGGTCAAACGAGGACGGAACCTACTCCGATAAGCCGCTGACGATCACCATGGACGGTCGGCGACTGACCATCGAACCAGGTACTGTCCTTCGCCTCACCCCTGGCGAAAGCATCACTCTGGTTCCGGGGCAATATCACAAGTTCTGGGGAGAACCAGGCACAGGCACCGTCCTTCTGGGAGAAGTGTCAACCGTCGGAGACGACCGGGTTGACAATCGCTTCTACCAGGCAACGGGCAGAATCCCAGAGATTATCGAGGACGAGAAGCCCAAGTACCTGTTGTTCAGAGACTACCCGATACTCGACAGGCTATTGAGTTCGCTGGACTAGAGGCCAGGCGCTTCATACGGTCGTGGTTCTTAGAAAGGAGCTGATGCCATACGTTCTATCTTGTGCAGACATTCGCCGAATTTCTCGAACAGCTGGTTTCGCATTGTCCCGGAAACGGGAATGGTGTACAAGACATTAAGGGAGGTTCTCAAAATGAAGACAGCAGTTCGCTTGATTGTGGCGGTGTTGCTCGCCAGTGTGGCCTTGGGAGTTGTGTTGGCCCAGGGCGGCGAGTTTCAGAAGAAAGACCCGTTCATCATCGGGTACTCGGTGTACGACATGCAGCAGCCGTACTGGCAGGAATATGCGCGCGGTGTTGAGGAAGCGGCCAAGGAAGCTGGCGCGCAGTTCGTGCTGTCGGACCAGAAGAGCAGCCAGGAGACGCAGGTATCGGGCAGCTTGGACTTGATCAACCAGGGGATCAGCGCGCTGGTGGTGTCGCCGGTACAGCCTTCGGCGTTGCCTGCGGTGATTGATGCGGCGCACGAAGCCAAGATACCGGTGGTTATTGGCGACGTGGGAGCCGAGGGTGACTACGATGCGTTCGTGCTGTCGGACAACTACGAAGGGGGTCGCCTGGCCGCCCAGTATGTAGTTGAGCAGTTGTCCGGGCGCGAGGGCAAGAAGGAAGTGCTGGTCATCCTGCTGCATCCGGGTTCGGCGGTAGG
>DDBP01000368.1 GCA_002332795.1 Anaerolineales bacterium UBA2029 | reverse complement strand
GCGGCGGGCCACCCTCACCGCCACCGAGTACGATCTGCTCGATTACCTCTGCCGTCACGCCGACCGCTATCACACTGCCCATAGCTTGCTGGAGGCGCTGTGGGGCTATGCCCCCGGCAGCGGCGATACGGCCCTGGTGCGCAATCACATCCGCAATCTGCGCCGCAAGATCGAGGCCGACCCCGATCATCCCAACATCATCGTGTCGTTGCATGGGCGCGGCTATACCCTCAACGCGCTGATCGAATACGGCGATATGCAGACGCCAACGCCTGTTCAGCGCTGACAAATCCTTATAAACTCCTCACAATAGTCTGACAGGGCCGGTAGGCGACCTATGGTATGATTGCCAATAGGGGCAATCTGCAGGCCGGCAGCGCGCGCCGGCGTGTCGAGGTGACACCATGCGGGACCGATTACGCAACCTACTGGCGCTTCTGGACGGCAGAGGCACGCGCGGGCAGAGTCTGGTCGAATTGACCCTCACCCTGCCCATCCTGCTGATCATGCTGATGGGCCTGACCGAAATCGGTTGGTACGCCAACAACTACCTGACGCTGCTCGACGTGGTGCGCGAGGCGGGGCGCTTTGGGGCCACGCTCGATCCTACGTCGTGGGCGGACGGGGAAGAACTGAAGTATCACCGCATGGACTGCGAGGAACTGGAAACCAACTTCGACAAGCGGCCCTTCGAAGAACAGCTTACCTGGCCCGGCCCCGATCTGACGGCCTGGGGCTACACTGTCGGCGACGAGCGGCCCATCGGCTTCTACGACGGCGTGGCCTGCTCGGTGATCGGCAACATGCAGCCGCTGGAATTCAACGACCTGACCGACGACATTGTGGTTTCGGTCTTCCAGTACGTGGTGCTCAACCGTGGCACTCCCTACGCCGAAGTGCGCGTGGTCGGTCGCCTGCCCGCCAAGGCCAACGAATGCGAAAACGACGACCGGTTCGATCCCTTTGACTGGAATCACGACGGCAGCGGCACCGGCCTGGACGAAGACTCCGCTCGCTTCGATTCGACGTGGGACAACGTGCGCGGGTACGTCTTCCGCGGCAATCACCGCATGAACTTTGGCGCGCCGATGGATTGCCTGGGGTCGGCGTTTTCGACACAGCGTGTCGAGGAAATGTTGAATCTCTCCACCGATCCCGACCGCACCAAGATCGCGCGCGTGCCCAACTATGGACTGGTGCTGGTAGAAGTCTTCTGGCGACACCGCCAGTTGCTGGCGTTGCCCTGGTTCAACCTGGGACCGCTTGAAGAAGGCCAGATGATTCACGTCTGGGCCTTCTTCCCCGTGTCGGCAGCCGAACCCGATCTGGATTATTAGCGACCCGTGATGGGATGCCTATGAAACGCCCGCCTGTCTTCCCTCACCTGCTGCGGCGCAGCCAACGTGGCCAGTCTATCTTGCTGCTGGCTTTCGCGTTCATTGCTCTCATTGCCTTCGTCGGCCTGGTGACGGATATTGCGCTGCTGTTCGTGCGCTATGCGGCCCTGCGCCGCGCGGTAGACGCCGCCGCCATCGCCGCCGCCAGTCAGGTGCGCGAAGGATCGGACTTCGCCACGATCTCCGTCATTGCCGAGCAGTACATCGAGCTGCACAACATTGACCCGCGCAGCGTGCTGGTCGAAAGCTGCGAGACCGACATCCACAAGTGGCGGCTGGGGCTTGGCCCCTGGGAAGGCGAACCGCACCCCGAAGCGGCCTACTCGCCGGTCAGCCGCTATATGCCCGAAACTGAACTATGCGACTGGAACGACCCGCGCAAGCTGATCCGCGTCAGCGCGCAGATCGAATCGCCGACGACCTTCCTGGCGCTGCTCGGCATTGATTCGATCACCCTGGAAGCGACTTCGGTGGGCGAGACAGCGGTGCTCGACGTGGCGCTGGTGATTGACACGTCCGAGTCCATGTCGCAGGAGACCAACAGCACCCACTATACCGCTGTCGGGTTGAGCTACGGTGGTGGCGGATCGCGCACCATCCGCCCCGAATGCTACACCACCGCCGCCGACCTGGCCGCTGGCATCCGTCCCTACGCCAGGGAACGCTGGGCGGGGTGCTGCAACGATCCCGGCACTGGCTCGGTGAGCGATGGCACGGTGCGCAGGTCCACGGGAGGCTACCTGCCCAACGGCACCATCTGGCACGATGCCAACTTCAACAATATGTGGGACCCTGGCGAAGACGGCCTGGCCAGCAGCACAGCGCAGAGCAGCAGCCTGACCGATCCGCTGGGCTATAACTTCACCACCCTGATCTGTCAGCCGTTCAAACAGGTGAAAGACGCCGCGCGCATGTTCATCAAGCGTCTGGACTTCGTGCGCGGCGATCGTGTAGTGCTGGTGACCTTCGACCGCGTAGGCGTGGCCTACGATCCGGACGGGGCTGGCACCAATTTCCGCCCCCTGCTGCGCAGCGAGCAGGCGGCCATTGACACGCTCGACCAGAAGGTGGGTGTGTGGGTCAACCCGAACCGCGATCACCTGCACAATATCTGCCAGGAGTACGTAGACGCACAGCTTGCGTGGAATCAGTGGATAGCGGACGGCGCTGACCCCGACGAAGAACCAGAACGCCGCCCCTTTGCCTATGAGTCTATCGCCCCCTGCGGCAACACCAACATCGGCGGAGGCATTCTGGCGGCCAGCAATGCCCTGACCGATCCGGTGGACGTGCGCCGCGACGCCGTGTGGGTGATGGTGGTGCTGAGCGACGGGGCGGCCAACGTCACCAACCGCATCCCCGAAGCCAGCAGCATCCGCGACTATGGCTTCTATGGTTTCTGCCCCTGGTGGACGTTCTGCAACCTGAATCCGGACAGGGGGTATGTCTGGCCGGAATGCACCGAGAACAACCCCGCTCAGGCCGAACGAGCGCTGCCCTATTGCAACGACAACGACCCTCAGTCGCGCCATTTCTGTATGGACTGGGAGACCAACAAACCGGAAATCGGCAACCCGGAGTGTGGCACCGCCGGTCACTATGATGCTGACGACTACGCCCGCGATATGGCCGATTTCGCCGGTCTGATCGAGATTCAGCCCAACATCCCTGGCAACTTCATCGCCATGTTCTCGATTGGCTTCGGGCAGGAAGTGATTGACGAGCCGACCGCCGCGCCGCTGCTGCGCTACATCGCCGACGCGGGCGATAACGGCTTCATTGACAACAATCTGCAAACCGACCTGCGCGAGGATCGTAATCCTATCCCCACCTATCCGATCGGCGGGCCATATCCCGACTACTACGGTGATCCCGATGTCTGTGAGAACACACCGACTCGCGTACTGCACCCCACGCAACAGTGCGGACAGTACTATTTCGCCGCCGGTCTGGCTGAGTTGAACGACGTGTTTGAGGAGATCGCCAGCCGCATGTTCACGCGCCTGTCGCGCTAGGCCATGCGGAGCGATCAAAGGGGAGTGCCCATGAGTCCAGCACCTGCATCACCCCAACCCACCGGCAGTCGGCGCGGGCAAACACTGGTGGAGTTCGCGCTGACCCTGCCCATCTTGTTGATGCTGATGTTCGGCGTCATCGAGTTCGCGCGCATCTTCCAGGCGTGGATCACCCTGCAGAATGCCGCGCGAGCCGCGGCGCGCTATGCGGTCACCGGGCAGTGGGACGAAGACATCCTGGCCCAGGCCATGGGCTATACCATCCCCGCCGGTCTGACCGAGGAACAGCGCCGTCAGGTCGTTCTGGATACGCTGATGCCCTGCACCGAAGGCGACGATGTCGCTTTCCGGCGGCACTGGGGCCATGACTGTCAGCCCGGTGCCATCGAGGATCAATGGCTGCGTCAGGACGTGGCGCGTATCCCCTCCATCGTGGATCGGGCGCGGATCGGCGCAGCAGGGCTGGCCCTCAAACCCGGCGATCACTACGTCGGCCTGCAATACCCGGACGAGTACGATCTGCACACGGGCACCATCACCGACACAGAGCCGGGCTGGTTCCATGTGTGGATTTGCAGTTCGCGCCCCGGCGTGAACTACGATATACCGGCCCGCTACAAGCCCAGCCAAAACCGTAGCGACCGGCTGTGTGAGGTGCAGGAACCAGGCATGGAGGGGGTCAATCAGTACGATCCGGGTGGCCCTGGCGACGCGGTGGAGATCGTCGTCTTCTTCAATCACCCGCTGATCACCCCGTTGGGTCTGGCCGACTACATTCAGTTGCAGGCGCGGCGTGTGATGATCAACGAGTCGTTCCGCTCCACGCGCGTGATCAACATCCCGCCTGCGCTGGCGCTGCCCACCTTCACGCCGTCCAATACGCCGTTGCCAAGCAACACACCGTTGCCCAGCGATACGCCCTCCGTCACCCCGACACCCAGCCACACGCCGACGGAAACACCGGTGCCCTCGGCGACGGCGACACCCTCTCCGCAGTGCGACCTGATCTGGTTGGATCAGGTGCGGCTGGTGGACAATCTGCTGGAAATCCGCATCGAGAACGCTAACGAATACGGGCCGGTCTTCGTCTCGCGGGTGGAATTGCAATGGTCGAAGCCGCCAGCCTTTCCGGGTATGTATGTCAACTCCATGCGGGTAGGGACGCGCACCGCCTTCTGGCAGGGGCCAGACCTCACGCCGCCCACGGTCATAGACAACACCGATCCAGGCTGGGACGACGATGCGCCGACCTACGAGAATCGCCGCTTTGACGCCTATACGACTACGGCCCTGCGCGTCGAGTTCCTCAATGGCCCGCTGCGCCTGAGCGACTACTTCGTGCCCGGCGCGTTCAACGGCACGCGCATCTATCTGGGCACCACCTGGGGTGGCATAGGTTACAATCCGGCCACTGACTGTGTCGTCGAACTGACCGGTCTGCCCACGCCCACGCCCACCAACACTTTCACCGCCACCCCACCCGGCTGGGACCTGACCAACACGCCTACCCGCACGCCGACGCCGGTGTGCACCAACTATCAGGTGAGCTTTGCGGGCTTCGACACCAACGCAGTGGTGCGCTACACCATCCGCAACACGGACATCGCGGTGGCCCAAATCACTGGCTTCAGCGTCAACTGGAACACCTACAACCGCACCCTGCCGCCGATCTACCTGGACTTCGTGGCAGTAGGCGGGGCGAATGCCTTCGATCCGTCTGCGGTCAAGATATGGGATTCGGCGGCGCAGTCCACCACACCGCCCACCGTAGGAGTTTCGGGCGGGTCGGGCTGGATCGTGAATGCAGTGATTTACCCTGGCCAGCAAGTGGACGTATGGCTCGATTTCGACGGGGTGGCCGAGCGACTGGATCAGGTCGGCTACAACAGTTACGACTTCAATGCCACGACGTTCACCATCAACTTCATCTGCTACGGGCAATACACGGTCCCCACGCCAGCGCCGACCAACACGCCAACGCTCACCCGCACGCCGACGATCACCCTGACGCCGTCCATCACGCTGACGCCGAGCAAGACCAATACCCGCACGCCTACGCCGACCAAGACCAACACGCCCACGCCTGGCCCGGCGACGGCTACGTACACGCCATCGCACACGCCATCGCACACGCCGACGACCTTCCGGACGCCGACCCCCACGCCCACCGTTGATCAAGGGGGCGGGGAGTAAACGTCGCCGCCCGGCATAGAGAAAGACAGCCCCAGGGACTCTCCCTGGGGCTGCTCTTTTTTTTCCTTCCCAGGCAGGACTCAGCGGGATGTGACGCGCAGCTCCGCCAGCCGTTGCTCCGCCAACCGCAGCCGGGCGCTGATCCTGTGACGCGCCTCGTTCGTGGACTCTTCGATATAGGGGAACGCCAGCCAGACGTTCATCAGCCCAAAGAGCGCGCCGGTCAGCAGGCGGTAGGCGGGCAGCGTCTCGCGCACCGGCCAGAACTCGAACGGCGGATAGCTGAAAAGCTGACTGAAGCCGTCCAGCCCCAGCGGCCCCAGCCCCAGAAAGACGTAAAGCAGGATGGGGGCAGGGCGCAGCCAGCGCCGCACCCGGCTGAAGAGCAATCCTGCCAGCAGCATCGCCCCATAGATGGCCACGTCGCGCTCGCAGAGGGCCGTCTTGTAGCCCATCTGCTCGTTGCCGCGAAACGAGCGCGCCTTCAGTTGAAGGTCCGCCGACCAGGTGTAGAGGTCTACGCCGGCGAAGTGCGGGTCTTGCGCCGCGTAGTACTCGAACGGGCGCAGACTCGACCCGGCCACCGCGCGCGGATAGACCAGTTGGTCGCCGAAGAGGAACCAGGACCGAAAGGCGAACTGATGACACAGCGGCGCGTAGAGGGTGTAGACCACGTTGGCGGCGCTGTCCCAGCCCACTTCCATGAACACGGGGGCGGTCAGCGACAGGCCGGTGTAGACGAACAGGAACAGCAGCGCCAGCGCCAGCCAGTGCCGCGCCAGCCACAACATCCAGCGGTTGGTGCGAATGGCCCGCCGCAACGCGCGCTCATCCGCCGTGGAAAGCGACGCCATCAGCTACTCTCTATCTCTATCCAGCCTGCAGAGTCTCCAGCGCGGCCAGCAGTTGCGGCCCGCGCAACGATCCCTGGAAGCGGGCGACGATCACGCCGTTCGCATCGAGCAGGAAGCTGGTCGGGTACCCCTGGATGCGGTAGAGGTCGAAATTCACGCGGCCCTCTGGGTCGAGCGCCACCGGAAAGCTGAGGCCCACTTCCTCGACATACGACCTGACCGTCTCGCGCGATTCCATGTTGTTGACGGCCAGCACCACGAAGTGCTCCGGGCCGCCCTGCAGGTCGAAGACGGCCTGGAAGTCGGGCAGTTCCTCGCGGCAGGGACCGCACCACGTCGCCCAGAAGTTCAGCAGCACAGGCCGCCCGCGAAAGTCGGATAGCGCTACCGTGCGCCCGTCCAGCAATTCGACGGTGAAATCGGGCGCGCGCTGTCCCACGCTCAGGCCCACCGGCACGTCGTCCACCGCCGCTGTTGGGGGCGCAGTTGTGCCCTGGAACGTGCCCAGGTCTGGAGCGGCGGAGGCTGCGCTGACGCGCGGCGCAGCTACGTAGAAGCCTTCCTTCACACCGTCCCCGATGCAGGCGGGCAGGTTGCGCCAGAGCACGCGCCCTTCCAGCGCGCCGACCACGCAGTTTTCCATATTGAGCTGGAAGTCGCCCAGATCACCCTGAGTGCCCAGGGTAGAAAGTTGCTGCAATTGCCCGCTGAAAACCAGCAGGCCGATCAGGATCAGGAAGACGCCGCTGAAAATTTCGATGGCGCGCATGTGCCGTTGCAGACGGCGGAAGATTCCCTGCACCCGATCCAACGCCAGGGCCGTCAGCAGGAAGGGGATGCCCAGGCCCAGCGCATAGGCCGTCAGCAATACGCCGGCCTCGGAGATCGAGCCGCCCGTCGAGGCGAGCGTGAGCACCGCGCCGTAGATAGGGCCGATGCAGGGCGTCCACCCTGCCGAAAAGACCACGCCCATGAAGAGCGATCCCAGGTACCCATAGCGGCTGTCGGGGCGGGTCTGTCGGCGTGTGTCCACATAAAGGGCCGTGTGCAGGCGGGCGATGATGCGCCCCCAGAATTGCCCGGCGGTGTCGGCTTTGAGGGCGTCGCGGAAGACCTGCGCCAGCAGCAGAATCACGACCAGCGTCAGGAACCAGGATTCGACGAACAGCCAGTAAATGGCCCCGATCAGGCCAATGCCCACCAGCGTGGAGATCAGGTTGCCATAGGGCGAGCGATCCAGCCTGGTTGCCTGTGCGCCCAACCAGGTGAACAGGCGATTGAGCACGCCCATGATATGCAGCCCGAACAGGATCACCGCCGTGCCGCCGATGCGGGCGATGCCGTCGCGCACCTGCCCCTCGGTGACGCCGATCGCGGTCAGGGATGACACGGCAGCGGTAGTCAGCAGGCCGAAGACCACGAAGAACAGGGTGAAACCCAGCACGAAGAAAGCGCCGTGCGTCAGAGTGCCGAAGCGTCGCCGAAAGTCGCGGGCGACGCCGTGCGGTGTGTTGACCTGCTGCGCCAGTTGCCCGCCCATATAGCCGACATAGGCGGGTACCAGCGGCAGCACACACGGCGAAATGAACGATAGCAGCCCTGCCAGAAACGCCAAGCCAATCGTTACGTCACCGCTCACCGTTATTCTCCATCCGGTACGTCCTGCGTGATCAGAATCTCCCAGTTCTATCCATCAGATGCCAACTCTGTGATGGGGGTTTCAAGTGTTCGCCAGGCCGAGGGGATACGTCGGGGATCAGCGGGCGATCCGTCCGCGCAGCACGAAGCCGCGAATGACGATGCCCAGGCCAATGCTGACCAGTACCAGCCCCAACAATGTTTCGCGCAATACGGCAACACCCTGCGTATCGAGCAGGGCGCTCAGCCCTACTCCGGCCAGCGCTGCCCCACCGAGGAAGAGGGCCACCCGCCGCCGGATCAGTGCCAGCAGCATCCAGAGGCCAGCCAGAGCCAGGATCAGGATCGGCCACCAGGCGATATCGGCTTCGCTCAGGCGATTCTGTCGCAGTAGCGTGCCGATCACGCCGCCGACGATCAGGGCGAGGGCCAGGATCAACCAGCCCCAGCGAATCTGGAGACTCGCCAGCAGATGGGGTGCGCGCAGGCGTCTGCGCCGCGCCGTGCCCCTGCCGACATCGGCGGCGGGGAGGGGCGGTTCGGCGCGGTAGGAGTAGGCGCGCAGGGCGTAGGCGTCCTCGTCGGGCACAGGCACGAATGGCTCAAGTCCCGCACGGTCCAGGTTGCCCCATTCTTCCTCGGAAGCAGCCTCGGCAGGCGGGGTAACTTCAGGAGGCTGAGCGGGGCGTGAGCGGCGGCCTTTCCGAAACACGCGAGGCATGGTCTCCCCTCCGTTGATGGCGCTCCACCGTGCTGTGGAGAAGCGCGCGTCAGTGCTGCCAGCGCTGCTGCAACTTTACCCCAAGCCCCTTGACGGGACAACCCGCCATTTGGCGCAGGGTGCCTTTGCTTTCTGGGGCAGAAATCTTGAACCGCAGAGACACGGAGAGCGCAGAGAGAGACAAATTGGTGCTTTTCTCTCTGACCTCTGTGTCTCTG
>DDBP01000370.1 GCA_002332795.1 Anaerolineales bacterium UBA2029 | reverse complement strand
GGGTGGCCCGCCGCTCGTTGATGGTCACCATGCGCGTCTGCGGGTCGAGCCGCAGGACTGGTCGGGTGGCCTGTGGACGCTGCGCCGCCCGTCGTAACAGGGCGCGCACCCGCGCGCGCAGTTCCCGCGAGGCAAAGGGACGGCGCAGGTAGTCATCGCCGCCGCAATCCAGCGCCTGCGCGACCGCGTGCGCGCTCACCCGCTCGCTGACGAACAGAATCGGCGTGTGCGTGACGTAGGGCAACGTGCGCAGATAGGCGCACAGCTCCAGCCCGTTCATATCGGGCAGCGAGGTGTCGAGGATGATCATGTCCGGGCGATGCATCCGTGCCAGCTCGACCGCCGTCCGCGCATCAGGGGCTTCCAGCACCGCATGACCTTCCGGAGCCAGCGCGCGCCCAATGACGTGGCGCGTCGCCGAATCGCCGTTGACGGTCAGAATGGTGCAACGCCCTGCACTTCGTGCGAACATGGATTGCTTCCAGTTTTGCGTCTGTTGTCTGGCCTAAGTATAAGTGACATGAGGCACTTGTGAATGGCGCGTGCATGAAAGATCTGTGAAAAATCATGCGACAGCCAGGGACAAATGCCGCGAAAGCTGCGGTTTTCGTCTCCGGATTCCAGGCTGCCCCAGGCGGAAATGGGGAGCAAGAGAGGAAGGTCTCTGCAGCGACGCCGGCTCAGCCGACGATCATATAGCCGACGCCGTGAATGGTGCGGATGTAGCTTTCGTCACCGGCCCGTTCCAGCTTGGCGCGCAGATTGCGCACATGGGCGCGCACCAGGTCGGGATCGCCGGTGTCCGGCGGGTAATCCCACACAGCTTCCAGCAAGTGCTGGGGCGAAAGCGCCTGATTGGCGTGCTCCATCATATAGCGCAACAGACGGTGCTCGGTCGCCGTGAGCTGAATGGGGGTGCCGTTGCCCACCGTGACGCGGTGCGTGCTGGAGTCCAGTTGCAATTGTCCCACAGTCAGGATGGGGCTTTCCAGCACGGCACTGCGTTGCCCGCGCCGGATCAGGGCGCGCACGCGGGCGGTCAGTTCGGCAATTTCGAAGGGCTTGACCACATAGTCGTCACCGCCAGCGTCCAGGCCAGCGACGATGTCGTCGGTCTGACCGCGCGCGGTCAGGAAGAGGATGGCCAGATCGTCGTACTGACTGTTGGCGCGAATGCGCCGACAGACGGTCAGCCCGTCCAGGCCGGGCATGATGATATCGAGGATGATCAGGTCGGGGCGGCGTGCAGCCAGCAGGTGCAGCGCCTCAGCGCCGGAACTGGCCCGCCCCACTTCGTAGCCTTCGCGCGTCAACGCCCGGTATAGCGTGCCGAGCACATCGGGATCGTCGTCTACGGCCAGGATATACGGCTTGCTCATACTTACCCCTCTCCCCGCCACACCGGCAAGAAAATAGTGAAGCGCGTACCCTCATTATAAGCGCTCTGCATCCTGATGCTACCACCACACTTTCTAACAACCTGCTTACAGATGTGCAATCCCAGGCCCGTGCCTTCGCCCACGGGTTTGGTGGTGAAGAAGGGGTCGAAAATCTGTTCCTGCAATTGCTCCGGAATGCCAATACCATTGTCCCAGACGGTCACCTCCACACCGCCTTCGGCCTGAAGATAGCGCGTGCTGATACCAATCCGCGGGTCGGGGCGGTTGACGACCGCGTCGCGCGCGTTGAGCAGCAGGTTCAGCCACACGTCTTCCAGTTGACCAGGCACCGCCGACACCGGCGGCAGGCCGTCGGCCAGATCAACGGTCAACGCGATGCGCCCCTGCCGGATGTGCGACTCGACCAGGGTCAGTGTGTTGCGAATGGTGGTGTTGACCTCCTGCGGCTCAGGGGCTTCTTCGCCCGTCTGTTGACGAGCCATCGTCAGCAGACGGCGTACCACCTCCAGGGCGCGCTTGCCCGCGCGTTGGACCGCTTCCAGCCCTTCGCGACTGGGGTGATCGGAGGGCAGATCGGTCAGCAACAGTTCTGTATCCACCAGAATGGTGGTGAGCGGGTTGTTGATCTGATGCGCGACTGCCGCCGCCAGTTCGCCCATGGCCGACAGACGCGCCGTCTGCACCAGGCGACTCTGGGTGCGGTGCAATTCTTCCAGACTCAACTCCAGATCGCGGTACAGGCGGGCATTCTCCAGGGCGTTGGCCGCCTGTAACACCAATGCCTGCGCCAGTTCGACCTCGCGGCGACTGAAGTCGCGGCGGGTGAGCGTATCCACCAGCAGCACCAGTCCGGCGGAGTTGCCGCGGATGATCAGCGGCAGGGCCAGCACGCTCTGGCCGTGCACCAGTTCGGTGAGGCGTTTCAGATCGCCTTCCGGCGCGCCGCTGACCGGCTGCTGACTGGTCAGCACGCGGGCCAGCGATGGGAAAGTCGCCAGGTCGAGTTGGGGTTTTGGCTCCTCCAGCCAGATGCCGCCCCCACACGACAGGGCGATAGTCATCTGGGCGTGCGTCGGATTCCACAGGGCGATCTCCAGCCAGTCCGCCCCCGCGCTGGCGATCATACGCTCCGCCGCGGTGAACAGGCTGCTCTGATGACGGCGGGCGTCTGTATCGGCGAAGGCACTCAGCAAGTCATGCGTGTGATGTTGCAGCTCCTGTTGGGCCGAGCGCAGGTGTTCGTCGCTGAAAGGCTGCTGTAGCCGGGTCAGCAAGACCGCGCCCAGGGGCTGATCGTGGGTCAGCAAAGGCACCACGATCGCCCCCTGCGCCGTGTAACGTTGCGGGAGCAAGGCGGAGACAGGCTGCGCGTCGCGGTGAGCGAGCAGCGGGCCTAGCGCAGGACGGCGTGTGGCCAGCGCGCGCGCCAGCGCGGGACGGAAGCCATCGCCCGGCTCTGGCCCCTTCGCGCCGCGCCAGAGCGCCCGGTAGTGAATGGCCCGCCAGCGCAGCATCTCATCGCCAGCCGCCCACTCGCCAATGTAGCACTGTCCGGTACCCAGCGCCGCGATCAACTGACGGGCGATGATGGCCAGCACGCGGTCAATGGCCAGCGTGGAGTTGGCCGCTTCGCCCGCTTCGACCAGGATGCTCAGTTCATGCGTGCGTTGCACGCTCTCCTCATAGAGGCGTGCGTTTTCAATCGCCACGGCAGCGTGAGCGGCCAAGTCTTGCAGCAACTCCAGATCGTGCTCGGTGAAGGTACGGTCGGCGAACTTGTTGTTGACGCCGAGCACGCCGATGATCTGCCCTTTGATGGACAGCGGCACATAGAGCAGCGACTTGACCAGGTACTCCGTCTTGACCTTCTGCGGCCCCTGGTCGCCCACCAGCACCGGACGCCCGGAACGATAGACCTGCCCCGCCAGCGAGTCCTGCGTCTTGATGCGGAAATTGCGCGCCGTTTCGGTATCCAGTCCCTTGGCCGCGCGGATGAGCAGCGCCTTGCCCTCTTCGTCGGGCAGCAGCAGCAGCCCTTCTTCGGCATGGCTCAGGCTGACCGCCGCATCCACGACCTGAGTCAGCAGCGTATCCAGGTCGAGCACGGCGCTCAGCGAGCGGGCCAGCCGCGAGAGCGTCTGTTGTTCGGTCAGGCGCTGAGCCAGCAACCGGTTGAGTTCATCGTGAGCAGCGCGCACGGTGTCATCAGCGGGCATCTCCGGTCTGCCCGCCAGAGACATGCGCTGCCCGCGCAGAGCGTTATCCACATGGCGCAACAACACGCCTGCGGTGAAGGGGCGCTGTACGATCGCCGCTGCGCCGTAATCGAGCAAGCGTTGTGGTGCGCGGTGATTCTCCTCGACCAGCGCCACCCAGGGCAGCGACGCTGACCGGGTCATGTGCGCGGCCAGGCTGTATTCATCGCGCTCGGCCAGCGGCGCATCTACCACCACCAGGTGAAAAGCCTGGTGACGCAGGGCAAAAAGCGCATCACCGGCATTGTAGGCCTTGGTGACCACATAGCCCGCGCTATGCAGAATATCGGCCAGGCGATCCATCTCATCGGGATCGCGGTCGACCAGCAGCACGCGCGGCGCATTGGGATCGAGCAACATTGTCATGATCGTGTCCTGTATGTTCGCACCAGGGCATGTAGCCGGTTCCACCCCTGTCTCTGTTCTACACCATAGGCATGAATTTTGTAAAGCCGCTGAGGACGTGTATTTGCTACAGTGCTTTCGATATGGGGCAAGGTAACCCTAGGTTCTGTTGACTTTTGTACCCCAACAGGGGACAGCCTCTAAGCAAAATGTCAACATGCCCTAGCTGCAGGGGTATTGGCAAAAGGTGTGTGCCTGCAGTACGGCAAAGTGAGGACGAATGCCACACCGCCTATTTTTTGCTTCATGGTATAGGTAGCGGTCAGGAAGGGATTCGGGCGGAGACGCTCAGTTTGTTGGAGGACTGGACATGAAGTCAGAGAGGCTACGCAGAAGTACAATCAGTCTACTCGCAGTTTCCATAGCATCCTGGACAAAATAGTCCAGGTTCCTGATCTCATCATCATAGTCAACTTCAGTCCGCTTGCGCCTCAGGCGCTTCCCATATTGGGCGATCAGCCTGTGCTGCCTTTCTGAGCTGCTTTCATATTGATTCCAAACTATCTCATGAGCTTTACCGGTTTTGGGAATGCTCAATCCTTCGCGACGGAGCCAGTTGCGGGCATTGCAGAAGGCCGCATAGTAGGCCCTGCTCACGGCAGAACGCTGACTGGCTTCATCATTTTGCTGGGCCAGACTCTTGGCTAAGTCGAAGTACTCAAACCAGTCGAACATCGCTAAAGGTATTCAACATCAATGGTCATCTTGCCACGCGCCTGCGGCAATACATCAAGCCACCACTCCTGATCTAACTGATCCAGGCGGAACAAAGCCTGCTGTGGGGCGTGATAAGTGGGGATAAGCAGAAACAGTTGTTGGTCACCCTCCGATTCTGGATCGCTGATCACCTCAAGAATAGGCTTGGCTGGTAATTCAAAGTATTCGGCGACTTTCTTGTGAGCTTCGACTAGCAGGGGTAGTAAGTACACGTGAGTCTGCAAGAAGTCAGAAACCTCTCGTGGCCTTCTGAAATGGTAGAGAGGTTCAACCATTGACTGTATCCAAAGAATGGCGGCAGCTCCCGCTTCTTGCCCGCTCTGGGTAGTCTTGAACGGCGGTTGCGGTTTGACCACAAAGGTCATGGTACTATCTCCTCGAACATGTCTCTGAGGCGATCGGTGAGACAGGCTTCAAATACTTCTTCCACGCGCTGATGAGCTATCTCCACCCATGTGAAGACTTCTTGCAGGGGTATCTGCCCTGGTTGAGCTAGAAAGTAGTCGAGATCGAGCAACACTGCAGCATGATCAGAAGTCTCAGCAATTGTACTGGATATCTGCAACCTGAGGCTATCTCTTGAATTGTCATAAGGAATCTGAATCCCTGCAAAAAACGAATCAAAATCCTGAGGCAACTCTGGCCCGATGAAAGGGTAGAACTGCAGATAGTCTTGCAATTCAATATGCTGTCCTGGAATCTCGATGCGATTGATGTAGCGCAGACCAATACGCTGAATACCTTTGGGCTGGGCCATTTCTGTGTATACGGTAAAGCCCAGTTGAATCAGAGGCAGAAAATGTTGCCAGGACGGATAAGGCCTCAGATGATTGACGACCAACAGATTCCGATCCACCTGAACGAGAGCCTTCTCGTCTTCTCTGAGAAAGTGGATGCGATCGGTAGTCGTCACGCGCTGTTCAACGCCCTCCAAGCCGGCTGTAACATTGACCTCGAAGGCTTTCACTTGGCGTCTCTTGGGAAACTCTGCCTTGATCTTTTCGTATATCAGACCAGGAATGGCCAAGTCCCAGGGGGGGCCTGGTTCAAAGCAAAATTCGCACAGCGCTTCGATGATAGGAGGGTGACGATATCGCTTTCCCATGGGAATGATCCTCTCCTGGCTGCGCGGCGCATGTTCATATGACACGTTGTCTGGCTCCTGAGGAGATAATCCCAATCATAGATGAGCAGGGCTGGCGCGACAAATTTCCGTCCAGGGTGAGCCACTCATTCGCAGGGGTCAGCGAATCATCTCAGCCACACGATGGGATTTGAGTCCCTTCAGCCCACAGCATTGACCACCAGCCAGACGGCCATCAGCGCCGCAGCCGCCAGCATCGTCCCCAGTTGCAAACGCCCGCTGAGATCGAGGGCTGCCGTGCCGCGCATATCGGTCGGGCGGGGCCATAGCAACGCTGGCAGCAGGAACAGGCCAGCCAGCGGAGCCAACCACAGCGGCCATAGTCCGGCGATCACCGTCAGCGCCAGCAACAACCCCGCGGCACCCAGGCAAACGAACATCAACGCGCGCGCCCGTTGCATTCCCAGCAGCCAGGTCGTGTTGTGCAGTCCAGCAGCGCGATCCTGATCGGCGTCGCGCACCTGATTGTAAAGCTGCCCATATGCAGAAATCAGCCCGGCCATGGCGCTCACCGCCCAGACACGCCCCGGCGCTGCGTCGAAAGCCAGGTAGCCCGCCAGCACCAGCAGGGCGCTGAGCATGAGGGCATGCGCGAGCACGTCGAGGACGGGCAGAGCTTTCAGACGCACCGCCCGCCAGGAATAGAGCCAGCCCAGGGCCAGTGTCACCGTTCCGGTCAACAGGGAGGGGAAGGGCAACAGGATGTAGAGTGTCAGCGCCAGCGCCCCCACCAGCCCTGCCAGGAGCCAGGCGGCCCGCGCCGATAGTTCCCCGCAACTCACCACATTGCGCGCGGCGCGCGCCGGGTCGCGGGCATCGTCAGGCGCGTCGGCCACGTCGTTGATCATGAAGGCGAAGGTCACCGCCAGAATGTTGGCACCCGTTACAGTGATCACGCGCTCATCCAGCGAGGCGTGTGCATGATGCGCCGCCAGGTTGACGCCCAGCCAGGTCGCCGCCAGGGTGAAGGGGATGTGTTCCTGCCAGCGCGACAGGCGCACCATTGCACCCAGCGTGCGCAGTCGGCGCGAACGGCGAGAGAGCGCTGGGGCGTTCATGACAGGTAGTGCCGGGCCTGAAGCTCGAACAGGTGCGCGTAGTGCCCGCCCAATCGCATCAACTCGGCGTGCGAGCCGCACTCGACAATACGCCCGCCGTCGAGCACGACGATGCGGTCGGCATGGCGCACCGTTGAAAAGCGGTGACTGATCATGATGGTAGTCTGCTCGCGCGTCAGGTCGTGCAGGCGGCGGAATATCTCGTATTCGGCCCTGGCGTCCAGGGCGCTGGTCGGCTCGTCGAGGATCACGATCTGCGCCTGCCGCAAGAAGGCGCGCGCCAGGGCGATTTTCTGCCACTCGCCGATGCTCAGTTGCTCGCCGTCTTCAAACATCCGCCCCAACACCGTCTGATAGCCATGTGGCAGGCGAGCCACCACGTCGTGCGCTCCGGCGTCCTGTGCTACCTGCGCGATGCGCGTTGGATCGGGCGGCTCGGCGACGTTGCCGAACCAGATGTTGTCCTGCACAGGCAGGTTATACTGCACGTAATCCTGCATGATCACGCTGATGGCGCGGCGCAGGTCGAGCACGTCTAGTTCGCGCAGATCGATCCCGTCGAGCGTGATGCGCCCCTCAGTCGGATCATACAGACGACACAGCAGCTTGATCAGGGTAGTCTTGCCAGAGCCATTCTCGCCCACCAGGGCGATCTTCTCGCCGGGGCGGATGGTCAGCGTGATGTCCGTCAGCGCCTGACGCGCCCCACCAGGGTAGGCAAAGGACACGCTCTCAAAGGCAATGCCCTGCCGTAGGGGACGTGGGAAAGGACGTGGGCGGGCCGGGCTGATCACGCGCGGTTCCAGGTTAAGGAACTCGTCCAGATCGGCAATGAACAGGTTGTCTTCATACAGCCCGGCCAGGCTTTGCAGGGCGTTCTGCAGGTAGCCCTGCCCTCGCTGAAGCGCCTGAAAGGTCATCACCAGGTCGCCCAGGCTGAGCCTGCCAGAAAGCACCCGCCCCGCCACCAGCGCGTAGCCGCCATAAATAGCCAGCGTCGAGATCAGTTGAGCGACGAAGCTGAACAGTGCCTGTTGCCGGGCAATGTGCAACTGCTCGCTCCGCAGTTGATGGCGCAACTGACGGAAGCGCTCGATGAACAGGTCGCCCAGCCCAAAGAGTCGGATTTCCTTGGCGTGCCAGTCGCCGGTGAGCATCCAGGTGTAGTACCAGCTCTTGCGTTCGGTCTGCGTACGGGCACGTTGCCAACGGTAGAGCGTGCCGGAAAAGCGCACGCGCACCAGAAAACCGGGGATCACTGCCACCAGCAACAGCAGGACGAACGCTCCGCTGAACGACAGCAACAGGCCGGAGATGGCCAGTAACGAGATGGCATCGCGCCCAAGCTGCAGCAATCCCTGGAAAATGCGCATGGGGCGCATATTGGCTTCGCGCTGAGCGCGGCGCAGGGTGTCGTAGAACTCCGCATTCTCGTAGAATTCCAGATCAACTGCCACCGAGCGGGCGTGCACAATGTCTTGCATGTAGTCGGTGACGATCATGCCCTGTGTCTGCCCGACCAGCCCCGCCAGCAATGAGATTGCCGCTCCCAGCAATGTGAAGAGCGCCATCAGGGCGACGTAGAGCAAGGCATCGTCCAGATGGTCAGGGGGGACAGGGGTATTCAGCGCGCGCGTAATGGCGTCTACCAGCAGCTTTAGCAGATAGAGGTTGGCAAGAGGCAGCACCCCCTGCACGACGACCAGGGCGGTATTGGCGAGCGTCCAGCCGGGAGTGCTGCGCCAGATCAGGCGCAGTGCCAGGTCGAGCCGCAGAGTGCGCCACAGGCGGGAGCGCAGCGGCTCGCGCGGGGGAGCGGCGCGAGACACAGTTAGGCTACCCTCCCGGTCTCACACGGCATAGACCGCCCCCAATCGCTCCATCTCGCCCAGGAAGGCGCTCACGTCGTGTTCGGCTTCTTCCCGGCTGACCTCATAGCGGGCGGCGATCAGCGCGGCGATCTCGGCCACGGTGCGTTGGCCGTCCAGCAGGTGCCAGATGTGCCCCGCCACCTCGTTAAGCACATAGGGGCCGGATAGCGCCCCGGCATCCTGCCCCACGGGTACGACGATGGTCTCGTCAATGACTTCTTGAGCTACCAGCGCCGGATTGCGCCGGAAACGCCTGTGCAGCCATTCGCCCATGCGCTGTCCCCTGTCAGATATCCAGAGCGCAGAGGGCACAGAGAACACTGCAAATTTCGCCCTGCTTCTCTCTATGTCCTTCTCTGTGTCCCCTGCGCCCTCGGTGACGATCTCTTTCCTGCCGCGCCTACGAGCCGCGCCCTGGCAACGTCTCTGCTTCGCGCGGCTGACCCAGGCGGGCGCGTTCCTCGTCGATCAAGGACGGCTCCAGCTTGCGGAAGAGCGGCTGCGGTTCGCGCAGAGCCTGTCCCACCGGCAGGCGACTTGGCTCCCAGCGCCCTACCACGCGCCCGTCGGTGTGATAGGTGAGCGCCTCATGCGCCCGCTCGCTCTCCTGGAACGTTTCGATGCGCTGCTCGCCGAAGAGCGTCCCCTCGTAGCCCAGGTACTCATGCACCCGCTGCGAGGTGAAGGGCAGGAAGGGTGCGAACAGGGTCTTGAGATTGTCAATGCAGCGCAGCGCCGTGTAGATGGTGGTGGCGGCAGCCTGCCGATCCTCGCCGATCACCTTGAACCAGGGCGCGCGATCCAGATAGCCGTTGACCTCGCGGGCCAGCGCCATCGTCTCGCTGAGGGCGTCGCGCAGGCGCACCGCCGCCAGCAATGCCCCGACCGTCTCGAAGCCCCCCTCGACCTTATCCAGAATCTCGCGATCGATGTCGCGCAGCGTGCCGGGGTTGGGCACAGTTCCCCCGAAATGTTTGTGCGCGAACTTCAGCACACGGTTGACCAGGTTCCCCCAGGCGGCCAGCAGCTCGGTATTGTTGCGCGTCACAAAGCCATCCCAGCTCCAGTCGGAGTCGCGCGTTTCGGGGAAGGTCATGGCGATATAGTAGCGGATGGGATCGGGATCGTAGCGATCCAGGATATCCGGCACCCAGATAGCCCAGTTGCGGCTCTTGGAGAATTGCTGTCCCTCGATGTTCATGAACTCGTTAGCGGGCACATCGTAGGGTAGCGAGATCGGGCCGTCTCCTTCACTGGCATACAGCCCGTCAATGCCCATCAGTTCTGCCGGCCAGATGATGGTGTGGAACTCGATGTTGTCCTTGCCAATGAAGTTGTAGATTTTGGCTTCCGGGTTGTACCACCAATGTTTCCAGGCATCCGGCTGACCGGTGTTGTGCGCCCATTCGATGCTGGCGGTCAGGTAGCCCATCACCGCCTCGAACCAGACGTACATGCGCTTTTCTTCCCAACCCGGCAGGGGTACCGGGATGCCCCAGGCGATGTCGCGCGTGATGGGGCGGCCTTTCAATTCCTCGATCTTGTTCAGCGAGACGCGCAACACGTTCGGACGCCACTGCTCGGCTTTGCGCGGGTCCGAAAGATAAGCGCGCAGCCGGTCTATGAAGGCGGGCAGGTTGAGGAAGTAGTGCTCTGTCTCGCGGACGACAGGGATGCTGCCGTCGGTCTTGCTGCGCGGGTTGATCAGATCGAGCGCGTCGAGCAGGCTACCGCAGTTGTCACACTGATCGCCGCGCGCATTGGCGAAGCCGCACACCGGGCAGGTGCCCTCCACATAGCGGTCGGGCAGGAAGCGCTTCTCGGTCTCGCTGTAGAGCAGGCGCTGCGTCTCGGTGTAGAGGTAACCCCGTTCCAGCAGCGTCCGGAAGATATCCTGGGCGACACGGTGATGGTTTTCCGTGTCGGTGTGTGTGAACAGGTCGTAGCTGATGCCGATGCGCTGCTGTGTGATCAGGAAGCGGTGATGGTAGTGCTCGAAGACCTCGCGCGGCGACAGGCCCAGCCGGTCGGCTTCGACGGTGATCGGCGTGCCGTGCGCGTCCGAGCCGCTGACCATCAGCACATGGTTGCCCTTCAGCCGGTGAAAGCGGGCGAAGATGTCGGCGGGCAGATAGGCCCCAGCCAGGTGCCCGGCGTGCAGGTCGCCGTTGGCGTAGGGCCAGGCTACGGAAACATGGATGTACTCTGGCATGGTCTCCCCTTTTCGTGTGTGCGGTCTGGCGACCGGCGAACATTGTAACAAGTCGCCCTCTGGCGAACAACGGTGAGTGACGAGGGTGCGTGCAAAAGTTGTC
>DDBP01000100.1 GCA_002332795.1 Anaerolineales bacterium UBA2029 | reverse complement strand
GCGAATTGCGGATTGCGAATTTGAAAGCCTGCTCGGCAACTCACCCTCCATAATCCACACTCCGCAATTCGCAATCCGAAATCCGAAATCCATTGGCTCCCGAATCATAGCCCAGAAGTGCGCCAGCGGGCCAGTGCCGCGTGTGCGCTGGAGATGCCCAGGCGCTGCAGGGCGCGCTCTGCCGCTGCCCGCACCACCGGATCGGGATCGTAGAGGCCGCGCTCCAACCCTGGCACGACCTGCGCCGCAGCACGCGCCTTCGGCTCGGTGCCGATGCGTTCCAGCGCACCGATGACGCGGCGGCGCACGGCGGGCCGTTCGTCGTCCAGAATCTCCAGCAGGCGGGCGATGGCCACCGGATTGCCGATCTTGCCCAGCGCTTCGGCGGCGGTGATGCGCACGTAGACATCAGGACTATCCAGCGCCCGCAGCAGACCGGGCACGGCGTTGGGGTCGAGGGGCATGGCGGCTACAACTCCGGGTGCAGCACGAAGTAGACCGTGAACAGGACAATAGACGCGACCGTATAGAGCGTCAGGGCATTGTTGACGTAGCGCCGCTCGTCGGGCAAACCCGCTTTCATATACAACGGGATGATGAAGGGCGGCGGCAACACCAGCAAGGTGAACAATCCTGCCTCGAACGGTGCTTCCAGGTCGAGCAGGCCGCGCAGCACCAGCCAGTTGAGCAGCAGCGCCAGCGGCACCAGGATCGCCAGGCGGATGCCGATCACCGGCGCGGCTTCGCGGACGCCCGTCCGATCGAGCCGGATGCCGTAGCCGACGATGATCAGGATCAGCGGGATGGTGAGGTTGCCCAGGAAACGCAGCGTCGCCATCACGCCGCCCACGATAGGCCGCTCGTTGACGAATTCCCGCGCCCCGATCACGTTCAGCGCGATGCCCGCCAGGATGCCGATGATCACCGGAGAGGTGAGGAACGCCCGCAGCAGTTGGCGCGGGTCCTGGTGCCCGTCGCGCAGCATCAGCAAAAAGGCCAGGAAGACGAACCAGATGAACAGTTCGTGCCCCAGGTCAATGACGGCAATATAGCCGATCTTGTCCAGGCCGTAGGCGCTGCCAAACAGGCTGACGCCGAGCATCCCGTATTCGAAGCCGGTCATCAGGAAGGGGAAGTACAGGTATTCGACGCGCAGCCGCGCCTTGAGCACCCGCCCCAGGGCGAACAACGTCACGTTGAGCGCGAAGATCAACGCGAAGACGAGCAGATACTTCGTCTGCAGCTTCATCTCCAGAAAGGAGATGAACAGCACCGAGGGCAGCGCCAGGGTGACGACCAGTTTGCGCAGGTTTTCGACGGCGCTCTCGGTCAGGAAACCGCTGCGGCGCGTCCAGTGCCCCAGCGCGATCAACAAGAGGATGGGCAACACGCGGTTGAGGATGAGCGTGGTGTCGTCCATGCCAGGGAATCCCCCTTCGAGCGAACAGCAGGCGCACGGCCCTAATTGTACTCGAAGTCGCGCAGGGGGCGGGGGACGAAGGTCTTGCTGGTGATGATACAAGGGGGACAAGACTTCCGAAGTCTCGGCAGACTTCGGAAGTCTGAGTGAATGCGGCGGACTACTCCTCAGGTTCCGGCGCTGGCGTCTCCTCATCCTCCTCGACCTCTGCCCTGGCAGACACAGGCAACGGCCCCAGGCCGAAGTACCGCGCGCGTAGCTCGTTCACGGTCAGCACACCGCGGGCCAGGCGCAACTCGGCGAGCTGCTGCGCGCGATCCTGCGGGCGGATGTCATCGAAGCGCCCGACCAGCCCCGTCCCATAGAACGGCAGCAGATCGGTGGTGATCTTCTCGGCGATGCGCACCAGCTTCGGCCACAGCGTGCGCTCGACAAAGACGCGCTCGCCGACCAGGGCGTTGGCTTCGGTGGCGTTCTCGCTGAACAGTCCCACCGGAATGCCGAAAATCTGGAAGATTTCCTCGCGGTTGAAGCGGCGGGCGTTGAGGAAGTCCATGTCGTGCTGACTGAGGCCCACGTTGTGCCACTCCACCGACGCCCCGCGTACGAACGCCGTCTTGCGCTCGCCGCCGCCGTAGGCTGCGCGCCACTCGCGTTTGATACGCTCGAAGTCGGCGTCGCTGACGCGCTCGCGGATGGCGACGATGCCCGCCGGCACGGCCATGCCCTCGCCGAAGTAGCGGCGATTCCAGTCGGCCATGGCGCGGTCGGTCTCCACGGCCAGGCGCGCTGCCTCCAGTGCGCTCAGCCCGTAGTAGTCGTTGGCAGGATGCCAGCGCCGGAAGTGCACCACCTCCGCCGCGTCCAGGGGGATGCGCCGTCCGTCTACCTCGTAGACGTAGCCGCGCACGCCGCGCACGGCATCCGGCACGATCTGCACGCGATCGGGGCGCAGCGGCCAGATTTCCTGGGGCGCGCCGCCCGGCTGACCGGCCAGGAACCAGTAGGCATTGCCGTGCAGCTCCAGGCTGCCGACGGTGTGCTCGATCAGCTCGAAGCGGCTGAGCAGCGGATTGGGTCGTTGCAGCAGGCGCGCGAAAGGGTGCTCCGGCAGCGCGACCTCGCCCGCCCCTGCCGGGGCGACCTCGCCCGCGCTGCCTCCTCCCGCCGCCACCCGGTAGACGCGGAAAGGCACCAGCGCCGCCGCCTCGGCAATGCGGTTGACCGCCACATAGACCCACGGACTGCCCATATACACGCCCGCGTATTGCCCCGCCCGACCCGCTTCTGGCGCGAGGGCGGGCAGCGGCTCGCCCGCGGGGATCGTCTCGACGCGGTGAATGACGCTCGCCGGACGCCAGCGCACGTAGCCCAGGCGACGCAGCGCCCGCTCGACGAGGGAGGTTTGCTTCGGTTGGGAGACCATCTCTCACTCCTCTTGGTGATCAGTGATCGGTTTTCAGTGATCAGTTTTCAGTTGGCAGCGGAGGGCGTAGAGCGGCGCTCAGTGATCACCGCAAACTGATCACTGATGACTGTCAACTACACAAAACTGATGCTCGCCCCGCTGTGCAACAGGCCATGCCAGGCCAGCGCCAGGGCGATCACCGTGTCGTCGTGCAGACCCGGCGGCGCGCCGTAGCGATAGCGCCCGCCCGGCAACCGTTCCAGCGAGAACGCGCTCAGTTCGGCCAGCAGCGCAGGATCGCGCAGCAGGGACAGTTCGCCACGTTCCAGGGCCAGCGCCAGCGCGTCAATCAGCGGCCCTTTGCTGACGGCGGTCGTCACGAAGGGCTGCACCGGCAACCCCTCCGCCTGCAACGCCTCGATGTTCGGCCCACCCATGCTGTTGGCCTCCGCCCAGATCGCCACTGGTTGCCAGTGATCCGCCAGCGCTACCAGCCGCCCGCGCTGCACCGCCCAGCCGACCGCGTTGAAACGCTCCAGCGCCACCAGCCGCCGCGACTCCGCTGCCAGCACGGCAATGCAGGTGAAGTCGGCGTCGCGGCCCCAGTCCACACCGAAGAGGTAGCGCTCGTCGGGCTGCGGCGAGCCGCCCGGCTCGACCGTCGCCGCCTCCTCCACCCGCCGGAAGACGCGCCCACCGTCTTCCAGGAACTCGGCCAGATACTCCTCGCGGAAAACCCGTTCCGGCAGCAACGCCCGTGCGTCTTCGATCTCCGCCGGATCGATCAGCGGATTGGCCGCCGTCGGGAAGCGCCAGCTTTGCCAGTGTGGATGATCGGCCTGCTGCCCGGCCATCCACAGCCCCCAGAACCAGTTACGCCCGCGCGGTGTGCTGAGGAATAGCGCTTCGCCGCGCCGGTCGGCCAGAGCGGGGCGGATCGCCGCCGACCACACCGCCGGGGCCAGGTAAGCCGCTTCGTCGAGCACGGCCAGGTCGAGACCCGCGCCGCGCAGCGCATCGGGGTTGTGCCCGCTGCGCACGGCGATCACCCCGCCGCCGGGCAGGTCAATGCGGCGCATGGCCTCGTCCTTGGCCTGCCACACACCCGCCAGCGTCGCCTTGAAGCTCCGCCACACGTCGTCGGCCATGCGGTAGGTCGGCGCAATCCACCAGCAGACGCGCCCGGCCAGAGCGCGCTCAACCATCAGAATCCGCCCCGTCTCCGTCTTGCCGAAGCGCCTGCCGCAGGCCACCACTTTGAAGCGGGCCGGATGGCGCAGGATTTCGATCTGCCCAGGGTGCGGCTGACACAGGCTGACCGTCATGGCTGCCATACTCCACACGAATCGTCTGCACGGCGGAACGTTCGGCCAGCGGCCCGACGCGCTCCAACACTTCGCGGGCGGCGCGCAGGGCCAGGGTGTCGTCGTCACCATCGAGGGCGCGACGCAGCGCGGCAATCGCCCCCGGCGTCAGCTCGGCCAGCGCA
>DDBP01000390.1:13049-19226 GCA_002332795.1 Anaerolineales bacterium UBA2029 | reverse complement strand
CCCCACTCGGCGCTGACGCACCTCGCTGCCCCCAGCCTGAGTTATCAGTCTTTAGTTCTCAGTTCTCAGCCTTCCGTTGTCAACTCTCCGTGATCAAGATGTGTCCCCCAGAAGCCACCGGCCTGCGGCAGGTTCCTGACCACTGATCACTGAAAACTGACAACTGATAACTTAGCCCTCACGCACGCGCTCGAAGAGCAGTTGCTCCCCTTCGGTCACGCGCTCCAGCAACGCGGGCGCCGCTTCGATCAGGTAGCGGGCGGGCGCGCGCGGCGCGTAGTAGGGTCGCCAGGGCCGCGCCAGCGCGGTTCCCACCACCTGCCCGGCCTCGTCCAGCCACACCGCCGCAATGGGGAAGAACACGAAAAACATGTGGATCGCCGTGTTGCTGATCCCCGGACGACTGTACACGAAGAGCAGGCCCTCGTCGGGGGAAAGGGCGCGGCGGAACATCAGCCCGCGCAGATGACACCAGAAGGATTGACACCAGCGGGCGCGGGCCAGCACCACCTCGCCTGTGCTGGCCCGCCGAATGGTCACTGTGTCGTGTCGTGACATCGCCCTAAGGGATGCGCAACACCTGACCGGCGAAGATCAGGTGCGGGTTGTAGATGCCGTTGTAGCGCGCCAGTTGATCCACCGTCAGCCCATAGCGCAGGGCGATGCGGAACAGATTCTCACCTGGCTGCACCACATGGGTCGCCGGACGGGTTGGCTGAGCCGGCACCTGCGTCGGCGGGACGGGTGTAGGAGCGGGCTGCGCCGCGCCTGGCACGCGCAACTGCTGCCCCGCATAGATCAGGTTCGGGTTGACCAGCCCGTTCAACTGCGCCAATACCGCGACTGTCGTATTGAACCGCGCCGCAATGCTTGACAGGGTGTCACCCCGCACCACTGTGTACGTGGTGTAGCCGGTGCCCGGCACACCCCCCGTGCCGTCCGGGACCTGGGTCGGGGCAGGAGCGGCAGGGGTGAAGGTCGGCGGAATGGTCTGCTGATCGCGCACCGGCACGACCAGCACCTGCCCGATGTTGATGAAGCCACTGGCAGGCAGGCCGTTCGCCTGAATAATCGCCTCCACTGTGCTGCCAAACTGACGGGCAATGCCCCACACCGTGTCGCCCGCTTTCACGGTATACAGGATAGTGCCGCCGAAACCGGCTGGGATCACCGGCGTAGCGGTCGCTGGGGGCATGGTGGGCACGTTGGGGGTAAACGTCGGCGGCACCATCGGTGTGTACGGCACCGGTGTGATTGTCCCTTCCTGCGTCGGCTCGATGATCATCGGGCTGGGGGTGACAGTCGGCTGAACCGCCGTCGGCCCTGGGGTGGGCATGGCGCTCAGGGGTACCAACGCCGCATCGTCCAGGTACACATTGTTGACACCCACATAGCCCTGCGGTGCGGTGCGCACAAAGACCGTCACCGCCGTACCTTTGGACTTCGCGACCACCGACATCTCGCGATACTGATCGTAATATTCCGCGTCCGCCGACCAGATGATGCTGGGGCTATCCGGATCCGTGCCGCCGGTGGGATCGATGCCGACGTTGATGATTACCGTGTTCGGTTGCTCGCTGACATCGGGGTTGGTGAAGGTAGCCGACGACCACACATACACATATACGCTGAAGCGCAAGTCCACGTTGGGGGAGACAGGCACGCGCTGATACACGCCGGCGGTGTGTGTGGCGAAGAAGGTATTGTATTCCTGGGCCGCAGCACCAGAGCGCACGCGCGTCGAAGGCGCTGGCTTGTATTCAGGGCGGGCATTGATGGCGCTGGATCCGCCCGGCGTCGTCTTGAACCAGGGCTGCCAGTTGGCTGCCACCTGCAACCCCGCATCGCCGTTGATGGTGATGTAGGGCTGTTCAAAGCCTGGGTTCTGCAAGAGATTCTGCCCCTGGAAGGCCCCTGCCGTCCGCGGCCCAAGGCCAGGCAATCCTGTGATGGCCAGCACGCCGATCAGCAGCACGCCCAGCCAGCGAAAACCTCGCGCTTTTTTCTCTTTTGGCATAAGACCCCCTCACGTCACCATGAGTTAACCAGCAGGCCAGTGCCCTTCAGTGTAGCACGATTTGCTCAACGGGACAGCGCAGGCGAAGACCGCTATGCGCCGCGCAGCGCCTGCGCAATGGCACGGATGTGCTCCGGCGTGCTGCCACAGCACGCGCCAACGATGCGCGCGCCCAGGGCGTGCACGCGCTGCGCGTAGTGGGCCATGTCTTCTGGCGTGGCATCGTACACCGCGCGGTCGCCTTCCAGACGCGGTGCGCCTGCATTCGCCTTGGCGATCAGCGGCACAGGCGGCGCAGCGTTGCTCATACGGGCAATGGCTGCTTCCAGCTCATCCGGTCCCTTGCCGCAATTGGCCCCCAGCGCCATCACCCCCAGCGCCCCGATTTCCTCTGCGGCGCGTTCGGGCGTCACGCCCATCATCGTGCGCCCGCGCGTGTCGAACGTCATTGTGCTCACGACGGGCACCGTCGGTGCGGCCTGCCGACATCCCTCGACGGCTGCGCGTACCTCTTCCAGATCGGACATAGTCTCGATCCACAGCACGTCCACGCCCCCCTCGACCAATGCTGCCGCCTGCTCCGCAAAGGCTGCGACCGCCTCGTCGTAGGACAGGGTGCCCATGGGAGCCAGCATCTGACCGGTCGGCCCCATCGAGCCAGCGACCAGCACCGGCCTGGGGGCAGCGTCGGCCTCGGCCCGCGCCAGGCGTGCCGCCGCGCGATTCAACTCGCCCACACGCCCGCTGACGCCGTGCAGTTCCAGGCGCAGGCGGTTGCCGCCGAAGCTGTTGGTGAGGATGATCTGTGCGCCCGCCTCGATGTAGGCGCGGTGAATGGCGCGCACGTCATCGGGCCGCTCGACATTCCACAGTTCCGGCGCGGTGCCGCGTTGCAGACCGCGGGCAATGAGCATGGTGCCCATCCCGCCATCGGCAATCACAACGTCGCCACTTGCCAGCAGAGACTCCCAGGTAGTCCGCATGGTCGCTCCTTCCTCAAACGCAGGCCGTACCGTGCCCGATTCTACTGAAAAGCCGATTCCCGCGCGAACAAAGACAACGGGTGCTGCCGCCAGGGAGCACCCGCGCCCGCTCTGGTGAAGGTGATGCTCAGGCTTCTTCGGTCTCGAAACCCGCTTCCTGGAGCACGCGCATGACACTGGTGAGCAATTCGGAGGGGCCGAAGGGCTTGGTGATGTAGTCGTTGACTTTGGCAATGTGCAAGCCCAGCACCTTGTCAATGCTCTGGGCCTTGGCGGTGACCACGATGACCGGCACATCCTTCATGCGCTCGTCCGCGCGCATCCGCTGATACACCTCCCACCCGTCCATTTCGGGCATCATCAGGTCGAGCAAGACAAGAGCCGGTTGCTCGCGCTCGATGGCTTGCAGACCGGCTTCCCCACCGGTGGCCCCGATCACCTCGTAGCCCTGACGCGAGAGGATCAGTTTCACCAACTCGATCATCTCAGGATCATCTTCGATACATAGAATCTTGATGCCCTTCGTCATCTTGGCACGCTCCAGGCAAATAGACAGCCCCGCTTGTCGCCCAGGCGGTAGCCCTCAAAAAGGTCTGTTCGCACGTATTACCCGTAGTCTACCATAGGCTGCTGCACCGTGTCTACCGAGATATGTAAATTTCGCCGCGCTCGCCCATCGTCAGGGAATCGGTTGCGGTTCAGGGCGCAGTGGTCCCCACTGCTCCAACGCAGCGCGCAGCAAACCGTGATTCTGACGATAGACGACCAGCGCCGGATCGGTGAACATGGTCGCCATCCAGCGATCGTGCGTCGCCCACTGACTGAAGTCCGCATTCCAGAACAGGCCCGGCGGACCGTAGCGAATCTCGACGTGTACATGGTACTGTTCCGAATAGCCGCTCGTGCCCACGACTCCGATGATCTCGTCGGGCGTCACGAAGTCGCCCAGGCTGACGAAATCGCGGGCAACGTGCGCGTAGAGAATATAGACAGACACCTGCGGGTTGATGGGCGTCTCCACCAGCACCAGCCCACCCCAGCCAAAGTTGTAGCGCGGCCACTTCCAGCCCACGCGCCCCTGTGCATCGCCATCTACATAACACCAGAGGCAAGACGAGCGCGCGGTGACAAATCCCGGCGCAATCGGGTAGAAGTAGGTGACCTGCCCCTGCAGATAATCAGTTGGGCAGGCATAGTCCACGCCATAATGGGGATCGGTGTGATCGTCGTCCAGAAACGCGCCACCCTCCGGCACGATGTAAACGTCAAGCGGGCGGCGCTCAAAGACGGCCAGCGGGTCAGCGCCAGGGGCCAGCAGCGAACGCCCTCTGGCCGGATTTTGCAATCCCGTGTATCCAGTTTCCGCGACAGGTTGCCCAGGCTCGTCCTCTACAGGGGGGCAGTGAGCCACCGGTTGCGCGTCACAGGGGCGCGCATGCCAGGTCGCCGACAGAACCAGATCAGGGGAACGCGCAGCGGCGGGCGAAATCGTCCCCAGGCAGATCACCATCAGTGCCCTGCTCAGCCCTTTCACCATGCGCGCGTTACCCCATCGGGTTCGAAAAAAGCCGTCACGCATCTGTAAAAAAGTTCGATCGGTCAGGTTTTGTTGACTGTTTTCGATGATAATATAATCAATAGTGTAACCTGGTGCGTTGCGACTGTCGCCACTCACCGCGAGCCTGGAGGAACCCCCATGGCCAAGGAAGACCTGACCACCGTCGTCAACCGTGCTCTGACCGATGAGAAGTTTCGCGCTCAGTTGCTCTCCGACCCCGATGCGGCCCTGGCGGGCTATACGCTCAGCGAGGAAGAAAACCGCGTCCTGCGCAGCCTGCCCGCCGATGCTTTCGACGAGCTGGCCATGGACCTGGAGAATCGGCAGTCGAAGAGCGGCTTCATGGGGCTGTTCTCGGCGATGAGTGGCAAGGACGCCGCCGTTGACGCCAGCAAGCTGCTCAGCCTGCTCTCCAACAAGTACGGCAAATAACAGCCCACCGCAAACTTCAGCCAGACAACGGGCACGCCGAACACCGCGCAGCGCGCCCGTTGGATTTCCTTCTGCCTACTGCCCTGCCGGTATGATCAGCTCCTGGCCGGGATAGATCAGGTTGGGGTTGGCCAGGTTGTTGGCCTGTATGATCGACTCTGGCGAGACGCCATATTTGCGGGCAATGGCGTAAATCCCCTCGCCCGCCTGCACCACATGCACGATTGGCCCGCCAGGCGTACCAGCCGGCGTCGGGGAGCTTGTTCCCTGGGCAGCGGGCGCAGCGGGCGTCACGGTACCCGCGCAGTCCGGCAGCGGTAGACGAAGCTGCCAGCCCAGGCGCAGGATCGTGTTGGGATTGCCTCCCAACAGGTCGGGGTTGGCGGCCACCAGCTCTTCGATGGTGATCTGATTTTCCCTGGCAATCGAGTAGAGCGTATCGCCGAAGGTCACCACATGGATACACGGGTTGAGTTCGACCGGGATGTCGGTCGGCGTGGGCATCTTCGACGGGTCGATCGTGGGTGAAGGCGTCGCCGAAGGCCGGATATCGCTCATCACCGGCGTGGTGATCACCCGCACCGTCACCGTGGGCGAAGGCGTATTCGCTGGCCCCAGCGGAGTGAACGTCGGCTGGAAGATCGGCAGGTCGGTCGGTGTCGCCAGCAGAGGAGCCGTCTCGCCCGTCTCAGGGGTCGCCGTCGGGGGCAACTCGGCCTGCACCGCGTCCGCGGGGGTAGTGGTAGGAATAAGATGGCGCGTGGGCGTCGCCAGCGGCAGCGACTCCGGCGTCGCGGTGAATGCCTGCGTGGGCGGGGCGGGTGTGGTGGGGGTGATGTCCAAAACATTGACCTGCCGGGAAGTCGGCGGCAGATTTTCGCCCGCATCTTTGTAGCAGGCTGCCAGGCCCAACGCTACCGCCATCAGCATTCCGGCCACCAGGGCCTGCTTTGCGAAAAGCCCAGACTTCATCGCCACGCTTCTCCTTACCGCCACCACACCACCGGCGAGTGTACCTCAGCGCCGGGCACTTGCTTTCTCCAGAATACACCGAACCCCCGGTTTGTACAACGCGCCTGTGAAGTGACAGGGCGCGTGCAAAGGTTATCAGTAACTTGCTTGACGCGGCTGGTTTACCTCACCCCCGCTCTCCAGTCTCTCCAGTCCAGGCTGGAGAGGGGGCGAGC
>DDBP01000390.1:0-12926 GCA_002332795.1 Anaerolineales bacterium UBA2029 | reverse complement strand
CAGCGAGGCTGGGAGTGAGGTAAACCAAAACGTGGCAAACTGCCCGACACATTTTGCACGCACCTTAAGTGCAGCGAAGCGAGCTATTGCAAACGCCCTGTAGTTCTTTTATAGTTGACGTGTCCGGCTCATGCGCCGGATCATCTATCACTCTTGGCGAAAAGGCTATCCGGGCATGACACTCACCAGCGAACATCACACTCAGACGGCGACTGCCCGTGTTGCCGGTGTGCGCTTCCACGAAGTCGGCAAGGTCTATCACTTCAGCTACAGCCATATCCCCGACCTGCTGGTCGGCGACTTTGTGATCGTCGAGACGGCGCGCGGTGTACAGCTTGGTCAGGTGATGAACCTGATCGAAGTAGATGCCGAAAGCGAACAGCGCGATTACAAGCCCATCCTGCGGAAGGCCACGCCCACCGACCTGATGAGCCAGAAGCTATGGAAAGCGCGCGAAGTCGAGGCCCTCATCACCTGCCGCGAGAAGGCCGCCGAACTGGGCGGCTTCAACGGCGTGAAGTTCGTCGCCGCGCAGTATAACTTCGATGGCTCGTTGCTGACCTTCCTGTACACCACCGAGGACAAGATCAACACGATGCGGCTGCGCTCGGTCTTGCAACGCAGTTTCCGCGCCAAGGTGGAACTGCGGCAGATCGGCCCGCGCGACGTGGCAAAACTCCTGGGAGGCATGGGCGCGTGCGGCATTCCGCGCTGCTGCAGCACTTTCCTGACCGACTTCAGCCCCATCTCGATCAAGATGGCCAAGGCGCAGGGCATTTCCCTGAACCCAACCGAGATCACCGGTATGTGCGGGCGGCTACGCTGCTGCCTGATCTACGAATACGAGCAATACGTCGAAGCACGCAAGCAACTCCCCAAGCGCAACAAGCGCGTTGGCACGCCGCATGGCGAAGGCAAAGTGATTGATGTGCATCCCCTGCGCGATGCCGTGACAGTGTTGGTCAACGACACTCACTATCTGGTGAGCCGCGAAGACCTGATCCCGCTGGACGAACTGGAGGCCCTGCAGGCCAAGGCCGAAGCGGGCTGCTCCAAAGCAGAGAGCGGCGCCTGTGACTGCGGCGCGCGCACTCCTGCCCTGCCGGACGAGGAAGAAGAAACCGAATTCGGCGACGAGCAAGAAGGCATCGCCGACGAACTGCCCGACCTGGAAGAAGCCCAGGATGAGGTAGACCTCAGCGAGAGCAGCCCGGCGGCTCCGCGTCCAGAGCGATCGCGGCGCGGGCGGAGACGGCACGGGCGGGGAATGCACAGGCGAAATCGTCCGCATCAGGAGCGAACCGACCGGCATGAGTGAGCAGGAGACGCCGAAAAAGACACTGACTATCATGGGCATTTTCGCCCACCCCGACGATCCGGAGTTCTTCTGCGGAGGATCGTTTGCGCGGTGGGCTGCCGAAGGACATCGCGTGATCTTTGTGCTGGCAACCAGTGGCGACAAAGGATCGAGTGATCCGCAGATGACCTCCGAACGACTGATCGTCATCCGCGAAGCCGAAGAGCGCGCCGCCGCTGCCCGGCTGGGCGTGCAGGAAGTCATCTTCCTGCGCTATCCCGACGGCGAGCTACAGCCGACGCTCGACCTGCGCCGCCAACTGACCCGCCTGATCCGTCTGAAGCGCCCCGATATCGTCGTCACCAACGACCCGACGGTGCGCTGGTACGGCACGGAATATCTCAACCATCCGGATCATCGTGCCATCGGTGATGCCGCGCTGGATGCCGTCTTTCCGGCAGCGCGCGACCATCTGACGTTTCCGGAGTTGCTGCGCGACGAGGGCCTGGCTCCGCACAAGGTGAGCACTGTCTACCTGTGCGGCACGCGCGAACCGACAGTCAAGATAGACGTAACCGACTTCCTGGAGACCAAGATCGCCGCTCTGCGCGAGCACAAGAGTCAGATCGCCGATATGGACGAGATGGAACGGCGGCAACGCGCCAACGTGGATCGCGAATATCAGGGCAATGGGCCGCGGTACACCGAAGCGTTTCGGGTTTTCACCTTGCGCTGAGCGCTGCCGAAGGCTGAGGACTGCTTGACAGACAGGAGCACAGACCGGGTGATTGGTTTCAAGTCACAGATCGAAGCCCGCCAGGGCGCATGGATCGCGCTGCGCCGCGATCTGCATCAGCACCCCGAACTGGGGTTCGACCTGCCCCGCACCGCAGCCGTGGTAGCAGAACGGTTGCGCGCCCTGGGCCTGGAGGTGCAGACAGGCGTCGGGCGTTCGGGCGTCATCGGGTTGCTGGAAGGCGCAGCCGCCGGGCCAACCGTGCTGGTGCGCGCCGATATGGACGCCTTGCCGGTGCAGGAAGAGAACGCCGTCCCCTACGCTTCGCAGACACCAGGCGTCATGCATGCCTGCGGGCACGACGGGCACACGGCGGTGGCCCTGGCCGTCGCCGAGCTGCTCAGCGAGCGTCGCGCTCAGATGACCGGGCGCGTCAAGTTCGTCTTTCAGCCCGCCGAAGAAATCGGACGTGGGGCGCAGGCGATGATCGAGGACGGCGCGCTGTCCGATCCTGTGCCGGAGGTGTGCCTGGGTCTGCACCTGTGGAACGAAATGCCAGTCGGCTTCGTCGCCCTGGTAGATGGCCCGATGATGGCCGCCGCCGGCGACATCAGCATCACGGTGCGCGGGCGCGGCGGGCACGGCGCGCTCCCGCACGAGACGCGCGATCCGATCGTGGCGGGCAGCCATATCGTGACGGCGCTGCAGACGGTCGTCAGCCGCAGCGTGCGCCCCACTGACGTGGCCGTCGTCTCGATCACCGAGTTCAAGGCGGGCGATTCTTTCAACGTCATTCCGGAGACGGCTCAGTTGCGCGGCACGATCCGCGCCTTCCGCCCTGAGGTGATCGAGTTGCTGGGGCAGCGCACACGGGAAATCGCCCAGGAAGTCGCCGCGGCCTTTGGGTGTCTGGCCGAGGTGCACGTCGAACAGCTCACCCTGCCGGTCGTCAACGACGCCGCGGTCAACGCCCGGTTGCGTCCTCTCTTTCGGCAGGTTGCGCCGCAGGTACAGTTGCTGGATGGCGTGCAAACCATGGCCGCCGAGGATATGTCCTATTTCCTCAACGCGGTGCCCGGCACGTTCTTCTTCGTCGGTTCGGCCAACCCTGAGCGCGGCCTCGACTACCCGCATCACCATCCTCGTTTCGATTTCGACGAAGCCGCCCTACCCCTGGCCGTCGAACTGCTGGCCGAGGCAGTCGCGTCTTACGTCCTGCCGGATACCTCGCATCCCCCCACGTCGTAGAGGAGAACGCTATGCCCCATCTCAACATCTTTCGCTGGCAGGCCGGGCGCGGCTGGCTGGTATTCAGCGGCGGCGGAGCCTGGGACTCGGACGCCGTGCAAACCATCGAAGCCGCGGTGCTGGGCCGGACGATCTCGCAAGGCCCGCTGGTCTACATCTGGGCCGCGGGCGACCTGGAAACCGCAGACGAGCACATGGACTCCCTGCGCGACCTGGGCGCACGCACCGGCTACCTGCTCGACATCTTCAGCGAGAGCGATCAGGAATTGCTCGAACGGCTGGGCGAAGCGGGCGTGATCATCATTGGCGACGGCCCCAACCAGGGGGCGTTGCGCGACGCGCTGGACGGCGCTGTCTTGGAGGGACTGCGGCTGGCCTTCAGCCGGGGCGCGACTATCTACGCCGTCGGGCTGAGCGCCGAGCAGTTCGGGGCGCTGCGCCTGGACGCGACTTCGCTGACGCCGGGCGTGGCCTGGTTGCAACAGGCTATCCTGATCGCAGGCTATACGCCCGACATGGCAGACGAACTGCATCAACTCATCCGTCAGACTCCCGCGCACTTCGGGATCGGGCTGGGCCAGGGCGCGGCGCTGGCCCTGGGGCCGCGCGGAGAAGTGGAAGTGTGGGGCAATCCTGCCGTCACCGTCTCGTTGGGGCGAGAATTCGCCAGCGCGTACACGGAAGGAGCATGACATGCCTGCAACAGTCTTGATCGGGGCGCAATGGGGCGACGAAGGCAAAGGTCGCGTGGCCGACTGGCTGGCCGGGCAGTGCGACGTGATGGCCCGTTACGCCGGCGGTGACAACGCCGGACACACCGTCAAGGTGGGCGAGCGCGAATTCAAGCTGCATCTGGTGCCATCCGGCGTAGTGCACCCTGGCGTCCGCTGCGTCCTGGGCAGCGGCATGGTGATCAACCCGCTGCGCCTGGTCGAAGAACTGGACATGCTGGCCGGGCAGGGCGTGGACATTTCGCCGGAGCGGATTCACCTCAGCGTTCGCGCCCATGTGATCACGCCGGGTCATCTGGCGCTCGACGGAGCTTCGGAGCGGGCGCGTGGCAGCAGCTCGATCGGCACGACGCGCCGCGGCATCGGCCCGGCTTATATGGACAAAGCCGCCCGCACCGGCCTGCTCACCGGTCAGATGCGCGATCCAGACGAGTTCGCCGCGCAGGTCAGAGCCTCGCTGGAAGGAGCCAACGCCCTGTTGACTCGCCTGTACGGCCTGGAGCCGGTAGACGCCGAGGGATTGGCGGCGCAATACGGCGCGGCAGCCGCCCGTCTCGCCCCCTACCTGGCCGATACGACCACCCTGCTGCACGACCTGCTCGACCGGGGTCAGCGCCTGCTCTGCGAAGGAGCGCAGGGCACCCTGCTCGACCTGGATCACGGCCACTATCCTTACGTGACCAGTTCTTCGGCCACGGTCGGCGGCGCGTTGACCGGCCTGGGCATCGGACCGCAGCAGATCACCCGTGTGGTGGGCGTGGCCAAAGCCTATTGCACGCGCGTCGGCAATGGCCCCTTCCCCACCGAACTGTTCGACGACACGGGCGAGCAGTTGCGCAAAGCCGGTCATGAATATGGCACGACGACGGGCCGCCCGCGCCGCTGCGGCTGGCTGGACGCCGTCGCCCTGCGCTATGCCGCTCGCGTCAACGGCCTGACCGAACTGGTCATTACCAAGCTCGACGTGCTCAGCGGCCTGGACGAGGTGAAGATCGCTGTGGCCTACCAGCGCGGCGATCAGCCACTTACCGCGCTGCCGCTCTTCACGCCAGACTACGAGACTGTCGCGCCGGTCTACGAGACGCTGCCCGGCTGGCGCGAAGACATCTCCGCCATCCGGCGCTTCGACGAACTGCCGCCCAACGCTCAGCGCTACCTGCGCCGCATCGAAGCCCTGGTTGACGTGCCGATTACCCTCATCAGTGTCGGGCCGGAGCGCGAACAGGCCATTGAGTTGACGCACTAAACGGGGGAGTAGTACGATGGACTCCGCGGTGAGCAACGCCGGACAGCAACCAGACGATCTCTATGCCCCACCAGTGCTGGATTTCCCGCCCAGGCGCGTGATTTCGCTGGTACCCAGCCTGACGGAGTCGCTCTTCGACCTGGGGCTGGGCGATCGCCTGATCGCCGTCACCGAATACTGCACGCGCCCGACAGCCGGCGTGCTTGCCCTGCCCAGGGTGGGCGGTACCAGGACGCCCGACGTGGAGCGCATCATTGCCCTGCAACCCGACCTGGTGCTGATGAACGACGAGGAAAACCGCCTTGAGGACGCCCAGGCACTGCAGGCGGCTGGCATTCCTTTGTGGGTCACCGGGCCGCGTACTGTGCAGGACGCGCTCAACCTGCTGTGGCAGATCATGGAAGTGTTCGACGATGCGGCCATGGCCCCGCGTGTGCGTGAGATCGAGCGTGCCTACGACATCACCCGGCTGGCTGCCCAGGCCAGCGAGCCGGTACGGGTCTTTGCCCCTATCTGGCGCGATCCCTGGATGACCTTCAACGCCAGCACCTACGCTCATGATGTGCTGCGCGTGTGTGGGGGGTATAATGTATTTGCCGGGAGCGCTCTCCGCTACCCCACCGTCACTCTCGACGAGGTGGTGGCGGCACAGCCAGAAATTGTCTTATTGCCTGATGAACCCTATCCCTTCTGCGACGCCGACATAGCCGAGTTCAGCGGGCTGGACATACCGGCAGCCCATCATGGGCGCATTTATCGGCTCGACGGCAGTCTGCTGACATGGCATGGCACCCGTGTGGCCTATGCCCTGCGCGACTTGCCAGGACTGTTGATGCGGGGGGGATTTGATGATCACGCACACGCTTACCCATGAGACCCTGGAAACGCTCTGTAGCCAATCGCCGGTGGCTACCATCGTCATAGACCCGGACAAGCGCATCCGCCTGCTCAATCCGGCGGCGGAGAAAGCGCTGGGGTTGCCCCCGCTGACCGCGGTGGGGCGGTCGCTGTCCGACTACGAAACCCTGCGCCCCATCGCTGAACATCTGGATACAACCCCCAACGGCCCTGGTGTGCAGAGTGCGACCCTCAAGCTACGTGCGGATACGGAGATTCCCCTGCAGATCGTCGTCTCGCTCGACACCTCGACGGCGGCGCTGTCCCAGGTAGAACTGGTAGAACAACTGGTACACGATCTCAAGCGGCCCGCGGCAGTAGCCAAGAGCCTGGCCGATATGGTGCAGGAGACTGGCTCGCTCAATCAGGATCAGCTCGCCTGGCTGGACCGTGCCCGGCGTAAGCTGCTGACCATGTCCAGCACCATCAACGAAGTCATTGACACTTTCTGGATGGAAGTGAGCGGACAACTGCTCTGGCAGCAGACCGACCTGGTGCCGATTGTGCAACGGCTGGTGCGCGAGGCAAGCGACCTGGCGCAAATGAACGGCATCACCCTGGAAACCGAGTTGCCCGAAAACGGGTGCCCGGCGCTGGTAGATGCCACGCGCATCCAGGGAGCCATCAGCAACCTGATCAACAACGCCGTCAAATACTCCCCCAATGGCGGTGTTGTGCGCATCTCACTCCAGGATGAGGGTGACCGCATCACCTTCCAGGTGTCCGACCAGGGGATCGGCATCCCTGCCGAGGAACTGGAACGCATCTTCGAGCCAGGCTACCGGGTGCGCAGCAAGGAAACCGAGCGTATCGAAGGCACCGGCATCGGGTTGACCATTGTGCGCGCGGTAGTGGATAAACACGGGGGTAAGGTTTTCGTCCACAGCACGCCGGGCCAGGGCAGCACCTTCGGCTTCACCCTGCCCCGCAAACCCTGACGACGGAGTCAGTCGTCGTCTTCGTGATGCTGCGACAGCCATTCCGGAGAGAGCCACTCAAACGACGACCAGGGTCGCGGGCGCTCGCGCGGCACGACGATGGGCAACGCGCGCGGCAGTAGATCGGCGATGATGGGCGTCGTGCCCAGCGGATCGCCGTCAATCTGCGTCGGTTGAGGGGTTTTGGCGTCAATCACAATGCGTTTTCGTGCCGAAAAATAGATGATGGACTCCGGCGGTAGCCCACTCCCCACCACCAGATTGGCCACCCCGCTGAGCACTCGCGCCGGGTTGAGCGGGCGCAGCACGCCCGCATAGAGCAGCCCGTCGTCCGGCTGAATCGCGTCATTGATCAGCGATAGCCCGTTGATCCAGGTCAGCGCCCCCGTCGCCGTGACAAACGCCAGAATACCGTCCACATGGATCGGCGGTTGCCCGTCCAGCGAAACCAGGTATTCGACCGGCTTCGTCTGGCGCAGAGACTTCAGGCCGGTGATACCATAGGCCAGCACGCCCAGCCGATCTTTGTCCGCGCGGGTGGTGTTGAAAGCCGCTTCTGCCTCAAACCCTGTCGAGACGCGCAACACCGAACAGCGGTCGCCCACACGGGCCAGATCGATCCGGCGAATCAGACCGGGGCCGAGCGCCAGTTTGAGCGCCGGTTCCAGGCGATGTGGCAATCCCAGAAAGCCGGAGACCACGTTGCCCGTGCCGACCGGCACCCAGGAGAAAGGCACCATGGCCTCGCCCAGGGCGCGCAGCGCGCCAGACACGCCCTCCATCAGCGTGCCGTCTCCCCCGGCGACCAGAATGCGATCTGCGCCAGCGGACACGCCCTCGGCAATGGCGCGGGCGAAGTCAAAATCGGGCGTGGTAACGTGCAGGGTCACGCGCGGTTCTCTGGTCGCGCGCAACCGCTCGATCACGATCTGCCCGCGCTTCGCCCCCGATGCCGGATTGACGATCGCCAGCACATGCTCCGGGGCCTCAACTGCTGGCCACTCTGCATTGGTCATGGTCGTCTCGCTGTCCGCGGCTGTCCCCAACTCCAGTATATCGTAAAGTCGCTCTCTACAGCGCATTCTATAGCGCTTTACACCCTTCCTGGCTGTCAACTCCCGACTCCCTGTTACGCAGGTTTGTAAAAGCGGGTTTCGAAACCCACCCCTACGCTTGCTCCCAAGGACAAGGGTCAGAGAAAGATACTGCGCGAAAGTTTATAACAGCCCCTAGAAAGTGATCTGCCACGGTGTCGGTGAAGACTCTCCTGCCACGCCTGGCGTTGCCGTCGCAGCCGTGACGGGCGGCACCGTCTCCGTGAGCGTCGGCGAGGGCGCAGGACCGGGCGTATTGCTGGGCAGTGGCGTGACTGTCGGCAGGGGCGTGAAAGTGAGCGACGGCGTTGGCGTCGGGTTTACCGCCTCCAGCACGCTTTCGTGCATGAAGACCGTGTCGCGAAATGCCCCCTGCGGATTGAGATCGATCACGTACCACTCCGGGTTCTCCGGCGAACGGCCATAGGTGCACAGTTCCGTGCCATAGGTCACCACCTCGCGGATGGGACATTGTCTGTTGTCGGTGCTGGGGCACTCGCGATAGACCGCGCGCTCCGCCCGCACGCGAAACCATTGACAGGGTGGCAGCGGAGTGAACGTCGCCGGGACGTACAGAGTCGGCAACGGCAGTGCCGTCACCGCCCGCGCCGTGGCCGAAGCGGCTGCCTCCTGCGTCACCGGCGCGGTGATGTCTCCCCGGTCTTCGAGGTAGGACAGAATGCCCCTCCAGGTGAAATAACACCCAAGTACCAGCAACGCTCCGGTAATTACCACCAGCACGGGCGAAGGGCCTGCCGAGCGATAGGTCATGACAGCACTCCACCACACCATGACAGCGCGCGCCACGAGCGTAAAGTCCGGCAACCATTCCTGCGGCTGCCCCGCCCCCCTTCGCCATGCCAGGCATCACGCCAGCGCCTGCGCCAGCGCTCCTCGCACTTCTTCCGCCGACCAACTGCGGCGTCCGTCCAATTCCAGTACCGGGCACTCCGCCACCGCCGGATCGCGCAACCAGGCATCGTGACAGCGCTCCAGGTGCAGCAGGTAATCCAGCGAGATGCCCCGTTCTTCGGCACGCCCGCGCACCTGCAGGCGGCGATAGCACTCGTCCGCCGGAGTGCGCAGGTAGATGATCGCGTCGGGCTGCGGCGCGGCGGCCCGGAACTGTTCCCAGAAGTGCTGATACAGCGCCCACTCGGTGCTGTCCATCAGCCCCTGCTCGAACAGGCTCCTGGCGAAAACATGCCGGTCACAGTAGATGGAGCGTTCGAAGACCACATCGCGTCCGTCGTCGGGCGCGCCCTGAACGGCCTGCGTGCGCGTCACGAAGGCGCAGATTTGCAGCGTGAACGCCCAACGCGGGGTATCGGCATAGAAACGCTCCAGCAGGTTGGCAGCGAAGCCGCTCTGCCAGCGCTCGACCGGTTCCGGCACAAAGACGAAATGGCCGCTTGCCGCCAGCGCTGTGCCCAGGGTGGTCTTGCCTGCGGCGATGTTACCCTCCAAAAGGATGCGCATATGGCTTTCAGTCTCCTAAAGCACATCACCGGCGATCGCCTGCGACGTGCCGGTGATGATCCTCTCTCACTCAGCGCCGCGCCTGCACCTGCGCGACAATTCTACGGAACATTGGCTCTTGTTGCCAGATGGCCCGCGCCGCCATCAATCAGGGCGCGCCGCGCCGGATGGCCAGTTTGACCTCGCCGATGGCTCGCGTCACTTCGATCTCGCGCGGGCAGGCGGTGGTACAGTTGTAGATCGTCCGGCACCGCCACACGCCGTCCGGCTCGGCCAGTATCTTCAGGCGTTCGGCAGCAGCCTGATCGCGGCTGTCGAAAATGAAGCGATGCGCCTGCACGATGGCCGCCGGCCCCACATATCTGCCATTGGCCCAGAAGCTGGGGCACGAGGTGGTGCAGCACGCGCACAGGATACACTTGGTCGTGTCGTCGAAGCGCTCGCGATCTTCCGGGCTTTGCAGACGCTCGCGCCCATCGGCGGGCAGCGGTTGATCGTTGACGAAATAGGGCATCACCTGGCGGTAATGCTCGAAGAATGGTTCCATATCCACCACCAGGTCTTTGATCACTGGCAGGCCCAGGATTGGCTCAACCTGAACTTTGATGGGGTCACCTTCGCCCAGCGTCTTGACCAGCACCTTGCACGCCAGCCGATTGACCCCGTTGATGCGCATTCCATCCGACCCACAGATGCCATGCGCACAGGAGCGCCGGAAGGCCAGCGTGCCGTCCTGTTCCCATTTGACGCGGTGCAACAAATCCAGAACGCGATCGGTCGCTTCGACATCGCGCAGAGTATATTCGGCCCAGTAGGGCTTGGAGTCCTTTTCCGGGTTGAAACGCCGGATTCGCAATGTAACCTGCATGACAGCCCTCTTCCCTCGCCAGTTCTAATAGACACGCTCTTTGGGCTTGAAACGTTCGTCTTTCTCCGCCAGCGACAGATCAACCGGCTTGTCGTGCGTCAGCCGCACCGAGCCATCTTCCTGGCGGAAGGCCAGCGTATGCACCAGCCAGTGCTCGTCATCGCGCTGCGGGAAGTCCTCGCGCGAGTGCGCGCCGCGGCTTTCGGTACGCGCCAGGGCGCTCAGCGCCGTCACCTCGGCGATGTCCAGCAAACACCCCAGTTCCCATGCCTCGAACAGGTCCGTATTGAAGCGCTTGCCGCGATCGTCAATCCCCAGATGATGCCGGTACTGATCTTTCAGGCGACGGATAGTTTCGACCGCCTGCTGAATCCCCTCCGCCGTGCGAAAGACGCCAACGTGCTTCATCATCACTTGCTGCATTTCGACGCGCAGTTGGTAGGGCTTCACCCTCCCGTCCGACCGGCGCAGCCGTTCCAGTTCGGCGGCCACTTCTCCTGCCGGATCGGCAGGTAGCGGGGCAAAGTCGGTGCCCGCGCAGTAGTCGGCCATGTGCCTGCCCGCGCGCCGCCCGAAGACGATCAGGTCGGTGAGGCTGTTGGTGCCCAGGCGATTGGCCCCGTGCACGCTCACGCAGGCGGCCTCGCCCGCCGCGTACAGGCCCGGCAACGGCGTGCCCTGCGCATCTATTACCACACGCCCGTCGAGGTCGGTCGGAATGCCGCCCATACCATAGTGCGCCGTCGGCTGAATGGGAATCGGTTCCTTGACGGGATCAATGCCCAGGTAGGTGCGGCAAAAGTCCAGAATATCGGGCAGCTTGGATTCGACATAGGCGCGGTCAATGCGTCGTTCTTCGCCCGCCTCGGCCAGGTAACGGTTGACCGTTTCCGGCGTCACGTCGAGGTGCACATAGTTCTTGCCCTTGATGCCGCGCCCGGCTTCGATCTCCAGGTAGATCGCCCGCGAGACCACGTCGCGGCTGGCCAGGTCTTTGATGCGCGGCGCGTAGCGCTCCATGAAGCGTTCGCCCCGGTCATTGAGCAGCACACCGCCTTCGCCGCGCACGCCCTCGGTGATCAGGATGCCCATCTTGTAAATGCCCGTGGGGTGGAACTGATAGAACTCCATGTCCTGCATGGGCACCCCCCGCCGGAAGGTGATGGCGTTGCCATCGCCCGTCAGCGAATGGGCATTGCTGGTGATCTCCCACACGCGCCCCCAGCCGCCAGTGGCGAACAGCACCGCCTTGCTGTGGAAAACGTGTAACTCACCATCGTCAATGTTGACAGCGACCACGCCTGCAACCCGGTCGCCAGTGCGGATCAGGTCCACGACGTGATACTCGTCGAAGAAGGTCACATTGTTCTTGATACACTGCTGATACAGCGTCTGCAGGATCATATGACCAGTGCGATCCGCCGCATGACAGGCGCGGCGCACCGGCTGCCCGCCGAAGTTGCTGGTATGGCCGCCAAAACGTCGCTGTGCAATGCGTCCATCCGGCGTGCGGTCGAAGGGCAACCCCAGGTGCTCAAGCTCGATGACGGCGCTCACCGCTTCCTGGGCCAGCACCAGCGCCGCATTCTGATCGCTCAGGTAGTCCCCGCCCTTGACGGTGTCGAAGGCGTGCCACTCCGGGCGATCCTCGTCCAGGTTGCCCAGCGCCGCGCCGATCCCGCCCTGCGCCGTGCCAGTATGCGAGCGCGTCGGGTATAGCTTGCTGATCACGGCGGTCTTGACCCGGCGCGAGGCGTACAGCGCGGCCATCAGGCCCGCGCCGCCCGCCCCCACGATCACTGCCTCGTATTGATGTGTCTGCATCGTCAACCTCGCACCTTCAATAAGCCATCACCACACCAGGGGGCGCGCGATCCAGGAGGTCAGTTCTGTAGCGATCTCGTAGGCGGTCTCGTCCACCCCCGCCAGCAATGCCGCGACGCCCAGCACGATCAGGGCGATCGCGCCGAAGATAATCGCATAGTTCAGGGCGCGATTGACCAGTGGCGAATGGGCGTAATCGTTCACCACGTAGCGCAGCCCATTGAAGCCGTGCAGGACGACCAGCGCCAGCAGCAGCCCGTCATAGAGCCGCCAGATGGCCACGCCCGCCACCAGCATATCCCAGCGTTCGCCCACGAACTCTATGGCCTTGCCACTGTCGTTGACCGCGCTGGTGCCCACGATCTCGATCCCGCTGCCGGTGATGTCGAACACGCCCTGCAGCACGTGCATCATGGCCAGATGCCCAAAGACCAGCGGCAGAATGAGCACCCCCGAAAGGCGCATGAACGTCCACAGCGATACTTCGAACCGTCCGGGCAGGTCGAAGGTGCCCCGACTGCGCCCAATCAGCCCATAGAGCGCCGACAGCGCCAGCGCCCCCACCAGC
>DDBP01000416.1 GCA_002332795.1 Anaerolineales bacterium UBA2029 | reverse complement strand
GGGGGAGTAGTCGTCGGCCTGGTCGTAAGCGCTCGCCGGTTGTTGATAGTCGTAATCCGGGCGACGCTGCGTTCCGCGCCCGCGCCCCCGCGACGGCGGCAGATAGGCCGCGCTGGACTCTTCGACGACATGGCGCGGCACGTAGGGCCGGGCATCGCCATCGTAACGCTCGCCCCGCCGACGCGCTCCGCTGTCGCCCAGCAAGGCGTTGGGGTTGACCATGCGGAAGATGACCGCCACGCCCATCGAAAGCAGGGCCACGCCCAGGTAGACCCACAGGTCAATGTTCAGCCCAGGGCCACCGGAGGCTTCGATCAGGCTGCTGATGATTTCCAGCACGCTGAAGACAGCCATCCAGATGCCGAAAACCCAGATAGAGAGGGAGGTATGCCAGCCCTGGCTGCGCTGATAGATGGCCGAGGCGAGCAGGATGAAGCCGAGCACCATCACCACCAGCCAGGCGTAGCCCAGGATATGAGTGACCAGGGCAAAGCCCAGCCAGATCACCACGGCGGCCCAGGTGAGCGCCTCGACGGTTCGTTCGGCAGTTGATTTCACGCCCGCGCTCCTTGTGCGTTTGCCCCCCATACCCTGTTTCTATTATCCGCCGGTTAGGGGAGCGACGCAAGGGCGCGTTGACTTTACGCTCATCTGTGGGCATAATGGCGCGATAATCAACGCATAACACTCTCCGCACGTCAGGTAAAGGATACGCTCGTCATGGATCCCTCGCGCCGCCCCTTACGCCAGGAATGGCTGACATGGTCGGATGTGGACAAACTGGTGGACGTGCTGGTGCCGCAACTGCGCGCTGCCGGTCGCTTCGACACGATGATCATGATCACGCGCGGAGGCATCGTGCCCGGTGGCCTGCTGGCGGAGGCGCTCGACCTGTCGGAAGTGCTCAACGCGGCGGTGGACTTCCCCGCCGAGCACGATCTGGACGAGAAGACGCGCCTGCTGGTCTGGCCGAAGTTCGTGCAGTTCCCCGAAAATGCTCTGCTGGTGGGCAAGCGCGTGCTGATCGTGGACGACGTGTGGGGCAGTGGGCGCACCAGCACGGCGGTCAAGAGCCGGGTGCTTTCGGCGGGCGCGACCGGCTTCACCTGTGTGTTTCACTTCAACCCCTATCGCTCGCTCTTCAGCCGCGCGGAGCCGGATTTCTATGCCGCCGTCACCGACGCTTACATTGTCTATCCCTGGGAAGTGGATCGCGGCCTGAAAGGCATCCCCGCCGATCTGCCGGGCCGTCTGCCGCCAGATTCCAATTGACACGCTGCCCTGCGCTGCTATCAGACGAAACAGGCTGACGACACTCCCCCTGGGGAGCGCGCCAGCCTGGAAATGCAAACACGCCTCTGGTGACGCAATGCCTGACCGAGGCCGTGAGATGAAGCGGGCCAGCCGAATGCTATTCTTCCTCGAAGTCTTCGGCCATTTCCCCACGCCGACGATAGCGGTAGGTGATGCGGCCCCGCGTCAGATCGTAGGGCGTCAGCTCCACGCGCACCTTATCCCCCAGCAGGATGCGGATATAGTACTTGCGCATCTTGCCAGAGAGATAGGCCAGCACCCGGTGCCCATTTTCCAGTTCGACCATGAACTGTGTGTTGGGCAGGGCCTCGACGACGGTGCCTTCGACTTCGAGTTTGTCCTCAGAGCGTTTGGCCATAGCCTGTGTACGTACTTTTCTCTACTCCGCACACCTCAGAAAAGCCCGGCGTGCCGGACGCCGACTCGTGAGAGCTAGGATTGGCCCTGCTTGCGCTGCTTGCGGCGGGCACGGCGGATCGCTTTCTTCTTCTGAATGCGGCGCAGTTCGCTCTTGGAGACGTACCAGCGCTTACGCCGGACGGTGCTGAGGATGCCGCTCTTGGCAACGCTCTTGCGAAAACGCTTCAGCAGCTGCTCCTGCGACTCACCAGGCTGCAATTCGACATGAGCCACGCAATTCACCTCCCCTCTTGTTCAGGATAGGTGGAACCGAACCAAAAAGGCAGGTTGTGAGAACCTGCCTTGTGAACCTCTGACGCGCGATAGTCTGCTATTCGGCGATCTCCGCGCTCGTTTCTTCCTCGGCCTCCGGTTCCACGCCGTCTGATTCTAGCGTGTCTGGCGCAGTTTGACCAGCCTCAATTTCGCCGTCTTCGTCGGCAGAAGCGGGGTTGTTCAGGTCGCGCAGGCTCAGGCCCAGGCGCTGACGGTGCGGCTCGATGCTGATGATGCGGGCCTGAATGACCTGCCCCTCGTGCAGCAGGTCGGCGGGGTTTTCGGGCGCGGGGTCGGCGATCTGACTGGCGTGCAGCAGGGCCTCGATGCCCGGTTCCATGCTGACGAACGCGCCGAACTGCGTCACGCGGCTGACCACGCCCTCGACAATCTGCCCGACGTGATACAGCTCATCCACCTGAGTCCAGGGGTTCGGCTGCAGGCGCTTGAGCGACAGCCCAATGCGGCGGCCTTCCTGATCCAGACGCAGCACGTAGACTTCGACTTCCTGGCCGACCTTGAGCACTTCGCGCGGGTGCTTGACGCGATGCCAGGCCAGCTCGCTGATGTGAATCAGACCGTCGGCTCCGCCCAGGTCTACGAATGCGCCGAAGTCGCGCAGGCCACTGACCACGCCGCGCCGGATTTCGCCCTCGACCAGTTCGGACAGCAGCTCGTTCTTGTGCGCGTCGCGCACTTCGCGCTGCGCTTCGCGCTGACTGAGCACCAGGCGACGGCGGCGGCGGTTGACCTCGATCACCTTGACGGTGATCGGCTGCCCCACCATGCCCTGCAGGTATTGCGTGCGTTCCTCTTCGCTGAGGCCGCGCGGCAGGTTGGAGACATGGCTGGCGGGCACGAAGCCGCGCAGGTTGCCGAAGGGCACGATCAGGCCGCCGCGGTTGGCATCGGCCACCACGCCTTCCCAGACCTCTTCGCTGTTCATCAGCTCTTCAGCACGCAGCCAGTCTTCATTCTGCTTGGCCTGGGCGACGGACACGATCAGGTTGCCGTCTTCGTCTTCGGCACGCACGATCATCACCGGGATCCGGTCTCCGACGGAGAACTGCACGTCGTCGCCCAGCCGTTCCAGATCGTTGCGGGGCACCACGCCATCGCGCTTCATGCCCAGGTCTACCAACATGCCCATGCTGTCGATGGACTGAATGACGCCCATGACGATGTCGCCACGCACGGGCTGTTCGACTGCGAAGGATTCCTCCAGCAGAGCCAGGAAATCCCCGTCGGCTTGCGCCGCGTCAATGTGAGATTGTGTTCTGTCGATCATGATTCCTGCAACTAGCCCCCGAGGGTCGTATTTTTGACTTGTGGAATGGGCAACAAAAAGCCGGCTCAACCACACAGGTTGGCACCGGCGATCTGTCTAGCAGCGTGCTGCGCTGGCATCACCCGCCCAAGCGTCTGATGATGCACCCTCAAGACAACTCAACGCTCGCACGTGGCTTCGCAGCGCGGCGCGCCCCCCTTCCATGAAGTCGGGAGCATTATAACGAGGGGGATCGCGTTTGTCAAACCTTTTGTAATAGAAGCTCACTAACTACTGTCCGCCGTGCCTCAGGCGCAATACACACCTGCCCTCCCAACCCTGACGGGATGGTTCTGCGTGCTCTGCTGTGGGGCGCATGCAGCGAAGTGAGTCGATCACGCTTCCGCAGCGGACTCATCGTGATCGGCGGTCTCTTCGGCAGATGAAGATGATTCGTCTTCTGGCGCGGCTTCTTCGGCGGGCGCTTCCTGCGGGCCAATGCCCCA
>DDBP01000141.1 GCA_002332795.1 Anaerolineales bacterium UBA2029 | reverse complement strand
AGTTCATAACAGCCTCTAGGCCAGGAGCTGCTACTGCGCCATATCACCACCTGACCTTGGTGACCAGGAATGAGACTGATTTTGCAGACAGCGGGGTCAACCTTGTAAATCCGTGGAACGTTTGACCCGCAGCCAGAAAAGCAAACCGTCCCCAACTCTCGCGGGGACGGTGTCGTACTCAGCGGTGCAGTGACGGCTCAGGCGGCCTGCGTATCGGGCGTGCGCGCCAGCGTACCGTCTTCGCGCCAGTGCAGTTGATGTCCGCCCTCGGCGATGATCTGCGGGCGGCTCCGTCCGGTGATGGCGGCGGCGTCCACGATCACCCGCTTGATGATGTCCTTGTGCGAGGGCATCTCGAACATCACATCGAGCAAGGCGCTCTCCAGGATGCTGCGCAGGCCACGCGCGCCAGTTTCGCGCTCGGCGGCCAGATCGGCAGCGGCATACAGCGCATCCTCGGTGAAGACCAGGTCCACACCGTTCAGCGCGAACATCTGCTGGAACTGCTTCACCAGCGCGTTCTTCGGCTCAGTCAGCACGCGCACCAGCATAGCCCGGTCGAGCGGATCGACGACGGTAATCACCGGCAGGCGACCCACCAGTTCGGGGATCATACCATACTTGATCAGGTCTTCCGGGGCGACCTGATGCAGCAGGTCACCCTCGGTGACCGTCGAGGCGGAAGCGGCGCGGTCGAACCCCAGCGCCCCCTTGACGCCCACCCGTTCGGCGATCACTTCCGGCAGCCCATCGAACGTGCCCCCGCAGATGAACAGGATGTTGCGCGTGTCAATCTGGATGAATTCCTGGTGCGGGTGCTTGCGCCCGCCCTGCGGCGGGACGTTGGCGATGGTGCCCTCGATGATCTTGAGCAGGGCCTGCTGCACGCCTTCCCCGCTCACGTCGCGCGTGATGGAAGGGTTGTCGCCACTCTTGCGGCTGGTCTTGTCAATCTCGTCTATGTAGATGATGCCCTTCTCAGCCCGCGCGATGTCGTAGTCCGCCGCCTGGATCAGGCGCAACAGGATGTTTTCCACATCCTCTCCCACATACCCCGCTTCGGTGAGCGAGGTAGCGTCAGAGATGCAGAATGGCACGTCCAGCATCCGCGCCAGAGTCTGGGCCAGCAACGTCTTGCCGCTGCCAGTCGGGCCGATCAGCAGCACGTTGCTCTTGTCCAGCTCCACGTCGGCGATCGCCCCACCTGCGTTGATGCGCTGATAGTGGTTGTAGACGGCCACCGAGAGCACGCGCTTGGCCTTGTCCTGCCCGATGACGTAGCGATCGAGTTCGGCCTGAATTTCGCGCGGGGCAGGCACCCGTTCGACGCGAAAGTCCTTGCCACGGGCGTTCTTTTGCTCGTGCAGGATGTCGTAGCAGAGCTGCACGCACTCGTCGCAGATGTACACCCCATCCGGCCCTGGGATGAGCTGGCCTACCTCGTCAATCGAGCGGCGGCAGAAAGAACACCGTTGCGGTCCAATCAGATAACTCACAGTCGCTCCCCCTACTTCCCGTCTTTCCTGGCCTTGTCTTCCTTGGCCGGCGGCATCAGGATATCGTCAATCAGGCCATAGTCCTTGGCCTGCTGCGCGGTCATGTAGAAGTCGCGGTCGGTGTCTTCCTCGATGCGGGTCAGCGGCTGCCCCGTGCGCTCGGATAGGATGCGGTTCAGCAGGTCGCGCTGACGCAGAATCTCGCGGGCCTGAATTTCGATATCCGACGCCTGGCCCCCGCCGCCCGAAGTCCACGGCTGATGCATGTGAATGGTGGCGTTGGGCAGGGCAAAGCGCCGCCCCCGCGTGCCAGCCGCCAGCAAGACCGTGGCAAACGAAGCCGTCATCCCAACGGCTACCGTCATCACCGGCGCGCTGATCTGCCGCATGGTGTCGTAGATCGCCAGGCCAGCGTAGATCATGCCCCCCGGTGAGTTGATATACATCTGGATTTCGCGCTCAGGGTCTTCGCGATTCAAATACAGCAACTGAGCGACAGTCAGGTTGGCAATCTGATCGGTGATCGGCGTGCCCAGGAAGACGATGCGCTCCTTCAGCAGCAGCGAATAGATGTCATAGGCGCGCTCGCCCCGGCCACTGGTCTCGATCACCATCGGGATCAGCCCGCTGTACAGGTCGTTCATGTCTCACTCCTTGTGCAGTCAAGTCCGGCCACAGGCCCTGCCAGGCGCGGCCAGACGGATTATTCCTGGTTTTCCTCAGCGCTCTCCGTAACAGGCGCTTCTGCTGCCTCGGCCACAGCAGGGGTATCGGTCGCATCTTCAGCCGCAGTCTCGGCGGGTACCTCTGCCGCGATCTCTTCGGCTGCCCCCTCGCTCTCCGCTTCCTCCGGGGCCGCTGTCACCTCGCCACGGGCAATCGCTACCAGGCGATCAGTCGTGTAACGGGAAAACAGGTTGCTGATGATCTGTCCCCGGCTGGCATCGGAAGCCAGCAGACGGCGGAACGCCTGAGCATGTTCGCCGAACATCTCAGACTGGCGGTCAATCTCGGCTTCGACCTCTTCGGGCGCGACCACAATGTTTTCGCGAGCCGCGAACGCGCTTAGGACCAACGTCGCCTTCAGGCGGTCAATGGCTGCCTGGCGCAATATCTGGCGCAGATCATCCTCTGTACGACCGGTAATGGTCAGAAAATCCTTGAGGGTCACACCCTCCGGGCGCAGACGCTCTGCTTCGAACTCTTCCAGCAGGTCACTGAGCGTGTCCTGGATCATCTCCTCCGGGAACTGAACGGTCGCGCCCTCTACCAACTGAGTCAGTGCCTGGTCGAAGACAGCCCGTTTCGCCTCATCCTTCCGGATATCCTCAAGTCTTTTGCGCACATCCGCGCGCATTTCGTCCAGGGTCTCGAACTGCCCGCTACTGATCTTCTTGATCAGTTCCTCGTTCCATTCAGGCACCGTGCGCGCGTTCACCTGGCTCACTTTAACCTCGAAGTGCAGGGTCTTCCCAGCCACGTTCTGGTCGGAGTAATCTTCGGGCATGGTCAGGGTGAATTCCTTCTCCTCGCCCGCACTCATGCCCACGATCTGCGCTGTGAAGCCAGGATAATAGTCATCCTCATTGTCGAAGAGAATGACCTGATGGTCATGCTCGTGCTCGACGACGGCCTCGTCGTGCTCGTCTTCTTTGTGCGCCTCCGATGCGGCATCTTCGGCAACCTGCTCTTCCTGGGTGGACTCTTCGGCGGTCTGTTTCTCTGCCGTGCCCTCAGCCTCGCTGGCAACCTTCACCACCAGGTGCTCCAGCACGACCGCGTCCCCAACCTGCGCCGGACGATCCACCGGCTCCAACTCGGCGGCATTCTGCCGCAGCCATTCCACCAGCCGATCAACCTGCTCGTCGGTCACGGTCACCGGCTCTTCTTCGATGCGAATGGACTGATAGTCGCCGAGTTCTACGGTAGGCGCCTTGGGGACGACGAAAACCAGCGTCTGGCCCTCGTCACGGATTTCTTC
>DDBP01000037.1 GCA_002332795.1 Anaerolineales bacterium UBA2029 | reverse complement strand
GACGGGCGGGGGTGTGGGGGTAGCCGTGGGCGGAATGAGAGTGCGCGTGGGCACGATGGTCGGCGCACTGCTGCGGCTCACCGCGTCGCAGGCCACCAGGGCGAGCGCACACAGCACCAGCGCCAGCGCATAGCGCCCTCGCCAGCAGAGCAATCGCTCAAGACGCGCGCACATGACCGCCCGCATCGCCTACCGCCAGCGCGACAACCAGGCGTCTACCGTGGCTGGACTGACCCCTTCCACACTGATCAGTTTGTTGGGGCCACCCGCGCCCGCCACAATCGCCACCCGTGACGGATCAACGGACAGTTGCTCGGCCAGGAAGGCGATCAGTTGGGCATCGGCGCGCCCCATATCGAGCGGCTCGGTCAGGTGAATTTGTAGCGAGCCATCCGGGAACATGCCGACGACGGCCACTTCGTCGGCATCGGTCACCACGCGCACGCCAAAGGCCGCCCCATGGCGGGCATCGGTGATTTCGAAATCGCGCGGCATCGTATCCTCCCCCTTCCGATCGCCGCTAGGCGAGCAACATCGTGACGATCATACGCCCGATGACCTGCAACAACACCATGACGATGATCGGGCTGAAGTCCAGCCCGGCAGCGGGCGGCAACAGGTTGCGCACGGGGGCCAGCACCGGCTCGGTGAGGTTGAAGATGGTGCGGGCCAGCGGACTATAGGGGTCAATGTTGACCCAGCTCATCAACACGCGCGCCAGGATCACCAGGGAATAGAGCTGAATGAACAGCTCGACCATCATTGCCAGACCTTCCAAAGCCCCATCTCCTTATGACAACCCCGGCGCAGGCAGCCTCTGGCCCGCTCCGGCTCACGATCTCCGATCTTGATTCCCACTACGCATGATTGTAGCGCGTTGTCGCGCCGCCGCAGGGTGAGTCTTCAGCACAGAGGACACGGAGCAAGGCACAGAGGGGATTGATAACGGCCTGTTACTCACTCTGTGTATCCTCTGCGTGCTCCGCGCTCTCTGCGGTAAAGGTTCTCCCTCAGCGGCGCTCGCCAAAGATGGCGCGGCCAATGCGCACGATCGTCGCCCCTTCTTCCACGGCTACCGGATAGTCGTCGGTCATGCCCATACTCAGTTCATGCCAGCTTGCGGCGGGAAAATCGCCGGCCAGGGCATCGCGCAACTCGCGCAGTGCGGCGAAGACCGGGCGGGCCTGCTCCATGTCCGCGACGATGGGAGCCATGGTCATCAGCCCGCGCACGCGCAGCCCCGGCAACGCCAGCACCTGCGCCACTTCTTCCCACAGGGCATGGCGACAGGCTCGGTCGTCCCGCCAGCGCCAGGCCGCCCAGCCCTCTTTGCTGGCCTCGCCGGAGACGTTCATCTCCAGCAGCACGTCCAGCGTGCGACCGGCAAGCTGCGCGTAGTGGCTCAGGCGTTCGGCCAGGTGCACGCTGTCCAGCGAATGCAGCAGGGCGAATGGCCCGATCACGAAACGGGCTTTGCGGCTCTGCACGTGCCCGACCATGTGCCATTGCACCGGCGTCGGCGCGGCGGCGTTGACCTGTACGATCTTGCTCAGCGCTTCCTCGATGCGATTCTCTCCGAAATGCTGCACGCCCGCTGCCAGCGCTTCCAGGATCAGCGCCGGAGGGTGCGTCTTGCTGACGGCGACCAGCGTCACGTCGCCCGGCGAACGTCCGGCACGCTGACATGCCGCCGCGATCGTCTCGCGCACTACCGCGACCCGTTCCGCGATGGTCTGAATGGCTTCCATACGCTAACTTCCGTTGAGCGCCACAATCACGCCAAAGCGACCGGTGCGCCCGCCCTCGGCCCGGTGCGAGTAGAACTCGTCGGTGCGCGTGGCGGTGCAGATACCGGCCACCTCGATCTGCTCGACGCCTGCTCGTTCCAGCGCCAGCCGGTTGGCCGCCCACAAGTCGAGATAGGCGCTGCCATCGGCGGCGCGACGTATCAGCCCTGCGGTGCTGCCGAACGCCCGCGCGACGGCGGTCACGACTTCCTCGCCCACCTGATAGCGCTCCGGCCCGATGCTGGGACCGATCGCCGCTTGCACGTCCGCCGGACGCACCCCGAACGCCTCGATCATCGTCTGCAGGACGCTCACCGCCGCGCCTAGCACTGTCCCCCGCCAGCCGGCGTGCGCCAGCCCGATCACATGGTGAACGGGATCGTAGAGCACGACCGGCGTACAGTCGGCAAAGCGCATGGTCAGGGCCAGACCAGGCCGGTCGGTGACCAGGCCATCGGCACGGGCCAGCCAGCGTCGCCCAGGGACAGGCGCGCGCGCAATCACTGTGTCGGCGCTGTGCACCTGCCAGACAGTGCAGGTGTACTTCTCGTCCAGTCCCAGCGCGGCGTAGGCCCGCCGGTGATTCTCGCGCACGGCGGCCAGATCGTCGCCCACCGTGCCGCCCAGGTTGAGCGTATCCCACGGCGGCTGACTCACGCCGCCCAGGCGCGTGAAGACGCCGTGCACCAGGCGGTCGCTGCCCGCCCACTGCTCGAACTGGTAGAACACCGGCCCGCCGTTGTTGATACGTCGCACGCGCGAACTTCCCTGCGATTCTGTCGCCGCTGGAACGAGTCTCACGCCCGATTATAGCGCACCGGCTTCACCTGCGCCCGGCTGCGACAACAAGTGCGGCAGGAGCAGGCGTATAAGGGAGAAAACAAAAACCCCTCGTCGCGCAACACAGTCGCATGGGCGAGGGGACAGGGGGCGAAGGCCTCACCTGCTGCAGGGTTTGCCCGTTTATTCCACCCAGACCTCGACGTGTTCGCCGCTCTCCAGGTCTTCGACATCTACCAGTCTGCCGCTGGCCCCGGCTTTGATAGCCTCGACGATCTCGTCATAGTCAATGTCGGCGGAGCTGGGTGTGAAACGCGCGCCCAGTTTGATGCCCACGTTCACCAGGCTCATGGGGATATTGACGTTGACCTTGGTCTTGCCCGTGTTCAGATCGGTGATGCGCACGCGCAGCATGCGTGGGTCGCGGGTGGGCGGCGGAGGCGGTGCAGCGGGGCGCCCCTTGCTGAGCGCCTGTAACAGCCGCGCCCCTTCCTCGGCGGTGATCTTGCCCTCCTGAATCATCTGCAGGATGCGCATCCGTTCTTCGGCAGTGGTCATCAATCGCTTTCTCCTTGGCGGCGAGTCCTGTGCCCGTCGTTGCCCGCGTTCCAGATCATATGCACCAGCGTCCGTTCGGGACGGAAAGAGTGTTCGCGCAGCGCGGCGTTCATCGCCTCATCGTCGCTGGGGTGCTCGGTGACGACGACGTGCTCGCGCCCTGCCAGTCGCCGCAACACGAAGCCGATCAGCGGCGCGGCAAGCTGTTCCGCATACTCTGGCGCGATCAGTGCATCGAAAGAGCGTGCCAGGCCCCCGATGCGCATCTCCAGCCGGAGTGCCGCGACCGGTTGCCCGTCGCTGCCGGGCAGCAGCCAGGTAGCGGCCCGCGCACCGCCAAAGGCATAGCGCAGCGCGGCAAACCGCGCCGGACGAAAGGCTTCCTCGCTGACCGGTCGCAGCCAGCCCAGGCCGCCTCGCGCGTTGGGACGCACGCGCGCTGCCAGCGCGGTCACGCCCGGCACGTCGGCGGGGACGAGCGGGCGCAGCGGCGGCAGCGGCAGGCTGATCAGCGCCGGTCGCTGATAGGCCGGGCAACGCCAGGTCGTGAACGTCCGCTGTTCCTGGAACCCCAGGCTCGTGTACAGCGCGCGCGCAGCGGCGTTATCGGCCTCCACCTGCAACACGGCAAACGTATGACGCCGCGCGACGAAATCCAGCGCTGCCTGCATCAGCCGTCGGGCGATGCCCCGTCGCCGATGGGCGGGCAACACGGCGACGTTGGCAATCACCCAGCCGCCCCCGCGTTCCGCCGGAGTGAGACTGACGTTGCCCACCAGTTGCCCGTGCTCCAGCCACACGAAGCCGTAGAGCGGCGGCAACGCCCGCGCCAGGCGGGCGGTCAGCCACATGATACCCCTGGCCCGCCCCAGCGCGCGCATCTCCTGAATGGCCGAGCGACCGGCAGCGTCGAGCGTCGGCGCGAAGCACACTTCGATCAGGTTGGCGATGTCCACCAGATCGGCGCGCGGGTGCACCGGACGCAACCCGGTGAATGTTCTTCGCTGGGCCAACGCTCCCGTTGTGGCCATCCTCACTCCACCTGCAGAGCAACTGTTAGTGCACTCTGCCCAGGCCCGTGCTGTTCACGATTCTAGCGCAGAAAGCAGTTTTTCGGCCTCTTCGATGGTGATCTTGCCCTCCTGCACCATCTTGAGGATCATCAGCCGCTCCTGCTCAGTGACCGGCTCGCGCGGGGGCGGAGGTGGGGTGGGCCGCCCCTCCATCATGCCTACGGCAAAGCGACCTCGCTTGGCCTTGCCGCGCTTGGGTTTGTCCTCCCAGCGGCCAATTGACCGGCGTAGCTGCTCGGCGGCGCGCATGGCTTCCCGCTGTGCGCGCTCGGCCATCCGCTCGGCCTGCGAACTCAGGCGCACGGTAGTCGCCTGAATGCGCTCGTCTAGCCCTTCCAGGTGCTGCGTGAGCTTCTCTTCCAGCGACGACAGACGCGCTTCCAGTTCGTCTTCGATCTGCACGCTGAAGTCAACCATGTAATCGTCGTCTTCGCCCACCAGACGCAGCCGGTCGGCTCTGCTGATGATCACGCGCGCGCTGCCGTCGCCCAGCACGATGCGATGCTGCTCGTCGGTTTCTACCATATCAGCGGGGATGTCGAGTTGCACAGTCGTTTGGGGGGGCAGTTCGAAGGTGACATTGCTGTCGGGATGCACGCGGCACAGAATGTCCGCGCCCGCGCTGAAGCGGTACTCGCGGTCCGGGGCGAACTCCAGGCTCAGCACCAGGTCCGCCCCCGTGCGTTCCACGACACAGTCGCCCAGGACGTTGCGCACGTAGAGATCGGCCCCCACCTGACTCACCCACAGTGAGCCGTCTACATCGCGGATAGTGGCATCGCCGCCGACGCCTTCTACGCGCACATCACCGCTCACCCGTTTGATGCGCGCATCACCGCCGACCAGGCCGACCCTGGCCGAGGCAGCGTTGCGCACCGACAGGTCGCCCCCCACGCGCACCACTTCCACGGCGGCCTCGACATCGGTGATCTTGGCATCGCCGCCGACTGCCTGCACCACCAGCGGGACCGTATCGGGGACGATCAGGCGGGCGTCGCCGGCGGCGCGCACCAGGTAGGGCTGCCCGGCTCCCAGGTGCTCCACGTGCACCCGTTCGCCATCCACCAGCAGCACGTCGTCTTCGTGCGCGCGCACGCGCAAATCGCCGCCGACCTGCTGCACGATCACCGACGTATCCACACCGGCATACTCATGACGGTTCATAGGCTGCTTGCTCCTTATCTCCTGGCGCGCACGGGCGCTCAGTCCACGAAGATATGCACGCGCTCGTTGTCCTCTTCGTCTTCCACTTCTACCAGCGTGCCGTCAATGGTCCCCTCTTCCAGGGCGGCGATCACGTCGCGGGCCAGGCCCTCGTCGAGTTCGTCGGTGAAGCGCGCCCCAATGCGCAGCCCGAAGCGCACCAGCCCCAGCGGGACGTTGACGCGCACACGGCTGCGCCCGGTGCGCAGATCGCTGACGTGAATGCGCAGCCAGCGACCCTCGCGCTTCGGTTTGGCGAGTGCTTCGGGCGCAGGCGACTCTTCGGGGGCGGGGGGCGTCACTGTTGCCGCCGGTGCTTCCGGCGACTCCTCTTGAGCGGCGTTCAGCAGTTCAGCCGCGCGGTTGACGTCAATCGTCCCCTCAGCCAGCATTTGCAGAATCTCTTTGCGAGTAGGCATCGCGTCTCCTCCTCTAGCTCAGATCGCCGTGCAACAGCTTGATCGCCTCATCGGTCGAAATACGGCCCGCAGCCAGATCGTCGAGCACCTGACGGCGTTGCTCGGCGGTCACTTCTTCGGCCAGTTCGCCGCCGGGCGCTTCGTAGCCCAGGGCAACGATGATCTCGTTGAGCCAGTTGCGCACCGTGGGGTAGGAAACGCCCAGTTCGCTCTCGACGCGCTTTATCTTGCCGTCGCAGCGCAGGAAGACTTCTACGAATTCCAGTTGTTCGGGGGTCAGCCGGGCCAGCCGCCCCAGGGCGAAGCGCCCTTCGAGGGTCACGTCGCAGTTGGGGCAGTACAGGCGGGTGATGATCATCGTGTCGTCGCATACCGGACACTTGCCGGGCACAGAGTGCACATCGTACATAGACCTATCCTCAGTGTGACGATCCAGGCTGCGCGTGTGCCTCGTCAGAAGCGGGATGCGCAGAAGCCGCGTCCAATCCGTGCTGCATGGTTTGGTTCGATAGTAGCAGGTTCCATGCACAAAGTCAATCAATACCTCAATAAATTCAAGGCGTTGATTGATTTTTTTAAGCAATAACGCGCGACCCCGTGAAAAAAGTGAAATTTCCCTTTCAGATTCTATACATTTCGATCTGCGGGCCGGGTTCTGTACTATAATGAAAGACACAATCCAGGAAAGGAGGTCGGCTATGATCCGCTGGTGTTGGCTTCTGGCGCGCTCGCCAGCCCTCCGCCGTTGCTGGGGGCAGGGGCTGGTGGAGTACGCGCTGTTGCTCATCTTTGTCGCCGTAGTGCTGATCGCGCTGCTGGTAGTGCTCGGCCCCGGCGTCCGCAACACCTACAGCGACATCATCGAGGCGCTCTAGCCCAATCGTCCTGTCGGCTTCATCACCTGTCTGTCATCATCTTTCCTCATTGGACCCCGCCATGCGCGGGGTTCTTCGTCCCCTGCCCTTGGGCAAAGCGGCTATAGACGCCCGCCAGCCTGCTGCGCTACAATGCGCGCGGCCTGGTAGCGTGATCGCGCACCCTGTGGGAGTTCCCATCGTGTCTTCTTTCGTCGGCGAACTGGCCGGCCTGCTCACTTCTGTCTGCTGGAGCTTCACATCTATCTTTTTCACTCTCTCTGGGCGACAGGTTGGCTCGCCCATCGTCAATCGCACCCGCCTGGCGCTGGCCCTGGTGATGGTCAGCGGGGCGCACTGGATCGCGCAGGGGCAGCCGTGGCCCTTCGACGCTGAGCTTTCGCGCTGGGGCTGGATGGCGCTCTCCGGCCTGGTGGGCTTCGTGCTGGGCGACGCGGCGCTGTTTCAGGCGTTCGTGCTGATCGGACCGCGCCTGTCCATGCTGTTGATGGCGCTCAGTCCAGTGATCGGCGCGGTGCTGGCGTGGATTCTGCTGGGCGAGACGATCAGCGGCTGGGAAGGGCTGGGCATCGCCCTGGCGCTGAGCGGCGTTGCCTGGGTGGTCACCGACCGGCGCAACGGCCAACACACGGTAGATCGCGCGCCGCGCACGTACGCCCTGGGCCTGCTCTGTGGACTGGGGGGAGCGCTCGGTCAGGCGCTGGGGTTGATTCTGTCGAAGCAGGGCCTGGCAGGGGACTTCTCGGCGCTCTCTGGCAACGTCATCCGCCTGATCGCAGCGACGACGACCATCTGGGCCTTCACCGCGCTCAACGGGCAGGCTGCGCACACGGTGCACGTGCTGCGCGCTCATCCGGGAGCGGTGCGCTTTATCGTGGGAGGAGCCATCGCCGGGCCGTTTCTGGGAGTCTGGCTGTCGCTGATCGCCGTGCAGCACGCGCCGGTCGGCGTTGCCTCGACGCTGATGAGTCTGCCGCCGATTCTGCTCATTCCCCTGGCCTGGCTGATCTTCAAGGAGCGCATCACGCGGCGAGCCATCGTCGGCACAGCGCTGGCACTGGCCGGGGTTGCGGTGTTGTTCCTGCATCCGTAGCCGTCAGCGTCCGGCGGGGGTGAATTCTTCCCACAGGTGCCGCGCAGCAGCCGCCCGCATCTCTGATGAGAGGGCGACGCCCACGCGCAAGCCGCGCGTCAGCGTCAGGGTGAACAGCAACAGCAGGCTCTCCAGGACGAACACCGTGCCATAGGCCAGCAGCGCATTGCCTCCGCTGAGGTGACGCACCCCGTCTACCACCATCCCGCCCAGCACGCCGCCGCTCGCCTGCCCCAGTTCCGCCGCGGTGCCCCAGACGCCCATCAACAACCCCGCCCGCTCGAAGGTGGTGAACTCGATCACCGCGGTCAGCAGCCCGGCCATGGACAGGCCGGTGCCCACGCCCAGCAGCAAGACCAGCGCGCGGAAGGCTGCGACCTGACCCAGCGCCCCCGTCATCAGCATGCCCCCGAAGACCGCCGCGTTCAGCCCCAACCCGACGCGCAGCACTGGCAGATAGCCCCAGCGAGCGATCAGCCAGACGCCCGCCAGCGCCATGGCCAGGATCGTGCCCGTGCCCCACAGGGCGGTCAGGCGCGTCGTCTGCGCGACGCTCATGCCCAGCACCAGCGCGCCGTAGGGTTCCAGCAACACGTCCTGCGCCAGTGTGCCCAGGACGCTGAAGACGACGATGGCGAAGAAACGCCGCGCCTGCGGATCGCTCCACACCAGGGTGCGCACCACCCGCAGAAACGGCTCACTCGCTGCGCGCTGCGCCACCGTTGCCAGGTGTGGGACGGCGGGTTCCTGCCGCGCGACGGCCAGGGTTGCCAGCGCCGCGTAGGCAAGCGCTACCCCGCCGACCACGGCCAACAGCCGCCCGTGACTGAAGGGATCGAGCAGCGCGCCCAGGCCCAGTGCGCCGCCCAGGATGCCGCCGAACATGGCGATCTTGAACAGCGTCACCGCGCGCGGACGTTGCGCACCAGTGAATTTGTCCGCCAGCAGCGCTTCGAAGGTGTTGCTGGCCAGCGTATGCCCCAGGCCGAAGGCCAGGAAAGCCAGCGTCCCGCCGCCGATCAACACCGGTCCGACAGCGGCCCGCTTGAGCGCGATCAGTGTCGCCCCGCTGAGACCCAGCCCGGCAACCAGGGTCCCCAGCACGATATATGGCTCGCGACGCTTGCCTCGCAGGGGATGTCCGTCGGACAGGTAGCCCAGCCAGATGCGGGCGGGCGCAATGATCACCGGAAGGGCCAGGAAGAGGCCCACCAGGGCGGCGGGCAGCGCCAGCTCGACGATCATCACGCGGTTGAGCGTGCCGCTGACCAGCACCGAAGTCAGGCCCAGGCCCAGCGGAAACGCCGCGAGACGTAAGGAGTGCAGCGCAGCAATCATGCAGGCTCCAGGATCGAGAATCTATGAGATTCGCGCGATCTTATATGCGATTTTGTAGATTATAGCAGCGTGCGCAGCCGGGCCTCCAACACTTCGTAGGAGAAGTGTTGCAGCCCCACCTGATAGTTGTGTTCCACCATCGCGGCGACCGCTGTCGGATCGTCCAACAGGGCCAGCACCTGACCGACGGCCTCCGCCGTCACATCCTCGCGAATCTCGACGGCGCGCACGCCCGCTGGTTTGATGTCGGAGCGATAGGGTATGTAGGCGTTGACGATGAGCGGCTTGCGGAAGTAGAGCGTCTCGATCAGCGCATTGCCGAAGCCTTCATACGAACTCAGGTAGGTCACAAAGTCGGCGTGCGGGTAGATGTCCCACAGGGTGTAGGTGCGTCGCCCGTCCTGCATGCCCCGCTTTTCGGTGATGCGGTCGCCAATGAACAGAGCACGGATGCCCGCCCGCCACACCTGCTCCAGCAGCCACTCGTAGTAGCTGTCGGTTTCGTCGCCCGCGTAGCCGGTGATCACCAGCACATAGCGATGGCGCGGGTCGCGCTCGCTCAGTTGCCGCACCAGTTCAACGGCCCGCTCGATGTTCTTGCGGCGAATGATGCGCGTCGGTTGCAGGATCAGCCGTTCGTCGGGGGCGATGCCCAGTTCTTCGCGGACGGTCAGGGCGTAGTCGTCCGGCGGCGGAGGCGGGTTGCGAAAGTCGAACACGTTGGGGATGTAGGTCGCTGGCAGGCGGCGGCGCAGGTATAGCTCGCGCTGCATGGCCGTGCTGATCACCACATGGCGCAGCGAAGTACCCTCGGCGGGGAAAGCAGTCGCCAGGATGTCGGGGATGCGGTTGACCAGGAAGCGTTCGCGCTCCCAGTAGAAGTCGTGATGATGGCCGATGGTCGGGATGTGCGTCTCGCCGATGAAATCGCGCAGCGCCACGCCCAGCGGAATCTGCATGGGAATGGCCTGCGCGTTCTGTGTGATCAGCAGGTCGAGCCGGAAGCGCTCGACGAATTCATACAGGCTCTCTTTGAGCGGGGCGGCGGCCCTGGCAATGCGCTGATACAGCTCGCGCGACTCCTCCGCTCCGCTGAAAGCTTCGTCGTGAATGGCGATCGCTTCCGGGTCGCGGAAGTGAAAGGCGGGCACTTCCAGGCCGGGCTGCGCGTACTCACCCAGTTCGCCGGCGCAATAGAAGGTCTCGTGGCCCATCCGCGCCAGGACGGTGGCGATCTTGGCGATCTCCAGCGAGACGCCATCAGTACCGGCGATGCGTGTGGCGACAAATCCAATGCGCATGAGGTACTCTCCTGCCAGGGAGGCAATCAGCGGTCAGCCATCAACCGTCAGCGGGACGGGCTGCCGTCTCGCCTCCGGCTTATCGTTCTGCTTTGAGCCACAGCACGTCGTATGGCTCCAGGCGCAGGGCCTCGCCCGCGCTGACCTGCCGCCCGCTGAGCACGTCGTGGAACGCGCGCACATCGTCCAGGGCGACGCCGCTCAGGTCAACGGTGACCGGTTCACCGGAGACGTTGGTCAGCGCCAGTACCTGCTCGTCCCCCTGCGGTGACGTACGCAGCAGCGCGAAGACCGCTGGATGCAGCGTCAACACCTGCTGCGGGCCGTTGGGATGGAAAGCGCGTTGGGCGGCGCGCCGGATGAGCAGTTCGCGGTAGGGGTAGAAGACCAGGCTGCGCAACGAGGTCGGGTCGGACAGCGCCGCCTCTACCTCGTCATACGCCAGCTTCTCGCGGTTGATCGCCCGCAGGATGCCGGTGCGGGTCACTCCCTCGTACCAGTTGCGCGATCCCAGCAGACTGTGAATGTAGATGCCTGGCACGCCGACAAAGGCCAGTTGGATGGCCTGCGCAGCCAGGAAACGCCGCGCCTGCAGCGCAAGCGGCTCGTCGCCCTGCGGATCGGAGAGCATGTCGAAGTAGTTGATATTCAGTTCGTAGGGGCTGCGCGAGCCGTCGCTGTTGGTCTTGTACGACACGTCGCCGCCGTGTGCCCGCGCCCGTTCCACCAACGCGGCGATCTCGTCCGGCGTCAGGATGCCCTCTACCGGGCGTACGCCGATCCCGTCGTGCGAGGCGGTGAAGTTGAAATAGCTGGTCTGGTCGGACAGCTTCTCCAGGCCCGCCGCCCAGCGGCTGAGGGCGCTGGCGTCGCCGGTGGCGAAAGTATGCGCCAGCAGCGGCGGCAGGGCGAACTGATAGACCAGTTGGGCTTCGTCTGTCCCGTCGCCAAAGTAGGAGACGTTCTCCTTGTGTGGGACGTTCGTCTCGGTGATCAACGCTACGGCGGGCGCGACGTAGTCCAGGATGTCGCGGAACAGGCGCACGACGGCGTGCGTCTCTGGCAGGTGAATGCAAGGGGTGCCCACGCGCTTCCACAGGTAGGCGATGGCATCCAGGCGAATCAGGTCGGCTCCCTGTGCCACATAGAACAACAACACGTCTACGATGCGCAGCAACACGGCGGGGTTGGCGTAGTTGAGATCGATCTGATCGGCGCTGAACGTCGTCCAGACGTGACGCACGCCCTCCGCCGTCTGTACCGGCGTCAGCAGCGGCAGCGTGCGCGGGCGCACCACGCTCGACAGATCGGTGGTCGGGTCTACGGTGATGAAGAAATCGCGGTAGGTCGGGTCGCCGCTGACAAAGCCCTGGAACCAGGCGCTATGCGCCGAAATATGGTTGATGACCGCGTCGAACATCAGCTTGAAGTCGCCCCGCAGGCGGGCGATGTCGTCCCAGGTGCCCAGGTCGGGGTTGACGGCCAGATAGTCAATGACCGAGAAGCCGTCGTCGGACGAGTAGGGAAAAAAAGGCAGGATGTGCACCGTAGAGATCACCCCCATCAGCCGCGCTTTCAGGAAACGATGCAGCGTCCGCAGGGGAGCCTCACCCTCCGCGCGCAGCGAGTCGCCATAGGTGATCAGCACGGCATCACGTTCGGTGAAGCGCTCGTGCGGGGCGACCGGCTCGGCAGAGAGTGCAGGATGGCGGGTGCGGAAGTCGTCGAGGCGGGACATCAACTGCTGAAAGCAGGTCTGGCCGCGGTCGGGGCCGTAGAGGAAAACGAGTTTGTTCAGAATGCGCTCAGCAAGAGACATGGGCCGACACCGTCAGGAAACATGGGCCACCAGGAACGTTGGGGCCTAGCATACGGGCTTGTGCAGGAGAAGTCAAGAGCCGCGCCGGACCGGTTGGGGTGTGTTTGCGTTTTGGAGCAATAGTCTTGAATACTTTGCGCGCACCCCCGTGCCAAGGATGCATGCAAAGATTGTCAGCGACT
>DDBP01000065.1 GCA_002332795.1 Anaerolineales bacterium UBA2029 | reverse complement strand
GTCGGCGTGGCCGAGGGGGTGGCGCTCGCCGTCACGGTCGGAGTTGCCGACGGTGTGGCCGAAGCGGTGGTCGTCGCGCTCGGCGTGACCGTCGGCGACGGCGTATGGGTCGGCGTGGCGCTCGGCGTCACGGTGGGCGAGGGGGTGAACGTCGGCGTGGCAGTGAACGTTGGTAAAGCAGTAGCCGTCTCCGTTGCCTGCAACCTCACAGCGGCGAGAGTCGCAGTCAGGGTCGGGCGAGGCGTGGGCGTCCGGCTGGCAGTCGCCGTTGCGCTCGGCGTCGCGCTGGGCGTGGACGTGAGCGTCGCTGTGGCGGAAGGCGTCGCCGTCCAGGTGAGCGTAGGGGTGGCGGTCGCCGTCGGCGTGACACTGGGCGTCGCCGTGACCGTCGGTGTGGCAGTCGGTGAGGGTGTGAACGTGGCCGTCGCGCCTGGCGTGAAGGAAGCGGTCGCGGTGGCCGTGAAAGTCGGCGTGAGGGTTGCCGTCGGGGAGGCCGTGACTGTGGCGGTATCTGTCGCGCTGGGCGATGGGGTTGGCGACGGGCTGATGGTGAGCGACGGCGTGGCCGTCGGCAGCCCGGCGACCAGAAAAGCGACCGGCACCGCCTGGCTCACTCCGCCGTCGGCGCCGACGGTCTGTACCGTCAGCGCGTGCGGGCCTTCGTCCAGGCCGCCGGGCAACGTCAGCGCCCAGGCTCCGCTGTCGTCGGCGACGGCGATGGCAATCAGCTCGCCCTGATCGTAAAGCTGAACGACATCGCCGGGGCGGGCCGCCCCGTGCAGAGTCAGGGGCTGTCCAGCGTAGGTGTCGGCGAGGGTGAGCGGGGTCACGATGGGCAAGGGGGCAGCGGCGCGCGCAGCGCTCGCAGCGGTAGGCGACAGTTCGGCGGGCGTGACTGTCCCCTCCTCCCCGTTGTAAAAACGCGCCGCAAACAGCACGCCGGCTGCGCCCGATGTGAGCAGCAGCCCTGTCAGCACCAACACATCCAGACGGCGCACCAGCGCTCGCCGGAAGTCCAGGCTCACGGCGTGCCCTCGTCTTTCTGACCGGCGGCGCGTTCGGCGGCCTGCCGAATCCAGCTTTCGACATCAATCGAGCGCAGGCGCCAGGCGGGTTCGTCGAGCAGTTCTTTGACCTGCGCGGGCGTCATGGCGGCCAGTTGGGCGAAGGTGTGTATTCCTGCCTTGTACAGCCGTCCCGCGTAGACCGGGCCGATGCCGCGAATATCGGTCAGGCGATCCTGGCCAGGGCGCAGCGGCACCGCGCCCAGTTGCCCCACCATCTGCACCAGTTGCCCCACCTGCCGGGCGACGCGGTCGAGCAGAGACGCCTGTTGGCGGCGTTCGGCGGCTTCTGTCAGCAGCAGGGTGGTGTGCTCGCCGACTCGCTCGTCCAGGCGATGCAGGATGCTGGCGTGCGCGGCCATTTCGCGATCCAGCTCGGCCAGCACGCGGGCGTGCTCGGCGAGTTGCGCGTGATCGCGGCTGCGCCCCATCACCCATTCGTCGAGCCGCTGACTGAGGCTCAACAGACGCTCGGCCTGCTGCTGCAACAGGCTGCTCACGGGCGAGGCGTCGTCGGCGCGGGCGGGGGTCGGGTGAGCGGTCAGCAGGCCTTCCAGGCGGGCCAGGCGCTCATCCAGGGCCGTTGACGCCTGGCTCGCCACAACCATGCTCTCCAGCCGCGCCAGGCGTTCGTCCTGACCGTCCAGGCGCTGCCCCTGGGCGATCAGCAAGGTCTGCAGGGCGTCTATGGCGTCACGCTGCGCAACCAGCATCTCGCGTAGACCAGCGTAGACCTCCTCACCGCTGCTCCGCGCGGCTGTCTCCAGTTGGGCGGCGTGCTGACGCAGCGCCTCGTTGAGCGCCTGCACCTGCGCGCGCTGTTCCAGCAACTCGTCGCGCAGCGTCTCGTCGAGCAGGCCGACGCTCGCCAGGGATACCGGTTCGAGCAGGCGCGGGCGTACAGTGAAGACGTAGAAGATCGCCGTGACCAGCACGGTGACGAACGCGCCGAGCGACAGGATAGCCAGGGCCTGTACGGGGTCCATGAGGGCATTTCTCCCGGTTCTGGGGCTGCGCTATGCCTCTATTATAGGGTAAGAGCGAACGCGGGAGAAAGCGGAGGGGGCTGTGGCTGCTAAAAAGGGGAAGTTGCATCTTCCCCAGCACTATCGACACTGGCGCGAGACTTGCAAGAAATTGCAGTGGATTCAATCTGGTTCTGAAGATGTTATTGACGCCCCAACCAATCAACGTCAGTTTTTTGCGTCTTTTTGTGTCCAATAAATACTTGATATACGGAATCATGTTTACGTCTCATATATAACCGCCAATCACCTTCAATATGTTTTTCTCTCCAGCGCATTCCTTCTTTATCCTTGAGTTTTTGGATTATCTTCATGTCTTGAAAGTACTGGTCCGGGTGTCGCAAATTTCGAAAAACATCAAGGGGGTCCTGTATTTCTTGCCAGAGTATTTCGGTTGTTCCACGAAGAAACTCAATTTGTGGCAAAAAAACACTAAGCATAGCCTGAAAGAAATATCTTGGATCTTTTTCTCCTAAGTTATCTGTGCTTTGTCTCTCTTCCTGTTGGCTGCGATACTGATCGATCAAAGTGTCCTTTTCGTTTTCTAGTGAGGCGTTCTTGTTTTGCAGATCTACTATTTGACGTTCAAGTTCTTCGATTCTTTGTTGCTTTTTCTGAAGCTCGGGATCAAAAGTCTCGACATATTCCTTTAGTTCCTGTTGTTTCTGTTCTAGCTCTTGCTCGAGTTCTCGAATTCTCTGCTTATATGTGCTGTGAATTTGCTCGATTTCTTCTTGTTTAAGACTGGACTCTTGAATTTGGAGCAATTGCTTTTCTAAATCTGCTGACTTTCTTTGGTATTCTTCCAGGGTCTTCTGAGTCCGCTGGTAAATTTTTTCCAGTTTCTGATATTGCTTTCGGCTCAGTTCTAATTGTTCAATCGTGCGGTCAAGTTGGCGCTGTTTCTCATCTAAGGACGTTCTCAGATTCTGGAATTCTTCACTCTTGCGATGAAATTCCTGATATCTGGCCGTTTCATAGTCAGTGAGAATCTGTTTAACTATGCTAAAAGAAGGATGTTTCCCATCCTTATCACTTATTCGGATGTACCAGTCATACTGTCTACCATTACTCGCTGGTCGATGACTTGGTCCAGCCAGTAAGACACAAAGCTGATTCTGCTTTAACAGGCCCTGGACTTCTTCCCACTCAGCCTTAGAAGAGTTTAGCAGAATGTAAGCATAATATCCCTGATTATCGTAATGCCACTGCAAACGCGATGGCCCAAAGTAGATTGTCATACAATTCACTCTCGTTTATTCTATATAAATGCTATGGTAATTATACCGCACGGCTATAGGAGTGCAAAACGAAAAAAGAAGACGTTTCCCTATGTCGCCAGGAATAGCACCTGGACGATAATAACCAAACACTATGACCTTAGCCCGCGTGGCAAAGAGGGCACCCGCACACTCAGTCTTCAAAGTGCCGACGAAGCTTTCCATCGGTGCATTATCGTAGCAGTTGCGCACGCCGTTCATGCTGACCTGGATTGTGATGTCCGGTAACAGAGTCTGCACTCGGCTACTGGTGTGTATTGATTGTCATTATCTGATTTCTTTAGTCCACGACATTTTTCTATCCGAGAAACCATGGGGGTTATTTTCAACATAATCCGCATTATCCAATCTGTTGCCGGTCAGTAGGGCGACGCCGTATACTGTAGCAACGCGCACTGGAGCAAGACGGGGAAGGTTGCGTCCGTGGAACTGCTGATTCTGCTGGTAGTCGCGCTGGGGGCATTCATGGCATTCGCAGCGGGCATCGCCCTGCTGGTGATCTATCTACGTGCCAGCCGCGCTCCCGCCGAACCGCCCTATCGCGCGCCGATGACGGGCACGGTCATCTGCCCGCGCTGTGGAGCGGGCAACTTGCCAGGGGTCACCGTCTGCGGGCGCTGTGGCGCTTCGCTGACCGCTGCCCCACCGCGCCCGGCCATGCCTCCGCCTGCTGCGACTGCCCCGCCCCCGCAACCGCGCGTGATGCCGCAGGCCGCCCCGGCCTACTCCCCTGGCGCGGTGTCCCGTCCGGCCAACATGCCACGTGCCTGGCTGGAAGGCGTCGGCGGGGCGCTGGGCGGACAGCGCTTCTGGCTGCAGAAGGCCGATACGCTGGTGGGCCGCTCGACGGTCTGTGATGTCCAGATTCCTGACCCCAAAGTGTCGCGGCGGCACTTCATGATCCGCTTTGCGCAGGGAGCGTTTTTCGTGCAGGATCAGCAGAGCGCCCAGGGCACGTGGATCAATGGCGAACGAGTGCTTGCGCAACGCCTGCACAACGGCGACCGCATCACCATCGGCGACACGGTGCTCATCTTCCGCGTGGAGGGCTGAGGCGGGCGCTACGGCGTGCCGAGCAACACCTGCGCGATCCAGCCCGCGCGTCCGTCCTGGAATTCCACTTCCCACCACCAGTGCTCGCCCGCTGGCACCGGCCCTTCGACGATGGTGCCCATCTCCCCCGCCGCCGCCCGCCCGATATCGCAGGCGGTCACGTCGGGGATGCGGCACAGGTTGAGGTCAGCGCGCATCACCACCATCCTGCCCACTTCCCAGGACTCCACGCCATAAGAGATCGCAGGTCGGGAGGTCGCCGTCGGTGAGGTGGACGGAGTGGCTACACCGGGCGTTCCTGGCATGACGGACTCGGCCAGGGTTGGCGACGGAGACAGCGGGCGCGGCGAAGGAGTCGGCGCTCTCTGACGGGCTTCGCCGGGCGGTGGCACGTCGAGTGGTTGCTGGTCAGGCGGCAGGGGGTCGCCGGCATCGTTCACTGCCACGATGCGCGCGTGCAGGCTCGGCCCGTTCACCCAGCGTACTTCCTCGCCCAGATTGTCCACCACCTGGTACCACGGACCAGACTGCGCTTCCCGATTTACGCCGGAGACGCGATAGGTGCTGCCCGGCTCCAGATCGGTCAGGCGCTGGCCAGAGATGCTGGGCGCGTCGTAAGCGGGGATAGGATCGCCTTCCAGCACGCGGAACCACAACCCGCTTTCCATCTGCGGCCCGCTGGTGGGGACGGGCGTGGGCGGCGTCAGCGTCAGGCGGGCAATTTCTGCCTGCGTCGCTGCCAGCGCCGCATCCGCCGTGGCCTGGGCGATGGCCTGCGCTGCGGCCCGCGTGCCGATCTCGGCGGTGACGGTCAGGTCGGCGGGCGGGATGGGCGTTGGTTTGGCTTCCTCTTCACCCCCCAGACCGGACAGCGCCAGAATGAACGCGCCGAACAGCACCAGCGCCACGACCATGCTGCCGATGGCCAGCAGGGTGTTGCCGCGCACAGTCTGCCACGCGGCCCGCAACATCTGCTGCGCCTGTTCCAGGCGTTCGTCCGCTTCTTCCTGTTCAGCGATCGTCTCAACGGCGCGTGTCCGGCGCGCGCGGCGCGGCAGGCCCCATGCCTGCATAGGATCGGGGATGGGGGGCAACTGTGCCAGCAGCAGATCGGAACTGAGCTGCAAGACAATGACCGACACATCGTCGTCGCCGTCGCGTTCATTGGCCAGGGTGACCAACGCCTCGGCGGCCTGTTGCCCGGCCTGCTCACCGACCATCTGCGCGATCTCTTCGGGCGTCACTGAGCGAGTCAGGCTGGCGCTGCCCAGCACCACACAGTCGCCCGACCGCACCCGCCCGCTGATGATGTCCACCCGCGCCGAATGACTGACGCCCAGCAGGCGCGCGGGCTGTTCCACGGCCAGCACCGCCGCGGGCGGTTCCGGCGTCAGGCGGCGCGGCGCGCCATCGCGGATGAGGAAGGCCGGGCAGTCGCCCACGCTACCGATGATCAACTCGTTGCCGCGCACAACGGCGCTCAGCACCGCCGTGCCCATCTCCAGGCCGGACTCAATGGCTTCGGCGAAGATGACGTTGTTGGCCTCGGCAATGGCGCGGGCCAACCGCTCGGCGGGCGCGCCTTCTGGCTGTTCGTAGTAGCTGCTGAGGATGGTGCTGACGGCGTACTGACTGGCCAGATCGCCGCGTTCCAGGTCGGGCGAGGCGTCGGCCAGCACGAAAAGCTGTCCCAAACGGCCCAGCACCAGCGGGTCATCGGGCACGTAGTTGCCGATGGCGTCCAGGTTGTCTGCGCGTTCCTTGCCGGCGTCGGTGTACATGGCCACGCTGACGTTCAGCGGCGCAGCGTTTGTCTCAGCCATAGTCTCTGCCCCTCAGTCCAGCAACATCTTGAACACGAACAGAGTGTCGCCCAGGCGAATCTCGTCGTTTTCGTGCAGAGGAGTCGCGCCCCGAATCTCCTGCCCGTTGATGAAGACCGGATTGGTGGTCCCGAACGGCCACAGGTGAAAGACCGGCGGTTCCTCAGGCGCGTCGGCGGGCGGTTCGAGCGTCACGCGGGCATGATGGCGTGACAGGCGCGGGTCGTCCCAGCGGATGTCTCCTTCGCGCCCGATGATCTGATTGGCCTGCACGGGGATAATCGTACCGCGTTTTTCGAGGGGCGCTTTGACAATCAGCCAGCCCAGCGGAGCAGGCGGGGCGGGTGAGGCTGCGGGCACCTCCTGCGCGCGCTCGTCGGGGATGGCCTCGGTGAGTTGCGGGCTATCGGAGGGGGCCGCAGACGCGCCAGTCAATTCCGCATGCCGGGACGTGCTGCTCGCCGGCGGTCCATAGGCGCGCCGTTGCGCTTCTTCCAGCACACAGTAGGGGCAGGTCTGATGGGGTGGATCGAAGGGACCGTGTCGGTCGCAGAAGCCCCCGCCAGCAACCATCACTCGCCTCATCCTTTCCGGGTAAAGCGTGCACTCATTCTAGCACGGGCCGGTCAAAGCGAAAAACGATTCCTCAGCCATGCATGGAGAGGGGGCGACGAGGGGCGTTAGCGCCGGGCGGGGGTGAGGTCAAGCAGGGCGAGATGCCCCGTCTCTCCAGGTGGCTTACGTGAGTTCACTGCTGTGACCCTGCGAACTCCGCGATGAAATCTGCCCCCAAATCCGAATGCACCCCGCTCTACCCACTGACTGTCCACAAGGGTATACTGGCGGCACACCGTCCGTCCCTACCTGAGTGTGGAGCATTCCCCACATGACCCTTGAGCTTCACCCCGACGCCCTGCATGCGCTGTTGAATGGCGATCACGGCGATCCTTTCGCCGTGCTTGGCCCGCATTCGGCGGGAGAAGGTCAGACGGTAGTGCGCGCCTTCCGCCCGACGGCGGCAGCGCTGACCCTGGTGAACGAGCGCAGCGGGGCGCAGGTGCCCATGACGCGCCTGCACGAAGGCGGTCTTTTCGCCGTTCTGCTGAACGAGGTATGGCCCGGCCCACCCTATCACTTCGTGGCGCAGACGCACGATGGGCGGCAGGAAACCTTCGGCGACCCCTATCGCTTCGGTCCACTGCTGACGGACTACGACCTGTATCTGCTGAGCGAGGGGCGGCACTTCAGCAGCTATGAGAAGCTGGGCGCGCACGTGCGCGAGATAGAGGGGGTGCGCGGCGTGCACTTCGCCGTCTGGGCACCCAACGCCTACCGGGTGAGCGTGATCGGCGACTTCAACGGCTGGGACGCGCGCGTGCATCCCATGCGCCTGCACGTGGACGCGGGCATCTGGGAATTGTTCATCCCTGGTGTGGGCGAAGGGGCCATGTACAAGTTCGATCTGCGCTCGCGCTTCAACGGCTTTCAGGCGCAGAAGACCGATCCCTATGGTTTCTTTCAGGAAATGCGCCCGCGCACGGCCTCTATCGTCGTTGACCTGGATCGTTACCAGTGGGGCGATGGCGAATGGATGGCCGCGCGCGGCAGTCGCGACCCGCTGCGCACGCCGATGAGCATCTACGAAGTGCACCTGGGATCGTGGCGGCGCAAGAACAATGGCCTGGAATGGTTGACCTATCGCGAGCTGGCCGAAACGCTGGTGCCCTACGTCAAGGAGATGGGCTATACGCACATCGAGCTGATGCCCGTCGCCGAGCACCCGCTGGATATGTCCTGGGGCTACCAGGTGACCGGTTACTACGCGGCGACCAGTCGCTACGGCTCGCCGCTCGACCTGATGTACCTGATCGATCAGTGCCATCAGCACGGCATCGGCGTCATCCTGGACTGGGTGCCGGCGCATTTCCCCAAAGACGGGCACGGGCTGTCGTTCTTCGACGGCACGCATCTGTACGAGCATGCCGACCCGCGCCAGGGCGAGCATCCGCACTGGGGCACGTATATTTTCAACTACGCCCGCAACGAGGTGCGCAACTTCCTGATCAGCAACGCCCTGTTCTGGCTGAAGAAGTATCACGCCGATGGCCTGCGCGTGGACGCCGTGTCCTCGATGATCTATCTGGACTTCGGGCGCAAGGCGGGCGAGTGGGTGCCCAACGAATACGGCGGCAACGAGAACCTGGCGGCGATCCGCTTTCTGCAAGAGGTCAACGTCGAGGTACACAGTCAATGTCCCGGCTGCGTGACCATCGCCGAGGAGTCCACGGCGTGGCCGATGGTGTCGCGCCCGACCTACCTGGGCGGGCTGGGCTTCACGCTGAAGTGGAACATGGGCTGGATGCACGACACGCTGGAATACATCAGCAAAGACCCGATCTACCGGCGCTGGCACCATCACCTGTTGACCTTCTCGTTGATGTACGCCTTCAGCGAGAACTTCGTGTTGTCGCTGTCGCACGACGAGGTCGTGCATATGAAAGGCTCGCTGATCAGCAAGATTCCCGGCGACTGGTGGCAGAAGTTCGCCACGCTGCGCCTGCTGCTCGGCTATCAGGCGACGCATCCGGGTAAGAAACTGCTGTTCATGGGACAGGAGTTTGGGCAGTGGCGCGAGTGGAGCGAGACGCGCAGCCTGGACTGGCACCTGGTCGAGCAGTTCCCCACGCATCAGGGGTTGCAGCGTTGGGCGCGCGACCTGAATCACTTCTACCGGACGCAGCCCGCCCTGTGGCAGCAGGACTTCGACCCGGCGGGGTTCGAGTGGATCGAGGCCAACGACGCCGAGCAGAGCGTCTACACCTACCTGCGCTATGCCGCCGATCGCTCCGACTTCCTGGTGGTGGCGCTCAATTTCACACCTGTGCCGCGTCACGACTACCGGGTCGGCGTTCCACGCCCTGGCTTCTACCGCGAACTGCTCAACAGCGACGCGGGCGTCTATGGCGGGGGCAATGTGGGCAACCTGGGTGGCAAGAGCACCGATCCTGTTCCCTGGCACCGCTGGCCACAGAGCCTTAGCCTGACCATCCCGCCGCTGGGCATGGTGGTGCTGAAGTGGGAGGGGGAGTAGACTCCCTTGTGCTGCTGAGGGGCGCATGCGCCTCGTTTCTTTGTCAACAAGAGCTGTACTTCGCATGAGCGATGCCAATCCATCGTCGCGTCCGAGCAGTTTTGAGGATCGCTACAGGCTGTATCTAGACGAGTCGGGCGATCATGTTTTCCGCGAGACTCAAGAATTGTCGCATCGCTTCCTGGCATTGCTGGGATGCTGGTTTCGCAACCCAGATTATGTGCGTTTCCATCAAGCACTTGAGGCGTTGAAGTACAATCACTTACCCCATCACCCGGACGAACCCGTTATTCTACACCGCGAGGACATGGTTAATGCGCGGCGTGCGTTCAAAATTCTCAGAGACGAAGGGAAACGTAAAGCCTTCGACGCCGATTTGCTTCAACTCATCCAACAAGCTCAGTTCAAGATGGTGGTTGTCGTGATTGATAAGCAGGCGTTGAAATCGGCTTATGGAAATGCCGCAGCGCACCCCTATCACCTGGCGTTGGGTTTCTTGCTGCAGCGCTACGTGGGGTACCTAAACCACATCAATCGTGTTGGCGATGTGATGGCAGAAGCCCGTGGCGGAAAGGAAGATCGTCTGCTGGCCGAGTCCTATATTCGCATCTACGAAGGGGGAGTCTGGATGACGAGAGCCAATGCGTTTCAGGCAGCGCTTTCATCCCGACAATTGAAGCTAAAAGACAAGCGTGCCAACATTGCGGGCTTGCAGTTAGCCGACATGCTGGCCTATCCAGTCAAATTGTGGGTACTGCATCAGTACGGCTTGGCAGAGCCAGGTCCCACTACTTTTGGACACCGGTTGATGGAGGTGGCTCGGTCAAAATTCAATAGTCACTTATATGATGGCCAGGTAGAGGGATATGGTTTTGTACTTTTCCCAAAGCCGTTGTGAAAATAAGAAAGCCTGTTTCCAGGCTCCCTTACGCTCGCCCATGCGGGCGATCCAGCTCCGTTGACACGGATTACTTATAGTATACATCACAATGGGGCAGTCAAAAAGTGCCTTTACGGAGAGGGGAATGAGGGATGAGGGGTGGCAGAGCGCGGCAAACTACCTGACACATTTTGCACGCACCCTGACAAGCAGGGCGTATTTCTGGTTTGGGCAGTACTCATCACCGAGAGCGCAGAGGCCACAGAGCCTTAGCCTGACCATCCCGCCGCTGGGCATGGTGGTGCTGAAGTGGGAGGGAAGTGAGAGGATTGAATAGTCCGGCAGCGCCGGAGCTTGGGATGAACGCACAGAGCCGAAGGAGACCCGCCCCATGAAGCATCCTCCCCTTGCTGTGCGCGCCTGCCAGGGTGTGTGTCTCGTCTGGCTGACAGCCATTCTGCTGCTCGGCTGGGTGCTGCGCACGCACGATCTGGAGGTGCGTAGCCTGTGGGAAGACGAGGGCTGGACGATGCTCCTCAGCGCCGGCCCAGGGCTGGACGACGTGGTGCGCACCCTGGCCGACGATCAGCATCCCCCCTTCTATTTCATGCTGCTGCGACTATGGCGGACGGCGGCAGGCGACAGCGAGTTCGCCGATCGTTACCTGGGCGTGCTGGCAGGCGTGATCGCCGTGGCGGGCACCTGTCAACTGGGACGGGCGTTGTTCTCCCCTCTGGCGGGCATGCTGGCCGCTCTGTTGCTGGCTCTGGCCGACCTGCCCATTGACCTGGCGCAGGAAGTGCGTCACTACAGCCTGCTGCTGACCTTCGTCGTGCTTTCCAGCGCGGCCTATGCCCGTTGGTGGCGGCGTCCGACGCGCCTCAACCGCGCCGCGTACGTGCTGGCGTCGCTGGGGATGCTCTACACGCACTACCTGGGCCTGTATGTGCTGGGAGTGCAGGGGCTGCATCTGCTGCTCGCCCGCCGACCGTGGCGCAGGCTGGCCGAAGGCGTGTTGTTGCTGGGAGCGGTAGGGCTGGGCTTCCTGCCCTGGCTACCGGTGATGATCGAGCAGAACCGCGTCCGCTGGGACAACCCCCTCTATTACCAGAATTCTCTGCCCAACAGCCCGGAGACTTTCCGCCTGGTGCGCGACACGCTACTCGGCCATCAGTACGCTTTGCTGGGGAGCCTGATCCTGCTGGGGCTGGTCTGGCTGAGCTGGCCGCGCGGTGACGCTGCGCCCCGCCCGACGCTGCGCCTGCGCCCGCTGTGGCCGGTGCTCTATCCTGCTCTGCAGATCGTGGTGATCGCCGGCCTGATCGTGGCGATCAACGAGCGGCGGCAATTCCTCACCGTGCGCAACTTCCTGATTCTCACGCCCGCGCTGGCCGTCCTGGCCGGGCACGGCCTGAGCAACCTGCCCCGCCTGGCGCGCGCCTTCATGATCGTCCTGTTGATGACCGTCGCGCTGAGCACGGTAGACGCTCGCCGCCATTATCCGGACTGGCGGGCCGTCGTGGGCAACGTCAGCGCGCATTACGTGGCCGACGAGCCGGTGCTGATGGATGTGTGGGTGGGCGATTTCCCGGCACGTTATTATCTCGATCGTCAGTTAGGGCCGGCGACGCCGCGTGTCTCCCTGCGCGAATGGCGCGCGGAGTATCGCGAATTCTTCCTGCCAACCCTGCTGGACTATCTCCAGCACCAGGACTCCTTCTGGTTGATCTGCTGGGGCGACGCGCCGCTGAACGAATACGGCAGCCTGATCGCGCAGGCGGGCCTGGAGCGCACGGCGACGCTGGCCGTGGATCACCTGGGCACGCCCATCTACAGCCTGCGCTTCGACCGCCGCCCTGCCAGCACCCTGGCGACCTTCGGCGATCTGTTCGCCCTGCACCGCGTTCACGCGCCCGCCTCTGCCACGACTGGCGGCACGATCTCCGTCGCGCTGTGGTGGACGGCGCAGCAAACCCCGCCGCTCGACTACAGCGTATCCGTGTTTCTGCTGGACAGTGCCGGAGCGCTGATCGCTCAGCACGACGGCCCCCCGCTCGATGGCCATGCGCCGACCTCAGGTTGGGCACCGCAGGCGCTCTATTTCGATATGCATCACCTGCCCCTGCCCGCGAAGCTCTCCGCCGGAGATTACACCCTGGGGGTCAAGGTGTACTGGTGGGGGGACGGACAACCGCTGCCCGTCGAGAGCAGCGCTGAGTCAGCCACAACGTACCTGGTGCTGGGCACCGTGAGCATCCGCTGAGGCGCGCCGCGGCGATCACCGGTTGTACGCTGGTCGCCGGAAAAAAAGAAGGACCGACGAAGCGGTCCTTGCATTTGAGTTGGACGGGGTGGGGAAGAGATGCTCTTGGGTAAGCGGGATTTGGGCCGGGAGCATTTCCAACTCAAATGCACCCTTATCATAAGCTACTAACGTTACATTCGCCATTAAAAAGAAGATGATTATTAGAAATATTGGGCTGTTTTGACAAAACGCTAACATTTGTCAGACAACTTAACGCCAAGCGTCCCGTCGCAGCGTCAGAGCATGGCTTCGACGGTATCCAGCAGCAGGCGGGGGGAGAAGGGTTTGATGATGTACTCGTCCGCACCAGCGGCCAGCCCGGCCTCGATGTCGCTCTGCTGCCCGCGAGCCGAGATCAACACAATCGGCGGCGCTTCGTGGTCGTAGGCGGCCTTGACGCGCCGACAGATCTCCAGGCCATCCATGCCCGGCAACATGATGTCCAGCAACAACAGGTCTGGGCGGTGTTCCAGGGCATATTCGAGCGCCTGCAGGCCGTCCCCAAAGGGAACGACCTTATGCCCGGCAGATTCCAGCCGACGCTGAATGAGGAACAGAATGTGCGCTTCGTCTTCTGCGACCAGAATCGTGCTCATCAACTGCTCCGCTGCCCATCTCGTGCCACAGCCAGGCACAGAGTGGGAGCCTTCCTTGCTTCTAGAGGCCGTTATGAACTTTCGCGC
>DDBP01000209.1 GCA_002332795.1 Anaerolineales bacterium UBA2029 | reverse complement strand
GCGCACGGCGATGGTCGCCAGCACCGCGTGATCGCCCAAAGAGGCACCGGCGCTGTCCGTCACCGGCAGGCGGTCGCCGGGCGTCTGCCACCAGTAGACGGCCAGCCAAAGCTCGTAGGTTCCGGCGGGTAGGTCAGCGGGCAGGGCGATGCCGTGATTGTCGCGGATCAGCGTTCCCGGCCTCCAGGTAGACATGGGCGCAAAACCGTTGACCGGCAGAGCATCGCGTTGTGCCACCAGCCTGCCATCGGGAGAGAGCAGCAACAGCGCGACCGTGTAGTCTTGTTCGATGGGCGCGGTAGCCTGCCACAGCAGGGAGACAGCCAGCGTGTCCCCGGCGCGGGCCAGACCATGACCTGGCAGATCGAAGCCGGTCAGACGGACGCTTTCGCCGAAATGTACGTCTGTGAGGTGGTCGGGCCAGGCGGCCAGGGTGGGCGGCGGCGCGGCGGTGAGGTCGAACAGCACGGCGCGGGCCAGGTCGGTGGGGGCGATCTCTCGCACAGGGAAAGCGTGGCGCGCCAGATAGTGTTCAAGCGGACGCACCGACCAGGGCATGGCGCGGCTGCTTTCCAACACCAGCCACAGTCGGTCGTGATCCTGCGCCAGCGCGCCGGCGATCAGCGCTGAAGAGTACTGGATCAATTCGTCCGGATTGCTGGAGGTCAGTTCGGGCGTCTGTTCTGGGCTGTAGCGTTCGCCAGGGGCAGGAGGCAGCGTGTAGACGGTGGGGGCGGAGCGCTTGTAGTAGTTCATGAAGAAGGCGGTATAGGTGCTGTTGTTGAGCAAGATCACGTCGTCATCGTGAGCTTCGCGTTGCAGGGCGGCCAGCAACGCCCGCGCCGGGGCAAAGTCTCCGTAGTAGCGCGGATCGCGGCGGATGCCATAGAGTCCGCCCAAGAGCACCAGCCCTGTGCTGAGGAGCAGTACGCCGATGCTCATAGCTGCCTTGCGCCGGCTGAGGCTCTGGCGACGGATCAGCCGTGCTGCCCCCACCAGGGCGGCAAGTGCGAGAGTTGCGCTCAGGCCAGGCAATAGCCAGGCTTCGCGGCCTGCGGCGTATCGCCAGGCGATGTCGGGCTTAACCTCCCCGATCAACTGGGCCGAGACCCAGGGTTGAGACCAGCGCGGCGACCAGACCCCTTCTTCCCAGGCGACGATTGGCGGAGTCTGGCTGGCGAGAGTGCGATCGTAGGCGTCCAGGGGGACGGAAACGCCTAGCAGTTGTACGGCCACGCTCAGAGCCAGCAGCAGCAGCGCGCCGATCTGCGCCCGGCGGGATGCCCCTCGCGCGGTCAGCGCTTCGCTCACGGGAAGCAGCCACAGTGCCAGAAAGGGCGTCAGCGGCACCATGTAGCGCGGCCCCCAGCCCCGCCCGCCATGCCACTGATCGGCACCGCGTACGGCAGCGTAGCCGACGACCATGCTCACCAGGGCTAGCAGCGGCACTGCGATCTGCCGCCAGCGACCCTGGCGGGCCAGAAGGGGCCACCTGGCCACACCGAGCAGCAGTATCGGCGAGAAGAGCCACAGGCTACGCCCTGGACTGACCAGGTAGCCCAGCACGCCTTCGCCCAGATCGGGCAGATGAGCGCGGACCTGTCGCAGCCGGTGCACGAAGGCATAGCGGTTGGACAGGCCAAAGAGCGTATCGGCGTTGAGGACGATGCTGCCCATTGCGATGGCAACCAGACCAGTCACCGCGAGGGCGATGGCCTGCCGCCGGGTTGGGCGCAGACGCCCCAGTCGGGCGGGCAAGGCTTCCAGCAGCACGGCGGGTAGCAGCAACAACGCAGCTTCTTTGGCGAACAGCGTCAGCGCGATCATTCCTGCGCTGGCGACAGCGTGCCACAGGGCGGGTTTCCCCGCGGAGAGCCGCTGTCGGGTGCGCAGCGCCATATAGGCGCTGCACAGGCTCAACCAGGCGAACAGCGGTTCGCGGAAGAAGGTGCGGCTATAGGGCCAGGCAATCGTCCCTACACCGAAGGCCAGCGCTGCCAGCACTGCCGCGCGCGCCCGGTAACCCAGCGCCAGCCCATAGGCATAGAGCGTGCCTGCCGTCAGTGCGGTGACCAGGATGTTGAACAGCCACACCGTATGCGCCAGGCCGACGGCTGGCAGAGTCTGGGCGATCAAGAAGAGCGGTGCGGCCAGGGCGGGTTGCAGCGGCTCGAAGTCAGCGGGGGGCGGCGATACCTCCGCCAGCGACAGCGGCGGGTAGGCATCGAACTGATAGTTCTGCGCCAGTGTGCCGCGCCGCGCCAGGCTCTCTGTGGCGTCCAGGAGAAACCATTCGTCGCGGCTGATCGCGTAGCCGTTGAAAGTGAAGAAGTAGACGGCGATCAGCCCAATGACCAGACAGCCGCCCAGCGCCAGCCGGTAAGTCGTGGCTTCGGGGGCTGACGAGGCATTCATGGTCGGTAGCCTCGCTTGCTGGCCAGCAGATCGCGGTAGAGCGCGCTGAGGTCGCTCACCAGACGGTCGATCCCAAACTGATCAGCGACGCTTTGCCGGAGATCATGCTGATTCGCGGCAGGGGTGCTCAGAACAGTCACCATGGCCTGGGCCAGGGCATCGGCGTCGCCGGGAGGAACCAGAGTGCCCAGCCGTCCGCCATCCAGCAGATCGGGGACACCTCCCACGGCGGTAGACACCACAGGCACACCGGCTGCCAGCGCCTCGATGATAGAAACCGGTGTGCCCTCATTGTTGGACGAGATCACTACCAGGTCGAGGTCGCTGTAGACGGGGCACAGGTCGCGCAGGAAGCCGGTGAAAGTCACTGCATCGGCCAGCCCCAATTCCTGGGCCTGGGCGACCAGTGAGTCGCGCAGTTCCCCGTCGCCGATGATAACGAAGTGTACATCCGGGTGCGACTGTCTCACGCGCTGTGCTGCCTGCAGAAACAGGGCATGGTTCTTGATCGGCACCAGCCGCCCCACGATGCCCACCAGTGGTGCATCGGCGGGCAGGTCATATTGGCGGCGGAATGCGCCCAGGTGCCGCGGGGTTTCGAGATACCGCGACAGATCGGGGCCTTCTGGGGCGACGGCGATCCTGTCCGCGGGCGCGATGCGATAGGCGGTGGCCAGTTCTTCCTTGAGCAGAGGGCTGACGGCGATCAGGCGATCGGTGATGCGCGCGGTCAGGCGTTCCAGCCACAGAAAGAACGCCGTCTTGCGGGGGCCAAAATAGCCGTGAAAGACGTGTCCGTGAAAAGTGTGTACCCGTACAGGCACCCGCGCCAGCCAGGCCGCCACTCGACCCACGAAGCCCGCCTTCGCGGTGTGCGTGTGCACCACCTCTGGGCGCAGGCGGCGCATCAGTCGCCACAGTTTGATCAGGGTGATCATATCCCGCATGGGCGAGAGTTCGCGCCCCAGCTCCGGGACGTAGATTGGCTCGATACCGTATGTCTCGGCCAGGTAGGCCATATCGCCTTCGTGAGAACTCACCCGGCCACTCACCAGCGTGCTCTCGAAAGCGGGCGGTGTCATACGGGAAGCGAGCAGGATCACCTGCAGCGCTGGTCCCCCAACGTTCAGCCGGGCGATGACGTGCATGACGCGGATCGGGCGATGTTCGCTCATGAGGTTGAGACCTCGGCGTTCAACAGACTTCAGTTTTGCCCAAGCACGTGCTGATACAGGGCCAGGGTACGCTCGACCATACCGGCGACGGTGAAGTGGGCTTCGAGCCGCAGACGGCCAGATGCGCCGCGTCGTTGCCGCTCGACAGGGTCGGTCAATGCTGCGCGGAGCGTCTCTGCCAGCGCGCTGGCATCTCTAGGGGGTACCAGCCAGCCAGTTTCACCGTCGAGCACAATCTCCGGGATGGCGCTGACTCTGGTGCTGACGACTGGCAGGCGATAGGCCATCGCTTCCAGCAGCACCAGGCCGAAGCCTTCCCACAATGACGGGGCCAGGAAGATGTCCAGCCCGGCGAAAACGGCGTAGGCGTCGTGTCTCCAGCCCAGGAAATGCACTCGTCCCGCAATTCCCAGCGCTTCTGCTTCGCGCTGCAGTGACTGACGCAGCGGGCCGTCTCCAGCGATGACGTAGTGCGCCTGTGGAAACTCCCCTGCGATCGTGGCGAAGCCACGCAGTGCGTAACTCAGGCCTTTCTGCTCGACCAGGCGGCAGACCGAACCGATCAGCACCGCCTCATCGGACAACCCCAGACTCGCCCGCAATTCGTGCCGGGCGGCTGGCAAGGGGGGCACGGTCGCCGGATCGAGACCGTAATGGATGGTGTGAATGCGCCCGGCGGGTGCGCCTTCAATGCGGATGGAGAAGTCGCGAATGGCATGCGAGATGGCAATGCCCCCGTCCGTCCAGCGCCACAGCATCCGGTTGAGCAGGCGCACAGGCAGACGGTAGCGAAAGCGATCGTCATTGTGGCGAGAACTGATCACGCGAGACACACCGGCCAGTCGGGCGGCAACCGTGCCGTACAGGTCGGCGTGAATCAGATGGGTGTGCACGATGGCCGGACGCTCCCGGCGCAGCAGGCGCGCCAGCCGCCAGACCAGGGTGATGTCCACGTCGTGGTGAATGGTCAGACGGGTTGTCGGGATACCCAGCGCGCTGGCCTGAGCGAATAGCTCATTCACGGGTTTTCCTGGTTCGACCAGTAGCCACAGACGGGCATCAATGCCCCGGTTGCGCAATCCCGGCAACAGGGCGAGCAGATGGTTCTCTGAGCCGGCGATGCCAGTGACCTTGGACAGGTGAACAACACGTATGCTGCTCATTGGCGGGCAGATCAGACGGGCATCTGCGTCCGGTACCAGGCCAGGGTGCGCGCCAGCCCTTCGGAAAATGAGATCAGGGGTTCATACCCCAGACGGGCGCGTGCCTTGTCAATAGATGCGCGCGAATGGCGCACGTCACCGGGACGCGGAGCCACGAAGACCGGCTCGATGGTCGTGCCCAATAGCTCGTTGAGGATGTCAATCATCTCCAGCAGGCTGATCTGTCCGCCGCAGGCGATGTTGAAGACTTCTCCCGAAATCCCCGGCGTGTGACAGGCGAGCAGCGTGCCGTGCACGACGTTGTCAATGTAGGTGAAGTCGCGCGTCTGCAGGCCGTCGCCTTCCACGCGGGGCGGATCGCCGCGCAGCATGGCTGTGACGAACTTGGGGATCACGGCGGCGTAGGTCGAAAGGGGGTCTTGGCGCGGGCCGAAGACGTTGAAGTAGCGCACCGTCACGGTTTCCAGACCATAGACTGAGGCCACCGCCTGACAGTAATGCTCGCCTGCCAGCTTGGCTGCCGCATACGGGGAAAGCGGCTGCGGCAACATGTCCTCGGCCTTGAAGTCGCTCTCGACATCACCATAGGCTGAAGACGAACCAGCATAGACGACGCGGCGCACGCCCGCATCGCGCGCGGCCAGCAACACATTGAGCGTGCCAGTGACGTTGTGCTCGTGACAGCTCAGGGGGTCGTCTACGGAGCGGGGGACAGAGGCCAGCGCGGCCAGATGCAGCACGTAGTCCACGCCCTGCATGGCTTCGTCCAGAGCAGCGCGGTCGGTGATGCTCGCTTCGAACAGCTCGATATAGTCGCGTGATAAGGCCAGATTCTCGCGTTTGCCGGTAGAAAAGTTGTCCATGACACGCACGCGGTGCCCATCGCGCACCAGCGCGTCCACGATATGCGAGCCGATGAACCCTGCGCCGCCAGTGACCAGATAGGTCGTTGGGCGAATCTCCATACGTCCCTCCCCAGGTGCGCAAACGCTCACGGGGCGCGCTTGCTGCGAATGTAGGTGCGTTCCAGGAACAGAAAGGCAGCTACGGCTACCAGGCCGACGCCCGCGCCGATGCGCAGCCCCCCCTCGATGCTGGCCGTAGAAAGCGCGACACCGACCAGCCCCAAAGCGACGCTGACCGCATAGAGGGTGAGCACGGCGGCCCGCTGACTCAACCCCAGGCTGACCAGGCGGTGCGAGGTGTGATCCTTACCACCCTGCATGGGCGACCGGTGCTCGCGCAGCCGGGTGAAGACGACCAGCGTGGTGTCGAAGATGGGCAGGCCCAGCACCACGACTGGCACCATCCAGGTGATCACCTGACGCTCGTCGGGCACCCGGAAGTCCAGCTTGATAGCCAGCACGGCGAGCAGGAAGCCCAGCACCATGCTGCCCATGTCGCCCATGAAGGTAGTTGCCGGGTTGAAGTTGTAGAGCAGGAAGCCGACCGACGCGCCCGCCAGAGCCGCTGCCAGGCTGCTGACCAGGCTGAGTTCCTCGCGCACCGCCATGGCGAAGAAGAAGAGCGAGGCGATCGCCGTGATCCCCGCGGCCAGACCGTCCATGTTGTCCTGGAAGTTGAGCGCGTTGGTGATACCGACGATCCAGAACAGCGTCAGGGCGACGTTGAGGATGTCGCTGTCAAAGATGCGCACATGGATACCGGCGGCGATCAGCACCGCGGCGGCGACAAGCTGCCCTCCCATCTTGACCAGGGGGGACATGCCCTGGCGGTCGTCCACAAAGCCGACCAGCACCAGCCAAGTAGTACCCGCCAGGATCGCGCCAAACTCCACCAGGTAGAACGGTGGGCTGAAGAAGACCAACGCCAGCACCAAGGCGCCGTAGATCGCCAGACCGCCCAGCAACGGGGTGGGGCGCTGATGCACTTTGCGCGCACTCGGCTGATCGAGCACGCCGAAGTGAAAGGCCAGGCGGCGGGTGATCGGCGTGAAGCCTACGGCTGCCGCAAAGCCCGCGATCATCACAGGGAAGAAATCGGTCATGTCCACTGTCTATCCATCGTCACGGCTCTCGCCCGCCATGGTGCCGCCCTGGCCGTGTCTCAGTCGGGCGGGAGTATACCGTAGCGGCTCGCGTGACACAAAACAGCGCCAGGTTGTCCCGGCGCTAACTGCTCCGTGAAGCGCCATTATACTCCCCGCTGTGCGCTTAGAACAGGCTGAGCTGTTTTGGCGGGGGTTCGTCGTGCGTGTTGTTACTGGTGGCCTCGACCTCCTTGAGCAGGTCGAGCATACGGCGGAAGTCGGCTTCCATGGCCGGGCGCAGATTCATGTTGCGCAGCACGGCTGCCGGGTGAAACACCGGATAGTAGATGCGCCCGTCGGCACGGCGCGGCTGCCCATGCACCTTGGTGATGCGCGCCGTCGGCGGGAAGAACAGCGCCATGCTGAAGCGCCCCAGCGTCACAATGATCTTGGGGCGGATGATCTCGATCTGACGGTTGAGATAGGTTTTGACGCAGGTGTCAATTTCTGTGGGCAGCGGGTCGCGGTTTCCGGGCGGACGGCACTTCACCACATTGGTGATGAACACGTCATTGCGGGTCAGGCCGATCATGGCCAGCAATTCGCCCAGGTACTTGCCCGACGCGCCGACGAAGGGCAGCCCCTGTTGATCTTCGTGATAGCCCGGCGCTTCGCCGATGAACAGGATTTCGGCGTCGGGACGTCCTGCTCCCGGCACTACGCGCGTGCGGGCGCTATGGAGCGGGCAGGCCTGGCAGGCGCGTATTTCCTGGGCGATCTGCTCAAGAGCGGCCCGCCGTTCTTCCAGGCTCAGGGTATCGCTCACAGGAAACTCCTCTCTGGCTCGTAAGCATGGGTGAACTGATCGTCGAACTGAATGCGGCTGGCAAGCGCTTGCCAGCGCGTTTCCAGGCGTTGCGCATAGGCGGCGTCGAGGGGACGGGCTTCCATGAGCAGCGCGTCTTCGCCATCGTCGCGATAGTAGTGCCGGCGACGCCCTATGACCCGGTACTCGTATTTGTGGTAGAGCGCCTGGGCGGTGACGTTGCTCTCGCGTACCTCCAGCACCGAATACTCGCCATGCAGCAGGATAGCGCGTTTGAGCATACTGGCCAACAACAGCTCGCCCAGCCCTTGGCCGCGGAAATCCGGATGCACGGCGATCGTGCTGATATGGGCCTCGCCGGCGATCAGCCAGCAGCCCCCATAGCCGACCAGTTTTCCGGCGGGGGTCTGCCGGGCAAAGAGACGCGGCAACCAGCGCCAGCGCAGTGCTGGATGGCTGGCGGGTGAGGCGAGTTCCAACACGACCAGGTGCGAGGTGTCGCGGTTGGTCAGTTCGAAGCGATAGGCATTGGCCGACCAGGGGGTGCTGAACGAAAGCCGGTCTATCTGCACGACCTGCTCAATGTCGCTCAGCCGCATGGGGCGCACGATCACCTGGAGCATCATGGATGGGGGACTCCCGGCTGATGCAGGTAAATGGGGACGACGGTATGCGGGTCGTCCGTCTGACCGGCTATCAGCCGCGCCCAGGCGACCTGCGCCAGGTATCCGGCGCGGCGCAGACTGACCGCAGCGGGCAGCACGTGCACAGGCGCGTGACTGGCTGCCAGTGCGACGTAGCCTTGTTCGTCTACCTCCCCTGCGACAAGAGCGCTCTCACTGACGGCAGCGAACAGGCTCTGCCAGTCGGTGATCTGCGGAGGGTTCTGGGCCAACCAGCCGCCGTCCTGGTGCCGGAAAGTCTGGGCGCACACCCGTCCTCGCCCGGCCTGCACCAGGGCGATCAGGGGATGCGGGGCGGGCGGAACCGCCGCTGCTACGATCTCCAACGTGGGCACGGCCACCAGCGGGATTCCCTGCGCCAGGGCAATACCTTTGGCCACGCCCATGCCAATCCGCAGGCCGGTGAAGGAACCGGGTCCCTGGGCTACGGCCACCGCTTGCAGGCTGGCAGGCGTGAGCCGCAACTGCGCGAAAGCAGCACGAATGGCTGGTGGAAGTTCTGTAGAATGGTTGTTGGCCGTCAGCCAGGTCGATTCCAGCAACAGGCGCTTGCCGTCGTGCAGCGCCAGGCTGACAAAGCGCGTCGCGGTGTCAATGGCCAGGATCAACGCCAGCGCCTCCTCAGGGGTTGGTCGTTTGGGGCAGGCGGGCGCGCAGAGCGCTCAGCAGAGATTGGTAGCGTTCGCCTCTGGCCTCGAAGGTAAGCTGCCGCTCCTGTTCGCCCACGATAGCGAAAGTCACCCACAGATGCTCCGTCGGCAAGGCGGCCTGGATATTCTCCGGCCACTCGATCACCACGAAGCCTTCGCCGTGCCACAGGTCTTCCAGGCCAATGCCCCAGGCATCGGAGGGACCGTGCAGGCGGTAACAATCCACGTGATAGAGGACGGCATGGTCGGCATCGCGGCGATGCTCGTGAATGAGCACAAAGGTGGGGCTGGTGACCGGTTCGAGCGCACCCCAGCCGCGCCCGATGCCCTGAGTGAAAGCGGTCTTGCCCGCGCCCAGATCGCCCGAAAGGCAGATCACGTCACCGGGGCGCAACAATGCTCCCAGCGACGCTCCCAGCGCTTGGGTCTCAGTGGGATGATGGCTGGTGAAGGTGAAAGATGAAACAGCAACGGTTGCCACGGTCTATACTCCTGCTGGCTGAGCTATTCATTATACAGCGCGGCCAGACCGTGACAACCGTCATTCGCGATGCGTTTGGGCGCTGTTTCATGCCCAGGCGTGGGAGTCTCCGTATAGCTGATGTTCGACCCAGCGGGCAATGTAGGGGTAGCGATAGTTGTGCCCGTTCCAGGTCTCCACAGCAGCGATGACGGCATAGATGACCATGCCCAGCGGCAACGCCAGCGAGGCCAGGATGAACACGATGTAGGCCAGGATCACGATGGGAACCAGCACGAAACCCACCAGCACGAGCATCAGAATGATCGAGACGAACAGCAGGGCCACCCCCACTATGGTGCCCACAACGACCAGCGCCAGCCAGCCAACCGTGCCGACCAGTTGGATCGCGAACGCTTGCAGGGCATGGAAAGCCACATATTCCGAGCGCTTGCGGAACGAAAAGTAGATGAAGACCGGGATGAGCATGGTGAGCAACACACCCAGTCCACCGCTGACCAGCGCCACCAGCGCGGTCAGCAAGGTGCTGGCGTGGGCCAGCGCGGCCCACTTGCGCTCGTTTTCCGTGACCCGGCTGAAGGAGGGCGAGCGTTTGGTCCTGGCGGGGGTGCGCACTCCTTCGACCGGCTCCTCACCTGGCGCAGCCAGGCGACTGCGTACGCTGCCGTAGTAGCGCTCCTCGTATTCGCGCACCACCTCCTCGTCACCGCCTGCGTCTTGTTCGACGCGACGGGCCAGATCGGCCACAGCCTGGCGCAGATGAGGCGGAATGGGTTCGGCGTCGCCTTCCACAGAATGATCTGCCGGCGGTTCGGCAGGGATAATTGGTTCCTGATCGTTCACGTGGTTTCTCCTGCCTGGTAGCAGTCACACAGGGTCGCAGCTTGATTGTCGCGTCAGTTTCCACACTTATCTACACGCTTATACGCAGTCGCCCCTGGTTGAGTTGCGCACGCGGCGGCTCTTGCCCAAAAACGCCGCATTGTCCTCAACTCTGCGCTATACTGGTTGGCCTGGAGGAGGGGAAAACGAATGCTGCGCAGGTTTCTGGCAAAAGATTACACGGTTTCCAAGCGGCAGCTCGGAACGCTGCTCCTGGGGATTGGACTTATAGCGTTGCTGGTCGCGCTGCTTTCTTTCGTCGGTCAGGGGCCGCGCCTGGTGCAGGTGTCCGGCGCGATGGGAGGGGTGGTCAGTGCGCTGGTCGGGCTGACCCTGTTGCCGCTGGGCGACATGCCCGCCTAGGGGACGCCGATGATCGCAGAACGCCTGATGCATCCGACGGAACTCGCTCTGAGCCGCACCGTTCATCGCGCCCTGATGGGACTGGCGCTGATCTTACTGCTCGGTCATCTGGCCGTCTACGTCCATTACGCCATAGGGTTGATGCGTTTCCCCTTCGACTACGATCAGGGCGAAGGGTTTGAACTGGTGGACACGATCCTGTTCAGCAAGGGGGAATGGCCCTACCGCGACAATGAGGTGTATCCCTTCTACGCCAGCAACTATCCGCCACTGTTTCACGTCCTGTTGGTGCCGTTTGCCTGGGTCTTTGGCCCGGAATACTGGTACGGGCGGCTGGCGGGATTCGTGGGCACGCTGATCACCGCGACGGCCATCGGCGCAATCGTGTACCGGGAAGAGCGGCAGCGCCTGGTGGCGGTGCTGGCCGGGCTGACGTTCCTGGCTTCCAACTACGTCTATCACATCGGTCCGCTGTTCCGCCAGCACATGACGATGGTCATGTTCGAGACGCTGGCAGTGATGGTGCTCGCTCCGGCACCGGCGCTGACCGACGACCGGCAGGGTCGTCGCAGGATGGCGCTGGGGCTGCTTCTGTTGCTGGCGGCGGGCTACACCAAGCAGCACGCCATCGCGACCTGCCTGGCCGTATTCGTCTTTCTCTTCCTGCGCAACCCGCGACGGTGCCTGATGTGGGGCGCGGCCTTTGCCGCCGTTGGAGGAGGGTTGTTCCTGTGGATCAACTGGGCGACGGACGGTCAGTGGTGGACGAACGTCATCGCCGCCAACGTAAATGAGTATTATCCGGCGCAGTATGTGGGGCTGCTGCGTCAGTGGTTGCGTCTGCACGGCGCGCTCATCCTGCCCGCGGCGTTGTTCGCTCTCTACGAACTGTATTTCGCGCGTCTCTCACTCTATACCCTATGGTGGGTGATGGCCGGGCTGAGCACGGTACTTTCTGGCAAATGGGGCGCGGGCGACAGCTATTTCACGACGACAATAGCCGCGACCTGCGTGCTGGCCGGTCTGGCGACGGCGCGCACGCTGCGCGGCGGCTGGACATTGCCCGATCACGCGCTG